>VEOY01000168.1 GCA_012026685.1 Nitrospirota bacterium
GAGCTAAGATTCCCAAAGGGGTTTTAAAAACCGCTCGAATGCCCTGTCACTGTCTTGATGAACTTCATCTGATGAGATTTTCGCGGCGACGGGTATGGGGCGAGCACCGAAGAAGGAACCTCGTCAGCGGCTTTTCATCGCACGTTCGATCTCGCGGTCTGCCTCTTTCTTTTTGATCGTCTCCCGCTTCTCGTACTGCCGCTTCCCCTTTACCAGGCCTATCTCCACTTTTGCGCGGGATTCCTTGAAATAGATCTTGAGAGGAACGAGGGCGTATCCCTTCTGTGCTGCCATGCCCTGCAGCCGCGTTATCTCCTTCCGGTGGAGGAGGAGTTTCCGTGTCCGGACTGGATCGTGGTTCATGATATTGCCGTGGGTGTACGGGCTGATATGGCAGTTCAGGAGAAATGCCTCGGAATCCTTGATGATGACATAGCTGTCCTTGAGGTTTGCCCTGCCGTCGCGCAGCGATTTCACTTCGGTCCCGGTGAGGACCATGCCCGCTTCGAAGGTCTCCTCGACAAAATAATCGTGGAACGCTTTCCTGTTCTGCGCAACGATCTTCATCCATGAATCATACCATGCGGTTCTTTATTATGAGAACAGACTGTATACGGCAGAATCGCTTGTCGTATAATAGGCCATGGCAGAGATCATTTCCGGAGAAGACAAGGCGTGGGAGATAATCGCTGGTCTGGAGCCTGAAGATGTCTGCAGGAGGACCGGCGCTGTTTTCGACGATGCTTCGCAGACGTATCGTCTCGAAGTTTTTGGTACCATGTTCTCCCTTGAGCCGCGGAAGAAGGAGATCATGAACCTTTCCCCTGAAGGGGAGATCTTTCTGAAGAGGCTCCGGTATTTCTTTGTGCTCTCAGCTGTCTGGTATATGGTGAATGCGACCGATGCTGGTCCGACAGGAAAACTGGTCAAGCCGTCGGGCATGCCGGGCGGTGATATCTTTTTTCGGGGTACGCATGTGCTCCCGCTTGAAGGTATCGCAAGAAAGTACGCTTATGACAGGGAAGGGTTCGGGGCGCGGGCCGCGGCCTTCGGGGGCAGGACGGTGGCATACGGGGACATCGCGGTGGAGTTCCTTCCGTTTCCGAAAATACCGGTCACGGTCATACTCTGGCTCGCGGACGAGGAATGGGAGGCACGGGCCGACCTTCTTTTCGACGCGTCTTCGCTTCAGCACCTGCCGATCGATATCCTCTGGTCCATTGCCATGATGTCAGTATTGATATTTCTTTAGCCCCGCACGCACAGCAGGGCTATAGGCTATAGGCAAGAGGCATAAAGATGATGTCCCTTTGCCTTTAGCCAGACTTCAGGGACGGCAAGAAAGCGGCCGGGGAACGGGGCAGCGCCCCGAAGAAGCCTATGAATTGATTTACGTGGATGCGAGTCTTTTCTGATAGACCGCGACATGAGGATACTGCCTCGCGATAAAAAGATCTTCGTGCTTCCTGAGCGATTCCGACTGGCCGACGAAGAGATAGCCGTCATCTGCCAGCGCCTCCCAGAGGTTCATGACGATCCTTTCGAGCGCGCGGGGCGACATGTACATAAGCACGTTCCTGCAGAAGATGAAGTCGAGTTTTTTGAGACCTTGCAACACCAGGGGCTGCAGTATGTTGCCGTGTTTGTATTCAACACTCCTGACGATCTCGGGCTTCAGACGGTAGCATTCTCTTGGCGTGTCGCAGGATGTGGATTTTGTCTTCTGAAAATGGTGTTCGATCGTTTCCGTGTTCGGTCCGCGCAGGGAATAGCTGCTGTATACCCCATACTGGGCCTTTTCCAGCGCAAAGACATTGACATCGAGCCCCCATATGCCGATGTCCCAGCCCTGAAGGCGGTCGGTTGCGTTTCGCAGGACCATGGAGATGCTGTAGGGCTCTTGACCCTCCGCACACCCGGCCGAAAGGACCCTGAACGTTCTTTCGGCCGTAAGGATTTTTTGCTTCTTCTTTTCCAGGAAGAGGTCAACGAATAGTTGAAGCTGCGCGTATTCACGCAGAAAATAGCTTTCAGTGTTCATGATATAGCCGGGAAGGGCATGGAGTTCTGCCTTTGCCATCGGACCGTCTGTCACATATGCTATATACTCAGAGAATGAGTTCAGTCTCAGGGCTTTCAGGCGTGGCAGGGTTTTTTTTGCAAGTGTCTCTCTTGTATGGGTTTTCAGGGACAGCCCGAAAGACTCCTCGATAATGGTCTTCAGGGACCTGAATTCTTTTTCTGTCATGAATAGTTGCATAGGTTTAGACTTCAGCAATTATTTGAGCAATTAATATGCCAGCGATTATTATATAGTGCGAGGCAGAGTAAGTATAATTAATTAGCAAGTAATTATGCAAAATGGGGAATATTTTTGTAACAGAATGGAAGGATCATGAATCGAAAATTTCTGGATAAGGCTAATGTCCTGCTGTCCGGGGAAAAGGGCACGGTATTCAAAGACCCGGGAGGGAGGATCAATATTGCCCTCTGCTATCCGAACAGCTATTCGGTAGGCATGTCCAGTCTCGGGTTCCAGGGGATCTACGGCTTTCTGAACAGCCTTCCCGATGTCGTGTGCGAACGCGTGTTCTTCCCTGACGAAGATGATCTGGAGGATTTCGTTCGTTCCCGGACAGAACCGTTTTCCCTGGAGTCGAAGAGGCCTCTTTCGGCGTTCGATATCGCGGCCTTTTCCGTTTCGTTCGAGAACGATTACCCGCATCTCGTCAGGATGCTGCAGCTGGCGCATATACCTGCCCGGAGCGCGGAACGGGAGGGGCATCACCCCCTCATCATCATGGGCGGTGTCTGCGCATTCTATAACCCGGAGCCCCTGGCCGATTTCATGGATGTCATTTTTGTTGGCGAAGCAGAGGAGATGCTTGAAGAATTCCTCGCAGCGTATCGTTCGGAAACCGGCAGGGAAAAGCTCCTCCGTCAGGCTTCAGGAATAGAGGGCGTCTACATCCCGTCCTGGTACACGGTCGAGTATGGCGCTGACGGAAAGATAGCGGCACGCACCGCTGCAGCGGGGGCGCCTGAGATGATCAGAAAACGGTCCATCCGGGACATTTCAAAATCCTTTCTCCGGTCGTCGGTCCTTACGCCGGCGGCAGAGTTCTCGGACATGTATCTGATCGAGGCGATGCGGGGCTGCCCGTGGTCCTGCAGGTTCTGCGTTGCGGGGCACATCTACCGGCCGGTCAGGAAGAAAGACCTTGCGCAGCTTCGTGAGGAGGTCAGCGAGGCTGCCGCGAAGGGGTGGAAGGTGGGACTGATCGGGCCTTCGCTGTCCGACTATCCCCATGCAGAGGAGGTCCTCGGAATGGAGGGGGTCGATTTTTCGATCACATCGCTCCGGGCGAACGCCAAGAGCGGCCGCATGGTCCAGCTGATGAAAGGGCATAGAAGCATATCCATAGCGCCGGAGGCCGGCACGCAACGCCTGCGCAATGTCATCAACAAGAAGATCAGCGACGACGACATCTATGAAACGGCGCGGACTATCCTCGAAAGCGGGGTGGATACACTGCGGCTCTATTTCATGATCGGGCTGCCTACCGAGAGGGCCGAAGACATCGAAGGTCTGATCGATGTGGTGAAGACCATCAGGAGAAACACGCGAAGAGGCTATATCCGGCTGACTGTCAGCACGTTCGTGCCGAAGCCTTTCACACCGTTCCAGTGGCATCCCATGGAGCCCCTGAAGAGCATAAAGGAAAAGCTCAGGACGATAAAAAAGGGGCTGGCGCAGGAAAAAGGCGTGCGGGTCTTCCATGACGTACCAAAGCACGCCCATCTGCAGGGTCTCTTTGCCCGGGGTGACAGAAGGACGGGCAGGATCATTGAACGCCTTGCGGAAAACGATACCGACATGCTGAAAGACGGGTCTCCGGACATGGACATCGGGTCCGTGATATTCCGGCAGTGGGACCTTGCCGAGGTCCTGCCGTGGGATTTCATTGATGCGGGGGTCGGCAAGGAACATCTCTGGTCAGAGTACCGGAAGGCGCTGGACGCGTGAGCCTGATCGTCCTCGGCCTGTCATCATTCCTCATCGCGCTCTCGGGTGCCCTGGTACCTGGTCCGCTGTTCACCCTTACGGTGAGCGAGTCGGCTCGGCGCGGCGCATCCACGGGTCCGCTCATCATTCTCGGCCACGGGATCCTTGAGGTCCTGATCGTTGTGCTGGTGCTGTCAGGCCTATCCCCGTTCCTCACCCGTGATACGACGCGTCATGTGGTCAGCCTTGCAGGGGGAGGCATGCTCATCGTTATGGGGATACTCCTCATCCGCGACATACCAAAGACACGACTCGATCTCTCTTCGGGAAAACAGGGGAAGGGCGTGAACCTCATTGTCACCGGCATACTCGGCAGCATTACCAATCCCTATTGGGTCATCTGGTGGGCAACGATCGGCTTAGGCTATCTGGTCAGCTCCCTGCGGTTCGGCATTATGGGCGTGATCATATTTTTCCTCGGCCACATATCGGCAGATCTTGCGTGGTACAGTCTCGTCTCCTACGCGGTCTCCAAAGGGAAGAGGATCATGGGAGAAAAAGGGTACCACGCCGTTCTGCTGTTCTGCGGCGTCTTTCTCATTTTCTTCGGCGCGTGGTTCATAAAGGCAGCATAGAAAAGATCGCGAGGAGCAAAGCGCAAAGAGCCGCCGGGAATGTTCGGTATATCACCCGTCAAGCTGGATTTGAGCTGAGCTTTCCGAAGGGGTTCTCATAATTGCTCGAATACGTTGCCTGCGCTTTACTCATCGGTCATTACTCTTTACTTATACTCGCCGTGCTCATTGCTTTTTCGATCATGAGCAACTACTATAATTAATTCATGTCGCATACCGGTTCGTCTATGGAAATGCAGATACTTTTCAACAGGATCAAGGATGTTTACGTGCGGATGTCCCGCGCTGCCATGAAGGCAGACCGGAGTCCCGACGAGGTGCAGCTCATCGCGGTCACCAAGACGGTTGAGGCCGGCCTGATCCGTGAGGCTGTTGCATGCGGACTCAGGGTTTTTGGCGAGAGCAAGGTGCAGGAGGCAAAAAATAAGATAACGGGCGGCGAGGTAAGCGCCATGAGCGAGCGGCTTTCATGGCATCTCATCGGACATCTTCAGAAGAACAAGGTAAGGGACGCGGTGCAGCTCTTTGACCTTATCCATTCCGTTGATTCTGTGGAACTGGCTGATGAGATCGACCGGCAGGCTGAGAGGATTGAAAAGGTACAGAGGGTCCTGGTCCAGGTGAAGCTCTCGGAAGAAGAGACGAAGCACGGGCTGGCAGAAAACGTGCTCTTTCCGGTCCTGGAAAGGATCCGCGGGAAAAAGCATGTGACCGCGGAAGGTCTCATGACGATACCGCCGTTCCTGGACGACCTGAACAGCGTGCGGCCGTATTTTATCAGGCTCAGGGAACTCAGGGACAGTGCTGCGGCAGAGGGCTTCAGCCTTCCCGAGCTTTCCATGGGTATGTCCCATGACTTTGAAGCAGCGATCGAGGAAGGGGCCACGATGGTAAGGGTCGGTACGGCAATTTTCGGAGAGAGAGGTTTGCAATGATCGGATTTATCGGCGGAGGCAATATGGCTGAGGCCCTGATAAAGGGCATGACAACAGAGGGCATGAAGGACATCCTGGTCTCTGAACCGCGTGAGGAGAGGAGGCGGGAGCTCGAGCTCCGGTACGGGATCAGGACAGCGGCGTCGAATGCCGCGGTCGTCCAGTCATGCGATATCCTCGTCCTGGCGATCAAGCCGCAGCAGATGGAGGCTGTACTCGGCGAGATCGGCGGACAGGTAGACGGCTCCAAGACCGTGGTATCGATAGCTGCCGGTATAACCCTGTCGTATCTCGGATCAAGACTGAGGACGGACAAGATCGTCAGGGTCATGCCGAACACGCCTGCCCTGATCCAGGAGGGCATGTCGGTCATGTCGCTCTGCGAGTGCTTTACCGGACCCGAGATCAATATCGTGCGCAGCATCCTCATGTCGATCGGCAGGGTGATGGCGCTGCCCGAGAGATTCATGGACGCGGTAACCGCTCTTTCTGGGAGCGGACCTGCGTTCATCGCCCTGTTTCTGGAGACTATGATAGCTGCCGGCGAAAAGATGGGCCTTGGCAGGGATGACGCGACGCAGCTTGCTGTCCAGACCGCGGTCGGTACGGCAAAGCTCCTGGATACCGGCATGTCTCCGGAAAAACTGAGAGAGATGGTCACATCTCCCGGCGGTACGACCGCGGCAGGGCTGAAGGTCTTTGAGGACAAAGGGCTGCGGTCTATCGTTGCAGACGCGCTCCTCGCTGCGAAGAACAGGGCCGGGGAACTCGGGAGGAAAGCATAAGGCATCCCCGCAGGCGCGCAGTGGCGGGATCATGCCCGTGACTGCGCGGGGTGTTCCTGATGCGGGACGGGGCAGAACGAACCGGATCCCGGGAATAGATAAAAAGCAATAAGCCATTGTAGAATAACAGGAAATCTACGCACGAGGAGTCACATGCTTATCTTTGGGAATCTGCTCATTACCGTAGCAGAGATCGTGAACATGCTTTTGAATGTTTATTACTGGGTCGTGATCGTTGCGGCGCTTATCAGCTGGGTGAATCCTGACCCGTACAATCCTGTTGTCAGGTTCCTCCGGACCGTGACGGAGCCGGTTTTCAGACCCATTCGAAGGCTTATCGGTCACCGGCTCGGTCCCATCGATATTTCGCCGATCGTCGTCATCATCGGCATTCTTTTTATTCAGAAGTTCCTGGTCCGGTCGATCATAGAGATAGGGTATAAAATCAAAGGGGGAGCGTTCATATGAGGATCACGCCGCTGGATATCCAACAGAAGCAGTTCAAAATGAAATTGCGGGGTTTTGATGTGGAGGAGGTCTATGCGTTCCTCGAGATCGTTCGTGAAGAGATGGAAGACCTGATCAGGGAGAACGCCAATCTGAAGGAGAACATACAGCGGGCCGAGAGCCAGGTCAGGGAATACCGCGATATGGAGACCACGCTCAGGGAAACGCTCATGACCGCTCAGCAGATGGTCGAGGACTATAAGACCAATTCCCGCAAGGAGGCGGAACTGCTCATCAAGGAGGCCGAGACCAGGGCTGATGTCCTCATCCGGGAGGCGCATGAGAAGGTGATCAAGATACACGAGGACATCACGGACATGAAGGGCATCCGGCGCCACTTCAGGGAAGAGCTCAAACGGCTCATTGAGAACCATCTCAAAATGCTTGAATTCGATGACCGCCGGGAGGGTCAGGGCAAGGAAGCAGTCGCCGAGTGAGCGGAGCGCAGCAGTATAAGACGCTCAAGGGCATGCAGGACATCCTGCCGCCCGACACATTCCTCTGGCAGTCCGTCGAGCAGACGGCCCGGAGCATATTCTCCGTATTCGGTTTTCAGGAGATCAGGCTCCCGGTGCTTGAGTCGACCGGCGTGTTCTCACGGTCGATCGGGGAGCAGACCGACATCGTCGAAAAGGAGATGTATACCTTTACCGACAAGGGCGGACGGAGCGTTTCGCTCAGGCCGGAGGGGACGGCCTCGGTGGTGAGAAGCTATGTGGAGAACAACCTGCATAACCTTCCTTCTCCCCAGAAGTTCTATTATTCGGGCCCCATGTTCCGGTACGAGCGGCCGCAATCCGGCAGGTTCCGGCAGTTTTACCAGATCGGGGTGGAGGCATTTGCCGACCCGCACCCGCGCATGGACGCGGAGGTTATCCTGATGCTGGAAAGGTTCCTGTCCGGCATCGGTCTTCAGGGCATATCGTTCCAGATCAATTCGATCGGCTGCGAACAGTGCAGACCGGGTTACCGGGACGCGCTTCTTTCGTTCTTTTCGGGCAAGGCGGACCAGCTGTGCCCCGACTGCTTACGCAGGTATGACCGCAATCCCCTCCGGATCCTCGACTGCAAGTCCGCCAAGTGCATCGCGGCGAGGTCCGGGGCGCCGAGGATAACGGATCATCTCTGCGATGACTGCAGACAGCACTTCGGGAAGCTGCAGGAACTGCTGAACATGCTGCATGTGGCATTTACGGTGAACCCCGAGATGGTGCGGGGACTTGATTACTACACGCGCACGACCTTTGAGGTGACCAGCCAGGGGCTCGGCAGCCAGAATGCCGTTGCTGCGGGCGGCAGATACAACCGCCTGGTCAGGGAGTTCGGCGGGCCTGATACGCCGGCAATAGGTTTTGCGGTGGGCATGGAACGGGTGATCGGGCTTCTGAAGCAATCGGCTGCGCAGGAATGGCCGGCGCCTGCCGTGTTCATCGCGGCGCGCGGCGAACCCGCAGGAACGGAAGCGCTTTCCCTGGCCGGGCGGCTCCGCGACCGCGGCCTGTGGGTCGAGGTGGGAGATGCGGAGAACTCCCTGAAGAGTCAGCTGCGCCGCGCCGACAGGATCTCCGCGCGTCATGTATTCATCATCGGGGATGAGGAGCTGAAATCAGGACAGCTGAGGTGGAAAAATCTTCATGACGCGTCCCAGGGCGTCATCATGATGACAGAGATCGAGGAGTTCATTTCAGGGATCTGCTGACGCGTCAATGCACCGAAAGGATATTGTCCCGTGATGTTCCTTTTTTGTGGTAAACTCAAGACGTCATGAAGCACAAGGACCACATCCCCGGACTGCTGGTTGTCTGTGTCACTGCGTTCGTTTCCGTCTATATATCGACCATAAACGCTTCTTTTGACGCACTCGTCCTGTCCATTATTATCGGCATGGTCCTCAACAATCTTCTGGGCGGGATGGAGACATTCAGAAAAGGCGCCGACACCGCGATCAGGATCTTCCTCCCTTCGGGCATAGCCCTGTACGGCACGCAGCTGTCCCTTGCCGGCATGAGGACAGGCCTGTTCCTCAGCATAGTCATAATATTCATTGCGATGTTCAGCGTAACCCTGCTGCTCTCTCGCGTCTTTCACCTGAATGAGAAAATATCCATTCTGCTTGCGTCAGGAGTCGCTGTTTGCGGCGCGTCGGCCATCGCTATCATCTCCCCCCTGATCGGTTCAAAACGGGAGGATACCTCGATATCGATACTGTCGGTCATGATGCTCGGTCTGCTGGGCATGATCTTCTACCCGATGGTATACGACCTCTTTCCGTTCACGAAGAACGAGTTCGGTTTTTTCGCGGGTGCTACACTGCCCATGATCGGCCAGGTGAAGATCGCGGCAGGGAATGTCAGTCCTGATATTGTCAGTGCCGCCCTGCAGATCAAACTGGTGCGCGTGGCTTTTCTGATAGTCCTCATCCCGCTGGTGATGATCGTTTCGAACAGGGGTGAGCGGCGTATCACGGTGCCGTGGTTCGTTGTCGCGTTCATCGTCGTTTCATTTCTTTCCAATGTGTTGCGGCAGTTCGACGGTCTTTTTGCGTGGGGAAGGACCTTCAGCACATTCTTCCTGTCAGCGGGACTCGCGGCCATAGGACTTTCGGTTGATTTTGAATCGGTCGTGGACGAAGGCATTGCTCCGTTCGGTGTCATTTTCGTCTCATGGCTCTCCGTTGTCGTCACGATCTTTTTGTTCAGGAACATCTGGTAATGTTCAGGACACGTATCATCTACCGGCTTGTCGGCCTGCTCCTTGTCTTTGCTCTGATGATCATTGGCCCGTATTCATTCACCTTCATCAAACAGGTGCAGCAGCATTTCGAAAATGAAGAGGCCCTGGACACGCAGCCGTCGCACGAGAAAGAGCTTATGCATAAGGGTTTCACGTCGCGGCTGGTCGAACAGATGGTGCCTTTTTCGTTTTATGTCCTTATCATGGCTTTTTTCCTGTCGATTTTCTTTCTGAGAAAAATGCTCATCTCCCTGAGGAACCTGCGCGAGGGGACAAGGCTGATGCGTGACGGAAATCTCGATGTCCGTCTCGACGTCCTTACCGAAGATGAGCTCGGCGATGTGACGAAGGCGTTCAATGACATGGCCCGCGCGCTGAAGGCGAAGACGCAGGAGCTTGTGCAGAAGGACTTGTATGTCAATGCCATGCTTGACCCCCTCTGGGTCGTTGATCAGGAAGACAGGATCGTGGACATCAATCCCGCGTTCGAACGGCTGTTCGGACATCGGAAAGACGATGTGATCGGCGCTTCGATATTCGATCTGCTGGACGAAAAGAACGCTCTCATCATGAGGAAACAGCTCGATGAAAAACGCGCATTCGGTATTGCTTCGGCCTATGAGCTCAGCGTTATTGCCGGGAACGGTCAGGCCATACCGGTACTGGTGAGCGGCGCACCCATATTTTCCGGGGACAAGGTCATCGGCAAGATAGGCGTCATGAAGGATTTCAGGGAGCAGGGCAGCCTCCGGGCAGAGCTGCAGAGTTCTCTGGATTATATTGAGACGATCATGAACAGTATTCCCGACGAGCTGATCGTCATCGACCGCAGCTTCCGGATCATCATGGCAAACAGGGCAGCAGTGGAAGGTGCTGAGCAGGATCTGATAGGGACGTTCTGCCACCAGGCGCTCCATAAGTCCCAGGCGCCCTGCTGGAGTGACGGGCATGATTGTCCGACCCAGGCGGTCTTTGCCGACGGGAAGGGGCACAAGACCGTTCATCAGCATGTCGAAGCGGGCGGCGGCGTACGGTATCATGAGATCCTGGCGAACCCGGTGAAGGACGCGTCAGGGAAGGTCCTGCATGTCATCGAGCTCCTCAGGGATGTGACCGAGCAGGTGGCGACCGAGGCCGAGATCGTCCGAAAGAACCGGGAGCTTACGGTCCTGAACAATATTTCCGGTATTCTCAACCGGTCGCTGAAACCGGATGAGATATTCACCAGAGTGCTCGAGAAATTGACCGAACTGCTTTCCATGGACGGCGGCGGCATATTCTTCCTTGACGAGGCAACAAAGGAAATGATCTGCCAGTATCACAGCGGCATCTCCGATGAATATGCCCGGACGATCGGCAGGATCCGTCTGGGAGAAGATCTGCCCGGAAAGGTCGCCGTAACAGGACAGATCATCACGACCTCGGACATATCGCGCGACCACCGGATCGAGCGGTCTATCGTGAAGCATTCGGGCATTCGCGGATACTGCTGCATACCGATAAAGGGCAAGGAGCGGATCATCGGGGTCTTCTGTCTTTTCAGTTTCAGTCCTCACGTATTCACTCCCGAGGAGGAGACCATCCTTCTGTCCGTCGGGGAGATGACGGGCATGGCGCTGGAAAATATCCGTTTATACGAGAAGCTGCGCTTTCTGTATGAACATCAGCAGAAACGGTGGGAGGAGGAGCACCGGCAGCTGCTCACCCTGTCCGCCCGGCTTGGCGCCGAGGTGGCCATTACGGACATTATGACGCAGGTCCTGTCGCTCATGAAGCACATATTCAGCGCGGATTTCATATGGATGCTGGTCAATGACCCTTCCGGAAACCTCGTTCTCAGGTCCTCTTCGCAGGCTACCGGACGTGAAGGGGAGGTCATCTACGCGGCTGATGTCAGTTCGCTCGAAAAATTCGCACTGAGCAAACGGCAGACGGTCCAGGCTTCCGATATCCGGGCCGATTCCAAGTTCTATCTTTCCCCCGAAGTGTCCGCATATCATGCCGTTGCAGCTGTGCCCATGTTCATCGGCGACAAACCCATCGGCGTTTTTGCGCTGTATCACGTCATGCAGAAGGATATCAAGGAAGAGGAACTTCACTTCCTCGAGATCGTGGCGAACATGATATCCGTGGCCCTCGAGCGGTCGGAATATTATATGAGGGCGGGCAGGGAAAAGGAACTTGCCGATACGATCATCCAGAGCGTTACCGACGGCATCCTTACCGTGGATACCGGCAACCGGGTGGTGTCGGTGAATTCGGCGTTCGAAAAGCTGACCGGTATCGGACACGACAGTGCCGTCGGTATGCCGGTCTGCGATAATTTCAGGTTCAGCGAAGAGAATATCGATTTCCGTATACGGTTGGGTGAGTCGCTGGAGGAGGCAAAGCAGGGTGCGGCTGCTTCCCGTGCGGCGGTCCTGAGGACGCGGTATGGCAGCAGCGTTCCGGTCGTAATACACACCTCGCCGATCCTGGACAGGGATGGGGCCGTAACGGGCATCGTTAACCTGATACGTGATGTGAGCAGAGAGAAGGAACTGGACCGGATGAAAACGGAACTGATCAGGTCGGTGTCACATGAGTTCAGGACCCCGCTTTCGGCTATCGTCGGCATGACCGAGATGCTCCTGCACGGAGACGTGGACGGAGATAAGGTCGATCAATATCTGAACGTTATCAGGAATGAGGGATTGCGACTGACCAAGATGGTGACGGAGCTTCTGAGTCTGGCGCGCATCGAAAGCGGGAAAGAGGCACTACATTTCAGACGTATCGATGTCACGGCACTGCTGAAAGACCTGGAGGACACGTTCTCGACACTTGTTGCCGCCAAAGGCGCGACGCTGAGATATGCGGCACACAACGTCCCGTACATGCTTGGCGATGAAGAGAGTCTGAAACAGGTGCTGATAAATCTCATCGACAACTCTTTAACATTCTCTGATAAAGGATGTATTATAGAGATGGACATAAGACGGAATAACGATATAATTGAGATAGCGATCAGGGACAACGGCTGGGGAATACCGGAAGAGGATTTGCCCCACCTCGGCGAGCGGTTCTACCGCGGCAAACATGGCCACAGGATAAAAGGAACGGGTCTTGGCCTTGCCATCTGCGACGAGATCGTGAAAATGCATGACGGGGCAATGTCCATACAGAGCTCGGCGGGGGAAGGCACCGTTGTGACACTCAGTATTCCGTACCGGGAGGTGTTGTGAGCAAGGTTATTGTTATTGACGATGAACCGTTCATCCTCATGATGATCGAAGATAAGCTCAAGAAGGCGAGGATCGATGTCATTACCCTCCGCGAGAGCAAGCGCGCCATCGAGGTGATACGAAGAGAACGTCCCGATCTCATCATCCTTGACTGGATGATGCCCGAACTGAGCGGGATCGAACTGTGCAAGATGATAAAGGCGGATGCTGGTCTGCAGGAAATCCCGATCTTCATGCTGACCGCAAAAGGACAGGACTCGGATGAGCAGCAGGGGATCCAGTGCGGGGTCAGCAGGTACATAACCAAGCCCTTCAGTCCGAAGTCCCTTCTCGAGCTGGTGCAGGAGACCATTGGAAGTTAACAGTTATAAGGACGACCTCACCGCTACTGTTCAGGAGCTGAGCCACGCGTACGAAGAACTTTCGCTCTTGTACCGCGTCTCCGGCATGTTTGCATCTCTCAGCATAGACGATATCTGCTCCCGCATGCTGAATGAGGCGATTGATTCGTTGGGCGTCAGGACAGCCGCAGTGCTGTTCCTCGATGAGAAAGAAAACGTTCTCCATACCAAGATATCCCGGGGGACATGGGATGATAGGCGTGTGTTTACGAGTGACACGAAGGTCCTCTGGAGGTCCATAGAGACGCGGAGACCCTCGGCGTTCTGCAGGATCGCGGAAACAAAATACCGGAATGATATCGCCGGCGTCCGGTCGCTGATGGTCTGCCCTATTCAGGGAAAGGCGAAGACGATCGGGGCTATCGTTGTTGCGGACAAGGAAGGTGACCAGGAATTCTTTTCCCATGATACGAAGCTCCTGATGGCGATCTCCTCCCAGGCGGGCCTTTCCGTGGAAAACGCCCTGTTGTACAACGAGCTTGAAGGGCTTCTGGTGGGGGCGATAAAGTCCCTGGTCAAGGCGCTTGAAGCAACGTCATACTGGACAGCCGGCCATACGGAACGAGTCACGGAGTATTCCCTTGCCATCGGACAGTACCTTGACCTGACGGGAGACATCCTTGAAAAACTGAAGATATGCTCGCTCCTTCACGACATCGGAAAGATAGCCACGCCAAAGGAGATACTGAACAAGGATCAGTGTCTGACCGAGGAGGAATGGATCGAGATCCGGAAGCATCCGGGCATCGGCGCAGAGATCCTCGGAGAGATGCAGCAGTTCAACGAGGTCATCCTCGGTATTAAGTATCACCATGAGCACTGGGACGGCAGGAAGAGCATCTTCGGACTGAAGCGCGAGGAGATCCCGCTCCTGGCAAGGATCCTCTCGGTTGCCGACACCTTTGATGCGCTCACATCGGACCGGCCGTACCGGACGAAGAGGCGGCGGGAAGATGCCATTGAGGAGATCAGACGATGTTCAGGGACCCAGTTCGACCCGGCGGTGGTCGAAGCGTTTCTGAAATGGACGGACGGCGCTACCCTACAACATCAAGCTCCCTGACCCTGAATTTCACCCCCAACGTTTCCGCTATCTTTCTGCATTTGGCGATATCCACGCCCGGCGTGTTCACGACCGTTACCTGAACCTCCGGCACCGCTTCCCTGACATCCCTGATAAACGCGATCACCGCATCAAACGCATCAGGATATGCCGGACTGCATATCCGGTTATAGGTGTCCTTGTCCTGCGCGTCAAGGCTGACGGATATGCTGTCGACGATCCCCTTCAGTTCAGGGACGATATTCCTTCGGTGGATCAGGTTTGCATGGCCGTTGGTATTGATGCGCACGCGCCCATGCCGTGATTTTACCCATTGGGCTACGCTCTTTACCGTGTCGAGCCTGTGGAGGGGTTCACCATAACCGCAAAAAACGATCTCCTCATACCGTGCGGGATCGCCGATCTCCCTCTTCAGCTCTTCTTCGGAGGGTTCATGTGAAAGCCTGAGACGGTGGCCTTTGACGTAGTCGGAATGGAACTTGACGCAGAACGAACATCTGTTCGTGCACCGGTTCGTGATATTCAGGTACAGACTATCACGGATCTGATACGCTATTTCCCCCGCATCAGGCAGGGTGCCGATCGCAAACAGCCGTTTGGCGTTCAGCGTGGTTATCCGGGCGATGTCCTGAAGGCTTATGTCCCGCAGCTCAGCGATCCTCGCCGCTGTATGCACAAGATACGCGGGCTCGTTCCGCTTTCCGCGAAACGGTTCAGGCGTCAGATAGGGGGCGTCGGTCTCGATGAGGAGATAGTCGTCCGGCACCAGTCGCGCTATTTCATGAAGCCCCGTGGCTTTCCGGAACGTCACCGGGCCGGCGAGGGAGATGTAGAACCCCATGGCCATGACCTGCTCCGCCATCTCCCGGTCGCCGGAAAAACAATGGAAAACGCCGTTCGTGATGCCGGACGTACGGACGATCTGCAGGGTGTCGCTGTCAGCCTCCCTGCTGTGAATGACCACAGGAAGCCCTGTTTCGCCTGCGAGCGCGAGATGCTGTTCGAATACCTTTTTCTGTGTATCACGGGGGGAATGGTCATAATGATAGTCAAGGCCAGTCTCCCCGATGGCAACGACCTTTGCTTTTCCCGTGAGGTCTCTGAGCAGCCGGTATGTCCCTTCCGTGAAATCTTTTGCGTCATGGGGATGGATGCCGACCGAACAATATATGCCGTCATGGCGCTCGGCCAGATCGACGCCTTTCAGCGTGCCTTCGATGTCGGCCCCGATGGTGATAAGTGATTCGATGCCTGCAGCCCTGGAACGGACAACGACCTCTTCCCGGTCCAGATCAAACTCCTCCATTTCTATGTGGCAGTGGGTGTCGATAAAGGAGAGTGTGGATGAAAGGGCGCGGCGAGAGGGGTCTTCCTGATCCTCCCGGCCGGAATTATTGAGTGTCATCGCCTGTCTGTCTTTTGTCTCTGACACTGAACACAGACACAGATCTCTGTCCTTACGCGCCGAACTTTCTGAGTCTCAGCGCATTGGCAAGGATGAGGGGCATGAGCTGCACGGTCGGGAAGACACCGAATTCACCTTTGAAGCACTCACGCTCGGAAAACGACGCGCAGAGATTGCCGAGGACGTAGGGAGCGTGAAGAAAGACAGGTACGGGATGCCAGCTATGTCCTTTGATGATCGCCGGAGTTGAATGGTCGCCGGTAATCACCAGCACATCGGGCTTCATTGCCTGGATCTGCGGAAGGAGGACATCAAACTCCTCGATCCTTTTCACCTTTTCGGAAAAGTTGCCGTCTTCGCCGTATGAATCTACCTTTTTTACATGCAGGAAAAAGAAGTCATAAGAATCGAAATTGTCTTTCAGGAACGCGATCTCATCTTCAACAGAGCCCTCAATAGCCGGTGCCTGCATGCCGACGAGCTTTGCAAGACCGCGGTACATGGGATATGTGGCAATGGCAAGGGCGCGCAGACCATACGCCTGCTCAAAGGTGGGGATATCGGGTTTGCCGGAAAAACCCCGCATGAGGATGAAATTCGCCTTTTCTTCATGCCGCAGTACGTCATGGGCCCGGTTGATCAGCTGTTCCGCGATCGCGGCAACGTGCTCCGCGCTCTTCATGCTGCCGAGAGGCTTCAGCGGCTGCCGGCCCTCAAGCTGAGGGGCTGTGTCAGGGATATCGGCGGCATCCTTGCCGAGCGCGTTTGGAAATCTCATGACCACGGCCATCCGGTGTTCCATGCCCGGAGCGAAAGTCAATTCCACATCTTCGATGCGAGGGATGTTCTTCTGGAGCATTTCCGTGAGCTTTCTGCTCTGGTCTGTCGGGATCCTTCCGGCCCGCCGGTCCGTGATAATGCCGTCCTTCATGGTCGCATAATTGCACCTTACCGCGATATCCGCGTTCGTGATCTCAAGACCGAGCCCCAGCGCCTCGAGAATGCCCCTTCCGATCTGGTGCTCAAGAGGATCATAACCAAAGAGGGAAAGATGACCTGGACCGCTGCCCGGAGTGATACCGGGAGCAACAGGTGTATGAAGTCCGCAGGCGGACACCTGCGCCAGCCGGTCCATGTTCGGCGTAGCAGCGGTTTCAAGTTCTGTCCTTCCGTTCAGCGGAAGTCCTCCCAGTCCGTCAAGGACCACGAGCACGATTTTGGTGGAATTTTTCTGGGCGAGACGGGTAATTAATTTCTGCATGCAACATAGTACTGCAAAGGTCGGGAAGTTTTCAAGCAGCGGCGAAATGCAGCTTGGGAGGCCGCTGTTGCGGGACATGACAACAGGTATATGTTGTGGTATAGTAGGCCGTAAGAAGATCATATTTATGAAGATGAAGAGCCTGACAGGAAATTTTCTCATAGCGTCGCCGGTTCTGGACGATCCGAATTTCGACCACACGGTGGTGTTGATGTGCGACCATAACGATGAGGGGGCGTTCGGTCTCGTGGTGAACCGGGTGCTCATGGGAAGCTTGCAGCCGCTTCTTCACAACTTCGACGTCACGCACAGTGCTGTTGATATGCCGGTTTTTTTCGGGGGGCCGGTCAAGCCGGAGCAGGGGTATATCATCTATACGCCGTTCGATAGGAAATACGGGTCCCTGAAGGTTGCCGCGAATATAGGGGTGACCGCATCCCGGGAGATGCTCCTGGATATCCTGAGCGGCGGGGGACCGGAGCGGTATCTGTTTGCCCTCGGTTCTGCAGGGTGGAGTTCCCATCAGCTTGAAGATGAGCTGCTGACGGACAGCTGGCTGATCGCTCCGTGCGACAGGGACATCATCTTTTCTCTGAAGGTGAGCGAACGATGGAGGGCGGCGGCAAGACAGATCGGCGTGGATTTTCACCGGTACTCGGAAAGATCGGGCACGGCATAACGACTCACGACAAGGAGAATCGCCATGAAAGTACTGGCATTTAACGGCAGTCCGAGAAAAGAAGGAAATACCCATCTCGCCATTAATATCGTCTTTGATGAACTCAGGAAAGAAGGGATAGAGACGGAGCTCGTGCAGCTCGGCGGGGCGGATATCAGGGGTTGCAGGGCGTGCTTCAAATGTTTTGAGCTGAAGGACCGGCGCTGCATCCAGAAGGACGATCTGAACGGTTTCGTCGAAAAGATGATAGAAGCGGATGGCATCATCATCGGCTCTCCGACATACTTTGCCAATGTCTCGACCGAAGTGAAAGCGCTTATTGACAGGGCCGGTCTTGTGGCGCGCGCGAACGACAGTCTGTTCAAGCGCAAGGTCGGAACAGCGGTCGTTGTCTTCAGGCGCGCGGGGGGAACAGACGTCTATTCGAGCATTAACTACTTTTTCGGTATCAACCACATGATCATTCCCGGCTCCGGCTATTGGAGCATCGGTATGGGCCGGAATCCCGGCGAAGTGTTAAAGGATGAGGAGGGCGTTGCGACGTTCAAGAGCCTCGGAGAAAATATGGCCTGGCTTATGAAGAAGCTGTACGCATAACTCCTGACTCCTGCAGTGCTGCTCACCGCTCCCTAAGACGAAGGAACGAGGGGCTTCGGGCTCAGAGCTCCAGGTCCTGCAGCAGTCTGACGATAACGGCATTTGCAATGGGCAGGCCTTTCCGGGTGAGCCGGAGGAAGTTGCCGGTGATCTCAAGAAAACCGCTTTCGATCAGCGCGCGCGCAGCTGTTGCGATATCCAGCTTCAGGTCAGATGCCTCCTTCAGATGAACGCCCCCGATCTTTCTGAGCCCGAGCATGATGAATTCTCTCTGCGCTTCTTCACCGGACAGGTGCGCGGAGTCGACCTCCGGAATGACGTCATTGCCGAGTACGCTGATATATTCGGGGACCGAACCGGTATTGGTTGAGCGGTATCCGTGCAGAAATGAATGTGCTCCCGCGCCGGCGGCGAGGTACTCTCCCCTGTTCCAGTAATTCATATTATGCACGCACTGATAACCGGGCAGGGCATAGTTCGATATTTCGTAGTGTTGAAACCCGGACGTCCCGAGGGCATCAATGGCAAGCGAGGACATTGCCAGCACGCTCTCTTCATCAGGCAGTGACAGATTTCCTGAATCCAGGCTTTCTTTGAGCGGGGTTCCCTTCTCGGGAGTAAGCTCATACGCGGAAATATGTTTGGGGGCTAGTCCGACAGCCGCGCTCAGCGATCCTTTCCATGTTTCCATCGTTTGACCGGGAATACCGTACATGAGATCCAGAGAGAGGTTCTCCAGACCGGACGACAGAAAAGTGCCTGCGGATGAGATGGCCTCTTCTGCGGAGTGGACCCTGCCGAGGGTATTGAGCTCATTGTCGTTGAACGACTGGACGCCAAGGCTGATCCTGTTCACTCCCTGAGCGACAAGTATGGCTGCCTTTTCCCGTGTCACAGTCCCCGGATTTGCTTCAATGGAAATTTCAGCATCCGGGCGGAGAGTGTAGTGTTCCCTGATGCAGGAAAATATCTGTTCAAGAGATGCTTCGGGGAGCGTTGTCGGTGTTCCCCCACCGATAAAGACCGTTTTCAACGCACCGGCCATATGCTTTTTCATTTCAAGCTCTCTGCAGAGAGCCGTGGCATAGGCTGACGCAAGAGCCTTATCGTAGGGGAGGGACAGGAAATCGCAATAGACGCATTTTCTTACGCAGAACGGGATGTGCAGGTAAAGATATTCAGCCATGGAATATTCTACGCCGAAAAAGCATATCTTAAAAGCAGTACGAACAGGTGAGGGTGCATATGTGTTCGAAGTGCGGCACCGGC
>VEOY01000051.1 GCA_012026685.1 Nitrospirota bacterium
CCACAACGATCCCCTGGCTGTCCACGATCTCCATGTATGCGTTCTTTTCCGCAGGAAACGACCGGATGATCTCGTTGAAGCTGAGGGTAGAAGGGTCGATCTCTCCGCCGACCGCGCCTTCCATGACGCCAAACTTGTTCTTCAGGGGAACGATGATGTATATGGTCTTCTTGTTTGAAGGCTTGACCGTGTAGATGTCGGAAATGAACGGCCTCCCTTCATTCATCGCTGAACGCAGCCGGGGAAGGTCGAAGAGGTTCTTCTGATTCTGAAGATGGGGAGGGTAGTTGTAAATCACATTGCCTTCAAGGTCAAGGATGAAGATGCCGTTCGAGAAGATCGAGTAGTCATAGGCCTTTTTCAGCGCAGCGAGCTCCGGCTTCCAGTTGGCGTCAGCGAGCGAGACGGCTCCGGAAAGGGATATGTCATAGAGGCGCTGGAGACTGCTGCTCAGGAGCACGTCAGTGTTCTTCGCAACGATGGATGACAGTTGCAGCTTGTGGTTGAGCGCGTGATCTATGCCTTCGCGCACCGCAATATGGCTTATGATGCCGAGACTCAGCGATATGACGATGACCGTAAAGAGTATTGAGATAATGATCTTTCTTTGCATGCGTGTCCCTGAGTCTCATTATAACCATAAGCGAGCGAAATCCTCCATGCTGTCAGGATGACGGTGTGCCGGCTTCCTCCGCAGCGGCATGCCCTTCATGGTGCGGCGGCAGCTTTATGCCGGTAATGCGTTCATATTCGAGGGGATGTTCGTGGACCATCCGTTCCCGGGAGATCTTGCCGGTAAAAATGACCGTGTCCAGGGGCAGCACCTCAGGGCTGAAGATGGCATTGTAAATGTGCCAGGTAACGATCACGAGAAATGCCAGCAGCGCTTCGTTGGTATGCAATGCCTTTGCCACCGGGATGAGCTGCCCCGGCAGCAGGCGGGTGACAACGGTCGGGAACCAGAGCGCAAGCCCGGTGGCAACCATCAGCATGCCGCCGATGACAACACCCCAGTATTCGAACTTCTGTTTGTAGTCGTACCGGTCGCACCTTGCCGGGTGCTCGGAGAGGCCGAGGTAGTAACGGATATTGTCGACCGCGTCCCGGAAGTCCTTCAGGTGGATGATCATGCTGGGCTGCCATCTGCTGAAGAGAATGCCGAACGAGGCTACCAGGATATGCTGAAACGTGAGGATACCGAGCGCTATGCCGCTGTACCGGTGCACGACTCTTGTGGTATCGATCCCGCCGAACAGCAGGATTATCCATTGCGATATGTCATATCCGTGGAACTTCTGGGCGAGACCGGTGATCACCAGCAGGACGAACACGCCTGCGTTCAGCCAGTGCTCAATGATCCTGCCTGGCCCGAACCTCTTTATATATTCCCTGTTTGCGGTGTACATGGATGCCTCCTTATCGTTATCTGTTTACGGCATAGCGCCACAGATGAAGCACGATCTGCAGCAGCAGGCCGATGATCATGAACGGTATGAATATCTTGTAGCCGAGGTCGACGAGATAGACCATGGGCGCCTTCTTGATGTTGGGTTCGTAGTGCGAGACCCAGCTGTCAGGGAAGTTCGCCGTTGCGTCCGTGTGACATTTCTGACAGCGCTTCAGCAGATGCTGTTTGACCACAGCAGCGCTCTGGTTCTTTACCCTTACGATGTTGTGGACACCATGGCAGTCTATGCAGACCGCGATCTGCTTGTCTGTCTGGCCGAACTGTTTGTAGAATTTCATGGTGACGCCGTGAAAATCCTGAAGATACGTGTCCACGACCTTCGTGGAAAGTCCGTATTTCTGCATGATCTCTTTTTTGGCATGACAGCCTGCGCAGATCTGGGGTACGGAGATCCTGAAGTTCGCGGTGTGCGGACCGGCATTGTCGTGGGCCTTGTGGCAATCCGAACAGATCGGTACGTCTTCGATGTTCTCATTGATCAGCGCCGCGCCGTGCACGCTTTTTGCGTAAATGGCATAAATGTCCTTATGGCACTGTTCACAGCGCTGGGCGTTCGCAAGCTTGTCCTTGCGCGCAGAGGCAATGGCATGCGTTCCGTGGCAGTCAGAGCAGATGGGGGCCTTTGCGTTGCCCTGGGTCAGCAGTTTGAAGTGGATTCCCTCAAGGGTCCTGCTGTATTTGTCAAAGTGGCATCTCCTGCAGTTTTCCGCCATCACCATGGAGAAGTCCCGTTTGTTCTGGAACTGCCTGACCGGATGGTCCTCCGGCGATACCATTACGTGGCAGTCCACGCAGCTCAGGTTCTTATGCACCGATTTGTTCAGGGCTGCCTCGTCGACCATGGCTCTTTCCCGGTGGCCGTCCTTGTAATGTACCTCGAGCTCTTTGCTGTGACAGGTCAGGCAGTACTGGTTCCCCTTTGCGAGTTCACGTACACGTCTTACGTTGTGTGAGCCGTGGCAGTCAGTGCATGTCGTTGTTGTCGCAGACTCCCTGATGAGCTTTTCATGGATCTTGTTCTTCTTGGTGTCATGACACTGCATGCATTTTCTGGCGCTCAGCGAGCTGAACTCTTTTTTGCTCTTATATGATCTCTGCGGATGGTTGTCCGCGGTGAAGCCATGGCACGTGGAGCATCCGATGATGCGGTGCACCGACTTCTCAATGTCATTTGCATTCACCTTTATGGACAGGGTCTCGCCGCTGCCGAACTTTATGCTCTGGTCCATCTGGTGGCAGCCGAGGCATGCCTGGTCGGTCTCCGAAAGCTGGGCTTCGGCCACGGAGAACGACAGCAGGGCCGCAAGAACGACTGAAAAAATGAGGTGTGGTTTCTGTATGTTCATATTTCCCCCTGATAGAGAGCGGACATCCCATCGGTGGAATGTCCGCTCTGCATGTTATTCCGCATCCCTTCCTGCGACGTTATCTCCTGCGGGCCGATTTTCTTCGTCCGTCACTTTCTTCATTTGCCGTCTGCCGGCAAGATATGCCTCTGTCGACTGCCAATTGAACGTCGCCACGCGGGACAGTCCTTTCCCGGGTTTTCCCGCAAACTTCGAAAAAACGAGCTTTGTGACAATGGCGATGCCGATGAACGGCAGGAAGGCCGCATAAATAAGTCCGAATACCGGTCCTGCCGCAAGTATTGCCAGTATGAGCGCCGGATTTGTCTTATAGTATACCGTCCCCGCATCACCCGGAAGACGGGCCTCGCAGGCCAGCGGGACGCGTTCTCCTGTAGAGAAATTCCAGTAATTTCCTTTCCCTGCTATTTCTCCACCCTTGTGCTTTATCCGAGCCACAGTCCTTCCTCCTTATTATAGGCAGTTAGCCTTCCTGATTCCGGCATTAGCATAACAGGGGGAGACGGAATACGTAATTGGGAAAAGTACCTATTTTGCAGGGAAATTTGTCTTAGAGGAGGGTGAAGGCTGCGATAATTAAAGAAAAACCGGCTCCGGTCGGTCCGCCGGCGTGATGCCTCAGGGTTCCGGGAGCGTGCTTGCCGCGATCTTTACGACTTCCTGCGCAGAGCACTTGCAGATGAGGGTAATGATCGTGCCGCCTTCGTTCCAGGAAACCTCGTTGCAGGGGATATCATCATCGCAGACCGCAGGGACAAGGACGGCCTTCCTGTCCTTGATGAATATCTGGCTTCCTGCGGTGACCGTTTTGACCTTTATCAGCGGTTCGATCTGATAGGGCGCATCGGCATCCGTCTGCTGTATGACAAGACCGATGCCGTTGCTGTCCTTATATTTCAGGTGCATGATGAATGCGCTGAACGGCACGTCCTGCGCATATATTTCCGCCGGCGGCCAGACAATGCGCAGGTCCTCAGGGATCAGGGTCGGAAGAAAAAGATGTTTTACGCGGAGCTGTTTCTCTGCGGCATCGATGGAACTGAATTTTTTCATCGTCTGTTTCTGCACCAGCGAGGGCAGCCAGTTGAGGACCGCCAGAACGCCGGTCACCAGAAAGACCGTGAGACAGAACAGCAGCAGTCGTTTGCCGAATGTCAGTGTTCTCATGTCACCAGATATCCCATCACGAATATCACGGACGCCGTAAGCAGGAACGGCACCCACCGGAAACGCTCCGGGCCGTCATGGCCTATCTCCCGCAGCCTTTCAATTCTCTCGTCCAGCAGCAGGTTGTGGCTGTGGCTTTCGATCCGCTCCTTCATCTGCGACAATCCTTCGGTCTCGGCGGGATGATAATAAAATGATGAAATGGCTGCGATGAGCGCCTCCGTGTCCTTTGTTTTGGAGACCGTAATGGCATCACAGATGAATTCATCGTCGTGGACGATCCTCCTGAACTCGATCATGCTTACAGGATTATAGAACATCAGCATTCTCAAGAGATAGATGAACTGGGTCTTGCTGCTGCTGTCCCTCATGATATGCACTGCCTCGTGGGTGAGCGCTCCTCTCAGTTGTCCCTCCTCAAGGGTCTCGATAAGACGGTTCGACACGATGATCCTGTGGTCCCTGAACCCCTGCGTGACCAATACCGGCAGGGCTTCGTCTATGATGCAGACAGAGGGTTTCCCTATGTTCAGGGTTCGGCAGATACTGTCCAGCATTGCATCAAGGGTCTCGAGGGTCCCCTTGCACACTTCAAGGTCAATGCCCGAGGAACGTCCCCTGAAGATCGGAAGGATCTCCTGAATGAGGAAAACAGCTGTTACGATGGCGAGAAAAACCACAAAAACAACAGAAAGCGGGATCACGCCCAGCACATTCAGCTCCAGCCAACGCTGGCTGTCGAAGAGCGCGGTATTGAGCCTGAAATACCAGGAGCCTCGTTGCGGGGAAAATGCCTGAAAGAGGGGAAACATGAGGATCGGGAGTGTCAGAGTGAGCAACCGGTACCGGAATTTCGTGAAATGGTCGCGTATGTCCCATGCGAAAAAGGAAAGTTCAACGATGATGACCGCGACAACGGAATGAAGAACGGACTGCGTTATATACATCCCCGGGTACGAGAAAAGGAGCCGTATGATCATGTTCTATGGCTGCATGCTGTCATAGTCTCGCGCATGCAGGTTCCCGTGCGGTCTGGCTGGAGCATAACATATTGAAATTGTAGCATAAAACTCCCGCATGAAGGCACGGTCCCGGAGAAAACGCGGGTGATGGCAAAACTCGCGGACAGGAGCTACGATATCTTCTTCAGATATTCCCCGAATTTCATGTCAGTCTGCAGGATATGCGAGATGATCCAGTCGACCACGACCTGGTTGGTCGTCACGGAAAGCACATAGGAAGGTCCGTCTTCCGCAAGTTCCTTCTTAAGATCAGAAAGATTTGCGAGATACAGGGAATGCTGCTTCCTGTGCTGATCGTATTCAGGATAGGCATTTTTCACCATGGAGGACTCTTCAGCACTGAAATGGACGACGGCATAGTCTTCAAGGAACGTGATCACGCTGTCTATGACAGATTTGCATTTCCCCTGCCCGATGGCATCGACAAGCCCGTTGATCCTTCTGAAGAGCTCCTTGTGCTGGGAGTCTATCGCTTCAACGCCGACCGCGAGGTCTTCTGTCCATTGCATATCTTGTCCGACCTTCTTCGCGTCAGTGCAAGAGGGCGGTAAAGCGGCCGGTCCTCTTGCCGAGAGGACCGGGGTCTGCCGATGTCCTGGGGATATCCGCGCGTATATTATCGATCCTGTCCGTAGTGCCGGGGTGCGTCTTCATAATGCCGCCCTCAGACCCTTTGCCGCTGCTGACCATCCGTTCGAGAACGTCCTTCAACGCCTCGGGGTTGTATCCGCTCCCTGAGAGGTAGATGAGCGCAGCCTTGTCTGCATCGTATTCCTGTGTCTTTCCGTACCCTCTGACAACGAGCGTCTTTACGATATCATCGACCGAACCTTCGAATATGCCGGTGAGTTGCGATAGTTGCTGCGGTCCGTAGTTCTGTGCCGCCTTTGAACCGATGATGGCGGTTGCCTCTGTCCAGCGCGACTTCTTGATCGACGATATGCCGTCACGGTGACTGATATGAGCGATCTCGTGGGCGAGAATTGCGGCAAGCTCGTCCTCTGTTGATGCCGACATCAGCATGCCCTTCGTGATGAAGATCGTTCCGCCCGGGCAGGCAAATGCGTTCATCTCATCGCTGTCCAGTATTGCGAAATGGTATCCCCCGTAGGTATAGGGCTTTTCTGAGTGCAGCGCAAGCACTGTCCCGACGGTGTTCACATATTCGGTGAGCTTTCCCTCCTTCATAAGAGGATATGTCTGAAGGATGCGGGCAGCGACAGCGCGGCCGAGATAATATTCCTCCTCGTCGGATATCGGGCGTGCCGCTTTCTGCGTCGCATCCGACGTTGTTGACATCATGTCGAAGCCTTTCTGAATACTGTCGAAGATCCCTGCTGACGCATGTCCGATGCACAGGAACAGCAGTATCGCCGGAATGAAGAGTCTCCTCATCACGGCTGTTTCAGTCCCCCATCCTTGATAAAGGCCTTCAGGGAGTCATCGGTCACCCGGTAGCCCTCTATGCCGTCGACAGCGTTGAAGTCGAGTTCAGGATGCTTTCCCTTGTAGGATTTCTCGACCTCGGGGTTGAATCCCTTGCCCGCAAGCGCCACTTCGTCGCTTGTCGTCGAGTAGCCCTTTTTCGACGCTTCAGAGAGCGCAGCGGTCCGTTCCGTTACCGCGTTCTTATGGATGCACCCTTTGGCATTCCTGAATTTTACCCTGAACCAATCTCCTTCCCTGGCTGTGACATCGAGCTGGTCCCCGTAGCTCACTTTGATCTTTACCGGGGTAAGGAACCGGCAGTCCTCGCGGACGGCATTTTCCCTGGTGATGACCGTCACGGTTTCGGCTGACGCAGCCGCGGCAGCTGCCAGAAGAAAAAAAGATGCGGTGATGCGATACGTGCTTTTCATTTTTCAGTCATTGTAATGATATCGCTCCTGCCTGTCAACGACGCTGTCCCCGGCGGGGACGAGCACCTGTGCAGATAAAATGCGGAAGGGCCGTCTTCCGGCCATCTGCTGAGCACGCGGGCGAAGGTCTCAGCTGCCTGCTGCCACTCCCGCTTCCGGAACAATTCCAGGCCTTCGTGGAAAAGGGTCAGCTTTTCCCAGGAATCCGCCGGGGCAGTGTCCCGGGTGCTGACGATCTCGAATATGGTGACCGCGGATGATTTTCCCTTCACTTCTATCCTGCCGAGCTCCCGTGAAAGAAAAAGGTCTTCGGTCCCTGCGAAGGTCTCCCCGCTGATGATGACCTTCGTTCCGAAGACCTTGTTCACCGATTCGAGCCGCGATGCAAGATTGACCGTATCCCCCACCACGGTATAATCGAACAGTCGGTCGCTGCCGAGGTTTCCCGCGATCGCGTCTCCGGTATGAATGCCTATCCTCATCGAAACAGGGGCGAGGCCCTGCTCCGCAAATGAGGCATTGAGCTCCCGGAGGGCATCCATGCATTCGAGCGCAGCGCGGCACGCTGATATTTCGTCCCGGGCAGAACTGACCGGAGCACCCCAGAACGCCATGACACAGTCGCCGATATATTTGTCTATAACACCTTTATTGCGGATGATCACCTCAGTGAAGGCGTTGAAGATGCCATGCAGGATCATCGCCGACTCCTCGGGCGGGAGCTGTTCCGCAAGGGTGGTGAATCCCGCAATGTCAGCAAAGAAAACCGTTACACGTTTCTTCTGACCGCCCGGCCGTACGACTTCAGGGTGCTTAAGGACATGCTCCACAAGCGTCTTGTCCATGTACTGGTCAAAGGTCCTTTTTATGAACCGCCGTTGTCTCCCCTCGACGGCATAGCTGTAGGCAGAGGCGCCGGCAAAGCTGAGCACCGCGGTAATAAGGGGAGGGATCACCTGCATATACAGGCCAGTGATAAAGAGCAGAGCGGGTATGGCAAGCGCTGCCAGCGCGGTACCCAAAAAAACGGCAGCGCTTATGTGCAGGGAATGATGGCGGAAGACCGCGGCAGTGACCAGGACGCTGACAGCGAGCATGAAAAGGACCGTGAAGGGCGTTTTTACCGGCGTAAGATACGTCTGCCCGAGAAGATTTTCCAGAGTCGTTGCATGAATATGCACACCGGTGGACACGGGGGTGACCGCGGTCGGTTTGAGGTCATACAGGCCCGGTGCCGTGAGGGCGATGAAGACGTTCTTTCCCCGGAAGCTCTCCTTCTTCAGGGAAGGCTCCTTGCCTGCGGAACTCGCAAGCCGGGACCGGATGACCTCTGATGCAGATACTGTCCGGAAGGCCGCGGGATGGGCGGAGTATCTCAGGAGCAGAGCACCGTCAGCAAGAGGTATCTTCTTTCCGCCGGCGAATAACGCGTGGTCACGAACGACAACCTGCTTTTTGTTGATAAGACAGGAAAGAACAAAGTTGGGTATCTCATGGCCGGCTGTCCGGAATACCAGCGGCACCCTCCTGTATATGCCGTCGCTGTCAGGTTTTATCATTACATTGCCCAGCCCGGCAGCAGCGGTGCCGAACTGCCAGAGAGGCGCGATGAGAGAACGGTAAGAAACAGCGGCGGCGCCCAGCCCTTGAATGCTGATCCGCTGCACAAGTTCGTCTTCAGCGCGGCCGAGTTCGTCTTTGGTGTCGGTCAGAAACACCGGAAGATACACGTTGCCGTTCTTCCGTATCGCCTCCGCAAAGACCTTGTCGTCATCCATGCCGTACGAGGAGTCCTCGGTAAAAAGGATGTCCATGAACACAGCGTCAGCTTCGGAGAGGTATTCAAGAAGCGGCGCATAGACCTGTCGCGGCCAGGGCCACGAAATATCCTGGTCCGCAAGCGCCGAAATGCTTTCCTGGTCTATCGCAACAATGACGATGCGGTCGGACACTTTCCGGGGATTGAGGTGCCGTGACATATGATCATATGCCTTCAGCTCAAAGGGGCCGAGGAAACCGGACAGGAACAGCAGTGCAGAGGTCCCGAAGGTCAGGAGCGTGAGGAGGACGATCTTCCTGAAAGGGGAGGCGGGCATACGCGTTTAGTATAGCATATGCCCCGCGGACTCCATCGAAGGCTATAATTCTGACATGCCCCCGCGCCGGGCAAAAGAGACGATGGCCCACGAAAGGAAAAGAGCTGCGGCGAGCATGCCTGCAGCCGCAGAGATATTGTTGAGCAGGGCGGGACGCACAAGGAGCACTGTGCCGAGAAACAGCATCATGATGCCTGACAGGAGCTTCAGCTTTCTCCCTTCCCACTCGGTCAATTTCCGTGCTCCGAGCGTCACGGTGAACATGATGACAATTGCCGCAAGGGGGATGATATACACGACATTGTAAAGGGCAAGGTAGAGATAGTAGGTCGGTTGCGGAAGGCTGTGAAGTGTCAGTATGCGGGTGAAGACCATCGGGAACCCTGCGGTGCAGAGAAGTTCATAGGCGTTGGCGGCTATAGCGAGTACCGCGGTCCCTGCGAGCATGGACAGGAGGGATGTTGATGACAGGAGCCCTCTCATGCGCTGGTAGAGCTTCGGCTTTGCAGTGTCCGGTATGGACAGGGAGATCCCTTTTCTGAACAGGAAAAAGTCCTTTATGTTGATGAGCGACACGGCAAGGGCTACGACTCCTGCCGTGATGGTGATGGCCCTGAGGCTCCCTGTCAGCAGGAAGAGGTTCAGCCATGCTGCCATGAACAGGAAATAGATAAGACCCGAGAAGAAAATGAAGGTGAAGCCGATGGTCAGCATCCGGGACCGGGAACGCGCATGGACCAGGAGACTGAGCAGGAAGAACAGCACAAAGAAGGCGCAGGGGTTAAAGCTGTCCAGACCGCCGAGAACGATCGTGATCAGGGGGAGTGAAACTTGGACCGGATCGACATTTCCGATCAGCGGCAGGTCGATGCTCTTCTGGGCTTCCTGCTCGACCGGACGGTCAAGCCTCACGATGGGGTCGATGCAGGGCTGCCGGAGACATTCGTCGACCGCTGAACTGATCGAAGCTCTCTCCCGTTCCGAGAATCCCGCAAAGACCTTGCTGCCGATGAACGTGACCGGGACCCCGGTTGACCCGATGCCGGCATTTTTTGTCATCCGGTGAAGGAAACCGGCATTTGCCCGGTTCTGCCACACCTCATAGGATTCGATGACCAGTTCGGGGTGCTGTTGTTTCAGCACGGCAAGGAACGATTTCTCGCGCTCGCAGTGGGGGCATCCATTACCCCAGAAGAAATACATCTTAGTGCTCGTTGCGCCGCCAGGTTCACTGACAGCCTCCGGCACAGCTGCCCGCGCATACGCGGTCATGGCCAGCATGAGGATGCAGACAATGCCTGCGCGATACCGTGCCGGCATCACTGCCCCCCGGGACGCCTGTCTGACTGAAGCATGGCGAGCATGGCCCCGGGGTCGGTTGTCGGGGGGAAGCAGGTCTGCTCCCTGCAGACATATGCGGTCGCCCGATTGTCAACAGCAGAGTACTGTCGGGTGAACTCCGCTATCTGCATGATCGAGGAGGCGGTTTCGTCCTCCGGCCTGAGCAGGACGGTGACAGAAGGCAGGAATGTCGACTGAAGAAGGCCCGTCATCTTCCGGGTATCAGCAGCTCCCGGGCTGCCGACGATGACGACCTCGTACGAAGGGCCGAAACTGAAGTCAAGTGCGCAAAGAAAAGAGGCATGCGCGGTTGGAGCCTGCTGTACTGAAGGGAACAATGCGCGTATGGATTCCGCAGCCGTCTCTTCGAGGCCGGCGTCCCCGGTCATCCGGGCCAGGAGGAGGAGGTTCATGAGGGCCACGGAGTTTCCCGAGGGCATGGCACTGTCATATACCTCTTTTTTCCGTACCAGAAGGTCTTCTCCGTTGTCCGCAGTGAAGAAAAAGCCGCCCGTCGTCTGATCCCAATAATGCTGCACCAGGATGGCGTTCAGTGAGAGCGCGTTCTGCAAATGCCGCGGATCGAAGGTGGCCCCGTACAGTTCGATCAGTCCTGAAATGAGAAACGCATAATCATCGAGATGAGCAGGAAGGGACGCATCACCCTCACGGAACCGGTGGAGAAGCACCCCATCGTGCCTCTGCAGGCGTCTCATGATGAAGTCTGCTGCCCTGACAGCCGCGTCCGCGTAGTCCTGTCTCTGGAATGCTCGGGCCGCCCTGGCGAGCGCTTTGATCATGAGGCCGTTCCAGTCGGTCAGGATCTTGTCATCCTTATGCGGATGGGGCCTCTTTTCCCGTGACGCAAAGAGCGCCGCGCAGGCCTGTCCGCTGCGTGCTTCAGCCTCAGGCAGGGACAGGTTGAGCTCTGCCGCTACCGTTTGAAGGGGATTCTCCCGGTGGAGAATATTGGTGCCGGGCCGCTCACCGGTCACCGGGTCAGTGAAGTTGCCCTCCCTGCGTATGCCGAAGGCGCTGCTGATGAGCGCGTGATCAGTCGGGCCGAGGACCTCTGCGATCTCATCGTACGACCATACGTAGAACTTCCCTTCCTCACCTTCACTGTCAGCGTCCTCTGCAGAATAGAACCCGCCTTCGGGAGATGTCATGTCACGGAGCACATACGTGATGATTTCCTCTGCCGTTGTCCGGTACTTTTCCTCGCCGGTCGCCTGGAAGGCCACGGTGTAGGCCATGCAGAGCATTGCCTGATCATAGAGCATTTTTTCGAAATGGGGAACGAGCCAGCGACCGTCCGTCGAGTAGCGGTGAAAGCCGAACCCGGCATGGTCGTATATGCCGCCGTTCCTCATGGCATCGAGAGTCCTGGTTGCCATGCGCAACGCGTCAGGTGCACCGGTACGTTTCCAGTAGCAGAGAAGGAAAAGGAGTATGTGCGCTGACGGGAACTTGGGGGCCTGGCTGAACCCGCCGTTTTCTTCGTCAAAAAGCTGTTGCAGCCCGCCGAATGCCTCATGGAGGACGGTTGCAGACGGTTCTGTCGGTTGCAGTTCTTCCTCCCTCCTGAGGTGTTCCGTGACCTCAGCGGAGAGTCTCAGGAACTTTTCTCTTTCATGCTGCCACATATCCCGTACGCGTGGTATCAGGTCGAGCATGCCTATCCTCCCGAAGCGGCTGTCCCTGGGGAAATAGGTCCCTGCGAAGAACGGTTTTTTTTCAGGCGTCATGATGACGGTGAGCGGCCATCCACCGCTACCGGTCAGCATCTGACAAACGGTCATGTAGATGCCGTCGATATCCGGCCTTTCTTCACGGTCGACCTTTATGGATATGAAGGATTCGTTCATGAGGGCAGCGACCCGATCGTCCTCGAATGATTCTTTTTCCATTACGTGGCACCAGTGGCAGGTCGAGTAGCCTATGGAGAGAAAGACCGGTTTGTCCTCCCTGGCGGCTCGTTCAAATGCCTCCTGTCCCCACGGGTACCAGTCAACGGGATTATGGGCATGCTGGAGCAGGTACGGACTCTTTTCGTTCGCGAGCCTGTTCTGACGACGACCGGACGGCGCGGATGGCTGAAAGGGTGGTACGTGTGCCATGGCAGTGGGTCTGCAGTACCGGGGACCGGGTCTCTATCTTACTTTGCGAGAAGCTTGTTTGCAAAAAGAGCTTTGCGGAGATCGTCGACCTTGTTCTGGATCTCGATAAGCTCGTGTTTCAGGGAATCAGCGTGCAAGGTCCCGACCAATTTGGATTTTTCAAGCAGAAGGACGCCGAGTTCGGCAAGTTTTTCCGGCAGCTCCTCAATGTTGGAAGGTCCTTTTACGTAATTACTGCCTCGTGATGCCGCAAGGTCCCTGATCTTTTCAAGTGACGTATCCATCGTTTATCTCCGGGGTTGAAGATTTCGTATTAAGACTATCAGATTTTCGCGGCAGCGTCAATTTTTTTGACGCCCACAGGGAAACTCCCTATAATGGGGTATGGACGAGTTCGTCAGGTATCTTCCCCATACCTTTATCCCCCTGTTCGTGGCTATCGATATCCTGGCGGTACTGCCGCTTTTTCTCTCCCTGACACACGGCTTGTCCGCCGGTGCGCAGAAACGGGCTGTAAGGGATTCGGTCGTAACTGCTCTGCTGGTCGGTATCGTTTTTATCGCCATGGGCGAAGCCATCTTCAGCATTCTTGGGATCACGAAGAACGATTTCAAGATCGCGGGAGGTCTTGTCCTGCTCGTCTTTGCCGTGCTGGACCTTGTCCGGCGCGAGGAGCGGCCCCGCCAGCCTGCCGGGAAACCCGGTATCGTCCCCATCGGCGTTCCCCTCATCGTCGGCCCCGCAGTGCTCACAACCCTCATCGTGCTCGTCGACCATTACGGCGGCATGGTCACGCTTATTTCGTTCCTGCTCAACCTCCTGATCGTGTGGCTTGCGCTGCGCAGAAGTGCTGCGGTCATCGCCGTACTTGGCGGGGGCGGCGTTATAGCGATATCCAAGGTCATGGCGCTCCTTCTTGCATCGATAGCGGTGATGATGATCAGGTTCGGCCTGCAGAATATTGCGGGGGGAGTGCCTTAGGAAGTGACCGGGCCGGCGGGGTAGCGTTTCTTCACGAATGCCGCCTCGTCTTCCCTGGTGGCAACCTTCCCCATCAGTCGAGCATCTCTGAGCTCATTCAGGATCCTTGAGTAAAGGGGGCCCTGCGGTACGCCCAGCATCTTGAGATCATTTCCTCTCAGGATGGGCTTCACTTTTCTCAACTCTACCAGAAAATGCGAGATGTCTTTCTTCTTGCGGACATCCCTTGCTGCAGAGACGGCGAAGAGAACTGCCTCCGTCTCCCTGTTTTCCAGAAGGTGATACAGCGCCACAGGATCCTTTGCCGGAAGTTTTGCCAGTATTGCCGCTGATCCGGATATGCTGTTCTGTATGAGTTCCCGCGTCCTGGCGGGTACATCAAGCCGGACCAGCGCCTCGGACCGTTCCGGCTCGTTCAAAAGCGAAAGCAGGGCCATGAGGTAGAGGATTCCCTTGTCGACTTTGCCGTCGAGGAACAGGAGATCATACCACGCGAGCGTTTCGCTCATGCCGGCGAGAGAGCGCTCGAGGTCCTCGTCGAACGAGATGGCCGGATGGATCACCTTGAGCAGCCCATAATCCGAAAGTCTCTGAAGAGTGAGGACGGGGTTGGTCTCATGGAATGCAAGTAGGAGCTCGTCGTACAGACGGGAGCCGGAAAGCCGGTCGAAAAGGCCCATTTCGAGCGCAGATTTCATGAGGGTTTCCGTATGTCTGCTGAGCCGGAAGCCGAACCGTTCCGAGAAGCGAATGGCACGAAACGCCCGTGTCGGGTCTTCCACGAAACTGAGATTATGGAGCACCCGGATGGTTTTTTCCTTGATGTCCCGCTGGCCCCCGAAAAAGTCCATCAGGAGCCCGAAGTCCTGAGGATTGAGCCGTATGGCAAGGCTGTTTATCGTGAAGTCTCTCCGGTAGAGGTCTTTCTTTATGGATGAGGTTTCGACCTTGGGAAGTGCAGCCGGAGATTCATAGTACTCCGTGCGCGCAGTCGCTACGTCCATGCGCAGGGTCTCGAGAAAGACCTGGGCAGTTCCGAAGGCCAGATGGGATTTGACCTTTGCGGGGATTTGTTGTGAAAGGGCATGTGCGAATGCGATGCCGTCACCTTCAATGACGATATCTATATCAAGGTTCTGCTCTCCCCTCAGCAGGTCCCTGACTGAGCCGCCGACGAGGTAGGCTCCGTACCCCAGCCGTTCGGCGATCTCTCCCGACAGCTTCAGCACCGCATAGACATTCTCCGGGAACTTGTCCCTGAGCCATCCCGAAAGGTTCCGACTGGAAAAATGGGGTTCGATGGTCTCGCCCTTGTCAAGGCGCCGCTTTCTCAGGAACTCTTCATACAGTATCCTGAGGAGGTCTGTTCTGGTGATGGCCCCTATCACCCTGTCGCCCTCGAGGACAGGCATGAACCGCTGGTTCTGCTCGATCATCATGGTCTCAATATCCCTGATGGGGGTATCTGCTGTTACGGTCAGTTTGTCCGTTGAACAGAAATCGATTACATGGTTTTTCCTGAAACCGTGGAAAAGGGCCTTTTCAACGGTCTCTCTTGATATCAGGCCCTTATAGGCTCCGTCCCTGATGACAGGAAGCACATTGACACCATACTTTGTCAGTATGTCTTCAGCTTCTGCAATCGGGCTGTCCCATGATATGGTGATTACCGGCTGCGTCATGATATCCGCCGCGACCTTCCCGGGCCGTACATGAACGGGAAGCATTCGGGCGATCCTGTCCGCGATCATATCGGGCGAATCTGCCTTGACCGTTGCAGCTGCCGCGGCAGGGTGGCCTCCCCCTCCGAACTCCCGGAGGAGCAAGGATACATCGAGTTCCTGGACCCTGCTCCGTGCGACCAGTACGGTCTTGCCTTCCATGCTGAGGATGATAATCGCGGCGTCAATATCTTCCATATCCATGATCTTGTGAGCAAGAATGGCGGCATCCCCGACGTACGAATCTCTCGAGGCTTTCGCGAGGATGATCCGTATGCCCTTGATCGTCAGCTCCTGAGAGGAATCCAGCAGCTCGCTCAGGAGTTCAAGTTCCTCCCTCCGGAGGTCGAGCTTCACATAGTCGGCGACGATATTGAGGTTCGCTCCCCGCCTGATCAGATAGGAGACGGCGAGCAGATCTCGTTCTGTCGTCGAAGGGAAGAGCAGGCATCCGGTTTCCTCATAGATGCCGAGTGCAAGGATCGTCGCCTCCATGGGCGTGGGATGGAGTTTTTTTTCCCTGAGCATCTCGGTCAGGATCGTTGATGTTGCCCCGACCATATCCGCCTTTTCGCAGGAACCCCGAATATCGCCTTCGCTAAAAGGATGATGGTCAAAGACATGGATCTCGATATTCTTTCTGGCGAGAAGTTCCGCCAGGGGGCCGAGTCTGTCCGGTTGCTTGGTGTCGACGATGATGAGTCTCGTGACCTTTGCCGGGTCCAGGTCCCTGATGCGCGTGATCGTCAGAGGCGTGAAAACCTCGATGAAGTCACGGACCTTCCGTTCCTGGGAGCCGGGGAACACGATCGATGCGTCGGGGTACAGTTTTTTTGCGGCTATCATGCAGGCAAGAGAATCGAAATCGGCATTGAGATGAGAGGTTATGATATCCATGAAGAATGCCTGATATAACGCAGACGGAAGCGGCGAGCGCTGTCAGTCGAAGACAATGACACAGTTCCTGCCGCCATGCTTGGCCTTATAGAGGGCATCGTCCGCTGCAGAAATGAGGTGGTCGTGGTTGGTTATCTTTGCATGGGGGAATGTCGACACGCCGATGCTGACCGTCAGTCCGGCACGGCCCTTCAGGCTCTTGAATTTGAGGACCCTGACCGCCTTGCGGATCCGCTCTGCCTCGGCAAAGGCGCCTTTCTCCGTAGTCTGGGGCAGCATCATGATGAACTCTTCGCCGCCATACCGCGCAAGGAGGTCGCTTTTTCGGGAGCAGCGCTTGAGGTGGGAGGCAAACTCCTTGAGTACAAGGTCCCCGGTCTTGTGTCCGAACGTATCATTGATCTTCTTGAAGAAGTCGATATCGATCATGAGACAGCTTATCGGAAGACCATAGCGCTCCGACCTGTTGAATTCCTCAATGAGCCGATGGTAGAAATAGCGCACATTGAAGATGCCGGTGAAATAGTCGGTGATGGCAAGTTTCTTCAGCTGTGTCTTCTCATTTTCGGTCTGGGTGAACAGGTAGGCGTTATACAGGGTATTTGAAGAAACGTCCGTGATCGTATTGAGAAGGCGTATCTCCCGGGCGGAGAAGCGCCGCTTCTTGGATGTCCTGAGGAAAAGCGTCCCAATGACCTTCTGCTCAAAAATGATGGGCAGGACCAGAATGGTTTTTATGCCCAACGGCGCTACGAGGTCACGGACGGGTTTCATGATGGGGTCGGTAGTGATGTCTTCTATGAGCACGGGTTTTTTCCGTTTCAGGAACTCTGCTATTTCCGGGTATTTTTTCAGGCTCAGCTTGATAGTTGAGATATCAGGGGTCTCGTAGCTTGCGACCACATACAGATTCTTGTTTGCCCAGTCTATCCTGATGATGGAGCAGCGGCTGACCGGCATGATCTCGGCGATCTTCTTTACGATCAGGTAGAGGATCTCCTTGGGGTCCAGGGTTGAGGAGATGAGGTGCGTAAGTTCATTGACGGTCCGGAGGTCCTTGATCTCCTTTTTCTGGGTTGAGGTGACCTCATTGTTCTGTATGGCTGATCTGAGCGTGAATTCCAGATCTTCGGTGAGGAAAGGTCTTACGATATACCCGGCTGCTTTATGCGCAGCTGCGGCTGCAATGCCTTTTTCTCTGCCGCCGCTGATAACGACGATCAGAGGCGCCTCGTCGCTCCTCAGGGGGGTAAGTTGCAGCAGCGATGCCTCGGTGATCACTGCGCTCATGCCGTCCTTCGGGAGCAGGGTGTTCAGCGAAGCGACCGTACTGCAGAAAAGGGGCCGGTATTGGTCTGATTTCCTGAAATATTTCTCAAGAAAAACCCTGACAGTCTTGTCTTCGACAAAAATCAATACTGTGCGTTTCTTCATTCGATCGTCCCTTGCCCCTTATTTTTAAGAAGTATTATCTCAGGTTTTGGCCTTCCTGTCAAAAAATGCCAGGAACACGGCACGTTTTTTTTAAAAATGTTTTCCCTGACCGAATATCGTGGCGTTACAGGAGGACGACTATTACTTTGCATATGGCCCAGGCGAGGATGGCACAGGCCGGAAGAGTGATCACCCATGCAAGGACAATATTGCCGCCAACGCCCCAGCGGACCGCGGATAAGCGCTTGGAAGCGCCTACACCCATAATGGTCGAAGAGATGATATGCGTGGTTGACAGCGGCAGTCCGAATCGCGACGCAACTTCGATCACCGTTGCGGCGGACGCCTCGGCAGCGAATCCGTGGATAGGGCGTAAATTTACCAGACGCACGCCAAGTGTTTTGATGATCCGCCAGCCGCCAAATGCAGTTCCCAGACCCATGGCAGTTGCGCAGCAGAAGATCACCCAGAAGGGGACGTGGAAGTCGGGCAACCGGTAGTAGCTTACCAGGGCCATGGTGATGATCCCCATGGTCTTTTGAGCGTCATTATTACCGTGGCTGAAGGCCATATATGCCGCTGACACGATCTGAGATCTGTTGAATATCTTCGTTACCAGTGCCGGGGAGAAGCGCCTGAAAATCCGGATGAGAAGATGCATGAGAAGAAAACCTAGAAGTAATCCTACGACCGGAGAAAGGAAAAGGCCCAGAAGAATCTTGATGACTCCTTTGGTGATGATGATGCCGGTACCCGCTGTCGCTACGGCAGCGCCTACGAGACTGGAAAGAATGGCGTGACTTGAGGATGTCGGAAGTCCAAAGTACCATGTGATGAGGTCCCATATGATGGCTGAAAGAAGGGCTGAAATGACGGTTATCTGAGTGACCGAGGCTGCTTCCACCAGCCCTGACCCTACCATCTTTGCAACCGCAGTTCCCGCAAATGCCCCGGCGATATTCAATCCCGCGGCCATTGCCACAGCGACCTTGGGTGAGAGGACCCGCGTAGAAACGGATGTGGCTATAGCATTTGCAGTGTCATGGAAACCGTTGATGAAATCGAAAACAAGAGCAAGAAGAACAACGCATACAAGAAGGGCGTATGTATCATGCATATTTCAGGACAATCGATTCGATGACGTTGGCCACGTCCTCACACTTGTCGGAGGCATCCTCAAGGTGCTCATAGATCTCTTTCCACTTGATGATCAGGATCGGGTCCTTGACCTCATCGAACAATTTGCCGAGTGCGTCCCTGAAGTCCCGGTCTATCCTGTTCTCCAGCCTGTTTATCTCGATACAGTATTCCTGTACGTGGCTGTAGTTCTTTTCCTTGAGCTTGTGAATCGCCTTATGCAGCATATCGGCAGTTAGTTGAAGGTCTTTGGACATGGAGACCGCTTCCGGGGTCGATTCCTTTATCCGGAAGACCACGATTCTGTCCACTGCGCCCCAGATGAGATCAAGGACATCGTCGAGGCTTGCAGCCAGGGCATGCAGGTCTTCGCGATCAATGGGGGTTATGAACGTCTTGTTCAGTTTTTTCATGATCTCATGGGTGAGGATGTCGCCTTCCTGCTCAACCTCATAGATCTCCTTGGCGCGAGCTTCGACATTATCGAATTTCTCCATGAGGGCGACCAGCAGTTCTGTCGCTTTCATGATATTGAGAGCAGCCCTGTCGAAGATCTCAAAAAAGTCTATTTCTTTAGGGAAAAGTTTCATGGGATCGTACCTTACATAGGATAATAGAAGTGGTTTTGGATGTCAAATAAAAGTCGGAAATGTGAGCATAGCGCCGTGTGCTCAGGCGGTCATTGCCTGTTCTACTGCCCGGCGTATGAGTGATTCAGGTATTGCACGGTGAATCGTGACATTTCCTATCCGGTCAGGGAGGATGAAGCGCAGCGCGCCCGAAACGGCCTTTTTGTCAAGCTTCATGGAATGAAAGAACAGGTCCAGATCAATGTCTCCGGGTATTGCGGAGGGAAGTCCATAAGCGCCGACAAGGCGGCGGACCCTCAGGACCTCCTCGGCACCGATGATGCCGAGGAGGCGTGCAAGTTCAGCTTCGGCGCACATGCCCACAGCTACTGCCTCGCCATGAAGAAATGACGTGTAGCCGGTTGCCGTCTCAAGCGCATGGCCTATGGTGTGACCGAAATTCAGGATGGCTCTGAGTCCACCCTCACGCTCGTCGCGGGCAACAACATCAGCTTTTATCTCACACGATCTGCGAATGATATGCCGGATCGGACCGCTGTCAAGATCGAGAACGTTCTGCACCTGCGTTTCAAGGAAATCGAAAAGCTCCCGGTCCCATATGATGCCGTACTTGATGATCTCTGCAACGCCGGCGATGAACTCTCTGCGCGGGAGGGTGAGCAGCGTGTCGACGTCGATCCATACAAGACGCGGCTGCCAGAACGTCCCTAACATGTTCTTGCCCAGAGGATGATTTACCCCTGTCTTTCCTCCGACGGAACTGTCCACCTGCGCAAGAAGCGTCGTGGGGATCTGTATGAAATCGATGCCCCGCATGTAAACGGACGCGGCAAACCCGGCAAGGTCGCCGATAACGCCTCCTCCAAGGGCTACGCGCACTGACGTGCGGTCAAGTCTTGCCCGGAGCATAGCGTCAAATATTCTCTCGGCAGACGCCATGGTCTTGTGCTCCTCACCGTCAGGCAGGATGATCTCCGCACAGGAGAGGCCGGCTGCTGAAAGAGAACGGGCAACGGCTGCGCCATACAGCGGGAACACGGTCGTATTGCTCACGAGGGCGATCGAGCTGCTGATGCCCAACTGCGTAAGCCTCTCGCCCACATCCGTGAGGATCCCGCTGCCGATGGTGATAGGATAGCTTCTGCTTCCCAGCTCAACCCGAACCGTTGTCATCGTGACGCAATCCCTATGATCTCGTCCGCGACCTGCAGCGGAGACTTATCGTCCGTATCTATCAATATGCCGGCTTGCGCGTAGAACGGGCTTCTGGTATTGAGAAGTTCGATTATTTTCCGCATTCTGTCGTCTCCCGCAAGGAGCGGCCTGTCGTCATTTCTGCCGGTACGGTCATGTATCGTTTCCGGGCATGCGGTGAGGCAGAATATCATGCCGTTTTCTCGTAATGCGGCAAGATTCATTTCCCTGAGAACAGCTCCCCCTCCCGTAGCGATGACAAGATTTTTTTCCGCAGAATATTTTCGTATCATTTCAGCCTCGACCTCCCGGAAGTAGGCCTCCCCTTTCTTTGCGAAAATGTCCCTGACGGGCATTGCTTCGGCCTTTTCGATCTCAAGGTCGATATCAACGAACCTCATGCTCAGGCGACGTGATACTTCCTTTCCGACCGCGGTCTTTCCGGTGCCCATAAAACCTGTCAGGACAATGTTTTTCATCTCTTCTTATCTGCTGTCTCCCTGCGCCGCCGCCGAGCTGAGAGCTCTATTTTAGATGGTGCACCAAGAAATTGCAAAGCGGGCAGGGGAACGGGGACAGGGGTATGCACAAGGACGGTCAGAAGCTCTTCAGATATGAAAGATATCCCCGGAAGTTCCGTTTCATCTCTTTTTTGCTGTCTCCGCCGAACTTCTCGATAAACGCGTCGGCAAGAACAAGTGCGGTCATCGCTTCAGCCACGACAGCTGCCGCAGGTACTGCACAGGTGTCGGACCGCTCATATGCCGCAGAAAATTCCTTCTTTGTTCTCACGTCGACGGACATGAGGGGTTTTCTGAGCGTCGGAATAGGTTTCATGACAGCGGAAAGAAGAACCGGCATGCCGTTGGACATGCCGCCTTCAATGCCGCCGGCATGGTTTGTCCTCCGGTAGAATGCTTTACCTTCTGATCTTGCCGATGCCGCATAGTATATCTGGTCCATGACTGCATGGCCGGGAAGAGATGCCATGGCAAATCCGTCCCCGAACGATATGCCCTTGATGGCCTGGATGCCCATGATGGCCTGGGCGAGCCTGCCGTCCAATTTCCTGTCCCACTGGGTATGACTGCCAAGTCCCACGGGGACGCCGGCTGCAAAGACGGTAAATGCTCCTCCCAGTGAGGTTTTTCCCTTCACCGCCCTGTCTATGGCCCGTACCATAGCACGTGAAGTCTTTTCGTCCGGGCAGCGAACAGATGATCTTTCCGCCTCCTTGAATAAGCGGACAAGCGCACGATCATCTGCCGGAATCTCTCCATGAGCACGGACATTCCCGATCTGCATTACATAACTTCCAATGACGATCCCGAAATCGGCAAGTACTTTCTTTGCAATGGCACCAAGTGCAACTCTCATTGCCGTTTCCCGTGCGCTCGACCGCTCCAGGATATTCCTCATGTCTTTCATATCATATTTGAGCGCTCCTGCGAGATCAGCGTGTCCCGGTCTTGGCCTCGTGACAGGGGGGATCGATCCACGGTCCTCTGCAAGGACCGACATTCCGGCAAGCCAGTTCTTCCAGTCCTTGTTTTCGATGCTTACAGCTATTGGCGATCCCAGAGTCTTGCCCCAGCGCACACCTGAAATGATCTCCGCGCGGTCAGATTCGATGGTCATTCTGCCGCCCCGGCCATGACCTCCCTGGCGTCGCTTCAGGTCCCGGTCGATATCCTCGGGGGAGAGATCAAAGCCGGCTGGAACCCCCTCAATGATCCCTGTAAGGGCCTTGCCGTGTGATTCTCCTGATGTGAAAAATCTGATGGTATGCATAGTGAAGTGTTATGAAGTATGCAAAAAAAAAGAGGGGATGTCAATAAAGACATCCCCTCTTTTTTTAAGTTTATTTAAGGGCGCTGAAATTCACGATCGTCGGAGTCACAAAAACGAGGAGCTCACTGGTTTGAATTGTGTCGTTATTCTTTTTGAAGAGAAGCCCTAGCACAGGAATCTTCGAAAGACCGGGAACGCCATCTTCACTGGCATTAACGCTGTTCTTGAAAATTCCTCCGATGACAACGGTATCGGAGTTGTTGACCAGAACAGAGGTTTTTACCGTATTTTTCAAAACGTCAACACCGCCTGCCGTCGGCAAGCCGGGTTCGTCCTTTGTGATATCTAGGTCCATGAAGATCGCTCCTCCAGGCGCTATACGGGGTTTCACCGTAAGGGAGAGAAGTGCATCGATAGCCTTGTAGTCCGTTTTGTCTGAGGTCGCGACCGGCAGGTAGATCGTACGGCCCTGTGTTATCTTTGCTTCCTGGTTGTTCATGGTCATGATCTTCGGGTTAGAAAGGACTTTCCCGTTTCTTGTTCCCTCAAGAGCGGAGATCTGGAGATCAAGGGTAAAATTGGCAGCCTTGCTGATATAGCCAAAGCCGATCTGTCCGCCCGATCCCCCCCCGACCGCTGCAGGCAGATTTACCAGGAAATTGTTCGGGGACCCGGTGGAGTTCCTGCCGATGGTGTAGCTGTTTTCGCCCGGGGTTTTGTAGAATGTCCCCCACTGAATACCGAGTTCCTTTGTGTAGTTCGTATTCACCTCAACGATCTTTGCTTCTATCATCACCTGGCGGGCCTGCATGACCTCCTGGTCGAGCTCCTTGATGAGTGCAGCGATCTTATCGAGATTCGTATCCAGATCATTGGCAATAATACTGCTACCTCTCTCATCGATAGATATGTTCCCCCTCGAACTGAGAAGTTTTGCCTTATCGATCGACTCTTTTAGTTTGCTGAGTTCAGCATAGTTAACGGCAAAGATTCTTGTTTTTAGTTCACCGGCCTCGGAAGCAGCCTTTTTTGCTTCGGTCATGTCCCTAAGCTCTTTTGCGACGACTGAATTCGGGACAATCCTTATGATATTGCCGTCGACGATCTTCGCAAGAGAGAAGGTTCTCAAAATAATATCCAGTGCCTGGTCCCAAGGTACATTGACCAGATTGAGAGTGACCTTTCCCTTGACGTCAGGATTGACCACAATATTATACCCGCTGACATCGCCGAGAAGCCTGAAGATCGGGACAATGTCAGCGTCCTGGAAATCGAGGGAAATCTTCTTGCCCGTGTATATACCTTCAGCAAGGGGTGCAGGAGAAGACGCTGCCTGCTGCACCGGAGCCTCAAAAGACACGGCTGGAGATGCTGCAGCACCGTTCGGTGCATAGGAAGTCGGCTGCGGAGATGCCGTTTCCTTGCCCGCCAGGCTGATCTCGATGCTGTTGCCGATTGCCGTGACATCAAAATTTGTCTTTTCTTTCAGATCAAGGACCAGCCGAAGTTTGCCCTGATGTTTTCCTGCACGTATCCCTTTAAGCGGTGAAACCGTCTTTGACGGTATGGGAGCACGCAGAGCGACGTCAGGGATGTCAACAACGATCCGTTCATTTATGGGGAATATGTTGGGGATCATCGTACCGTTGCCGGTGATCAGGACTTTTACCGCGCCTGCGGTTTTCTGGATTTCTATGTTTTTTATCTCTGTTGCCTTGGATTTGGCCGGGGCAATCTCCTGCTGAACCTGTTCTTTTTCAGGAGCCGTTTCCTGTACCGCTAACTGCACGGATGCCTTCGGAGTCGGTTCAGACTCCTGCTCACTTGTAAGGACTACCGTTTCATTTTTTGCTATCGAAATGGTGAGAGTATTGTCCTTATATGAAGGAGTGAGGGAAGAAGGGTTCTGCAACACGATGTCGAGTTTGGTTATGAGCTTGGGAGAGTCTATCTGCTGGGGAATGATCTCCGTGATGCCTGACCGTTCAGAGGATATCTTGTCGTTAAACTGGCCGGTGGCCATGTCGGGTATCTCTATGGTTGCCCTATAGGGATCATTTGACTTGTATATGGCATACGTGAAATGCTGATTGCTTTTGATGATGAGGACATTATCCTCAACCTGGATCGAGGTGATCGAAGGTGCTCCGGCAGCGTCAGAGGACTGCTTGCCTCCCTGCGTCGAAGCACAACCAAAAATAAGCATGAGCATAGCCATGCATATGAACAGTTTTAGAATAAGTGCTTTTTTCATTCTTCCTCCTCCTTGCGGAGTTTCAGTATGGTATCTTTTGTTTTCAGTTGGCCCTTGTAATCCTTTATCTGCTCGGTGATGATCACCGAGTCCCTGGTGATTTCGCGGACCTTGCCGCCATACAGACCCAGTGTCATTCCTTTCCTGACCGTGTACGACTTCTTGTCAGGAAGGGTGACCATCGCATAGAATTGCTTGCTGTCCCAAGCGATAGCAATGACCCTGATCTCATCGACATCGAAGTTCTCAATCGGTACAGAGCCCTTCTTCCTGACCGGTTTTTCCTTTGCTGTTCCGGTCTCTATCAGCGGAATGAACGGGTCTCTTCTTCCCTTTGGGTCGTAGACATAGATTTCTTTTTCCGCTTTGATCTCATTTTGCGGTGTTGCTGGTGCGGCGGCAACAGCTGCCGGAGGAGTTGTAGCCTGAGGTTGTGGCTTCTTGGCCGGCTGTTTGTCGCCGCAGGCGATAAACATGATGCCGAGTGAACATGTAACTACCGTGACCAGCAATGATTTTTTCATCATTTTTTTACCGCCGGCGCCGGTTTTCCCATTTCAGCATCAGGAATAGCAGAAAAAGTAGAGGCCTTGAACGATACCTGCAGCATGCTTTCCGACCGCTCCTTTTTGGGATTCCCGATCTTCATGTCCTTGATATTTACGATCCTGTTCAGCCGTGTAAGGCTGCTGAGGAAATACCCGAGGTTGTGATAAGTCCCTACGACATCCACAGAGACAGGGATCTCATACACAATACCGCTCGGATGCGTCACCTTCGGTGAAGGCTTCCAGGACTTGATTTCCAGTCCCGCAGAGATGCCCATATCGGATACCTGCTTCAGGAGGCTCGAGATCTCCTTTTCTTCAGGCAGCTGTTCCTTCAGCTCGTTTATCCTCGCGATAAGCCGTTCATTTTCCATCTTCAGCATCTCGAGTTTCGCTGCTTTTGACTGGCTTGAGGCGATCTCGTTATTCTGCTTGTCTATTTTTGCATCAAGAACCTTTATTTGCTTCATCTTCGGGTTTATCCAAAGAAGGAATACGAGTGCGATTATGATAATTGACGGAACGACAGCTATTATCGCCTTTGCATAGGTCGGCAGGGCCTTGATGTCAAATTTTAATGCCATATCAGGGTTTCACCTTGAAGGTTAGTCTGAACGTATAAACAGCGGTTTCTTTTATCTTTGACTGGACAGATTCCTGAAGATATACGTCAGTAAACAATTTGGAATTTTTAAGGTTATTGACATAATTGACGACGTCCGTATTCGAGAATGCCGTACAGCTCAGGTTGATGTCAGATCCCCTAACATCCATGGTTGTGAGCCAAACGCCGACCGGCAGCTGCGCGCTTATCTCGTCGAGGATCTTAACGGGCAGCGATTTATTTCTGCCCAGATCTTCTATGATGTCCTTGCGTTGCTGGAATGTCTTGTTCAGGCGTTCGAAATCTTCTACTGCCTTGATCTTTGCTTTGAGTTCGGTTATCTTGCGGTCATTGTCCTTTGCCTTTGCCTCTCGGTCGGAAAGACGGGAGCTGTAGAAATATGCGAGGTAGCCAAGGACAAGAGCGGTAAGAATGGTCAGAAGGACCGTATAAATAAGAAAGGTCGGAAGCGGTTTCTGTTTCTTTTTCTTTTTTGTTGGTATTAAGTTGACTTTTATCATCTGTCGCCCTGTTTCCTGAGTGCCAGACCAACGGCTACGGCCATCATGGGAGCTACTTCCTCGATATATGCGACGTCGAATCTCTTGGGAATCTTGATGTTTCTGAATGGTTCTGCGATCTTCGTCTCTATGCCCGAACGCTCGGAGATCATCGATGCAAAGTTCTTGATAAGCGCACATCCCCCGCTGAGGATCACTTCGGAAATGTCCTCATGAACGGTGGTGCTTCGATAGTAATCAAAGGACCGGCTGATCTCACCGAGTATTTCATCGGACGCTGACTCAATGACCGAATTGGCATCTTCCGGGGACACGTTTTCCACCGGCTCGCCGCGCTTCAGTTTCTCAGCCACCTCATACGTGATATTAAATTCTCGCTGCAGGGCTTCCGTGTGAAGATTGCTGCCAAGAGAGCTGTCCCTGGTAAATACGGATATGCCGCCCTTCAGAATGCTCATGTTTATCGTGCTCGCGCCGATATTGAGGAGGGCAACGTTTCTTCCAGGCTCTATTTCATAATTGACGCCGTACATGTTCTCGAGGGCAAAGGAGTCAATGTCAACGATGATCGGCGTGAGACCTGCCTCCTTTACGACCTGGATATACTCATTGATGATATCTTTCTTGACGGCTACAAGGATGACATCCATCTGTCCCGGCTCGTCCTTCGGCCCTAAGATCTGAAAGTCAAGGTTGACATCATCGATGTCAAAGGGCACATATTGTTCGGCTTCAAACTTTATCGACTCGGAGAGCTCTTCTTCCGACATCTCCGGCAAAGAAATCCTCTTGATGATGACAGAGGAGTGTCCTGATATCGCGATAGCAGCATTTTTTGCTTTAATACCCGCGGCCTTTATCATTTCCTTCAGTGAATCGACCAGTCTCAGAGAGTCGATGATCGAGCCATCGACAATGAGTTCAGGGGGCAGGGCGTGCACATGGCACAGATCAAGTTCATAGCCGCCTTTCGACTCTTTGAGCTTAACCGCCTTGATAAAGCTCGAGCCGATATCTAATCCGATTGAATCTTTTCCGCCAAAAAGCATAGCTTATGAATACCAGAAATAAAATATCTTGTCAAGCATTTTTTTTGTATTTATATCAGCCAGTTTAAACTGAATCTTGAGAAAATGGTTTAAGTTATGCAAATGCAGCTATAAGTTTAAGATTCTTTCAGCGGCAATTTTGTCGTTCTCGATCCTCCCTATGCCGAATAATTCTCCTGACGGAGACTTAAGACGGACAAAGGCTGAGTGGTCAGACGCTTTAACATTTTCTGCGCTGATCGGCATGCCGTTTCTGGCCCGGTGATAATCCTCTTCCTTGACGAACACTTCGACGAGTTCCGACAGTGCCTCGTCGATAGAATATATATAGGGAAGGGCACGAAGTTCCTTTCCGTCCGCCGAAAGTTGGTCGAAACCCGCAGTCTGTTCAAGGCTGAACATGCCGGTTCTTGTTCTTACGAGAGAGGTCAGATGAGCGAGGGTCCCGAGCCTTTCCCCAAGGTCATCGCAGAGGGTGCGTATATAGGTCCCCTTGGAGCAACAGATATTCAGGTCAACATAGGGAAGATTAACATCGGTTATGCTTAAGGAATAAATATCTACCGGTCTTAAGGCCCTTTCGACGGTGATACCTTCCCTGGCAAGGGCGTAGAGCGGTCTTCCCTTATGTTTGAGCGCTGAATACATGGGTGGCTTCTGCATGATCCTGCCGGTAAATTCCCGTGCCGCCTTTTCTATATCATGGGCTGAAAAATCGGGCACGTTCCTGACTTCCGTGACCGTGCCTTCAGCGTCAAGCGTATCAGTTCTTATGCCGATCTTCATTCTTGCCCGGTATTCTTTTTCCTTATCCATCAGGAACCTGCTGATCTTTGTCGCCTCGCCCAGACAAACGAGCAGCACTCCTGTTGCGAGCGGGTCAAGCGTACCGGCATGACCCGCTTTTTTCACGCCGTAGATCCTTTTTACTTTGGTTACGGCCTGCTGAGACGTCATGCCTTCGGGCTTGTTCAGAGCGATGACAATATTCAATGAGGACATGGAATACCGGTAGCGTCAGCGGGAAAACGACGGGAGCAAGAAATGAATTTCATAATTCAGGGAGGATGGTTTTGCCTGCTTTCAGGATCACCTTTTTTATCGTCGCGAGGTCAGCCGCAATCCTGAATCCAGCCGCGTTCCGGTGGCCTCCTCCCCCGTTTGCAGCGGCTATGTTTGCCACATTTACCGGGCCTTTCGAGCGCATGCTCACTTTCCAGCGTCCTTTGTCAACTTCCCTGATGAGGACCGATATTTTAACGGAATCAATGATCCTGGGGAAGTTTGCGAAATTTTCCGTGTCAGACTCCGTGGTGCCGGTAGTCTCATGCATGTCCCTTGTAACATGGATGAATGCAATGCCGTCCCTGATATCGAGTGTTCCAAGGGCACGGACGAGCAGCTCAAAGCGTTTCTTCTCCCAATGTTCATATAGATGTTCTGATATGGTGCCGGGCCGAGCACCGGCTTCCACAAGCTCAGCACCTGCCTTCAAGACGTCCGGACCAGTGTTGCTGTATCTGAACGTCCCGGTATCGACCGTGATGGCAGTATACAGATTGGTCGCCATGGACTTTGTGAGGGGAACGTCCAGGGTCCTGATAAGATGGAAGACCATGAGCCCTGTCGCTGCTGCAGACCGCTCTACCCACCGGATATCACCGAAATCGGACTCTGTCTCATGGTGATCAATGACTGCTGTTTTTCTGAATGCATTGCCGGTGAGCGCTGCCCGGTCCGGACTGTTACAGTCGAGGAGCACAACCAAGGGATGTTTCGCCATGATCCTGCCGAGGCTTGATCTGAATGACCTGTATCCCGGCATGAACCGGTAACATTCCGGCACGGGATCCCTATCGTAGACAAATACGGTCTTGCCAAGCGATTTGAGCGCCTCAGAGAGTGCCAAACAGGAGCCGACCGCATCGCCATCGGGCCCGATGTGCGTTGTCAGAAGAAAGACCTTCTCGTTCCTGAATGCTTCGATAAGGTCTTCAGGAATCTTCACTATGATCCTTTATCTTCTTCAGAAGCTTGTCTATCTTGTATCCGTACTCAATGGAAGTGTCGAGCCTGAACTCTATCGCAGGAGTGAATTTCATCTTAAGGCGCTTTCCCAGGGCTGAACGGAAGAAGGGCTTTGCGTCATTCAGGATCTCAAGTGTCTGTTCGCGGTCCTCCTCCTTGAGGATACTGACAAACACTCTGGCAAGTTTGAGGTCATCGGTCATGTCAACGCCCGTAACCGTAATGAAGCCGATCCGCGGATCTTTCAGACGGTACATGATGATGTCAGCGACCTCTTCACGGATCAGGTCACTCACTCTCTGGGAACGTTTATATGGCAGCACGGAGCACCTATTTCCTTCCTTAATTACATAATAAACGATTCTGTTCTGTAAGAAAAGCCTGTTGGGATAAGAACCCGGCAAAAAGGAATTGTCACGTACGCAGAGAGACGCGGGAAAAGAAAAAGCTCCTTACAGTTTTGAGGCGATACTCTCGATGATATAGTTCTCGATGACGTCGCCGATCTTGAGATCGTTGAAGTTTTCCACGAGGATACCGCACTCATAACCTGTCTGGACCTCTTTCACATCATCCTTAAGTCTTTTCAGACTGGCCATTTTGCCTTCATGGACAACGATGTTGTCCCTCAGCACGCGAATGCCATCGCACGCTCTCGACATGTAACCATCGACAACATAGCATCCCGCAATGGTCCCGAGGCGTGAAACGGGGAAAAGCTGCCTCACCTCCGCCCTGCCAAGCACTTTTTCCTTGAGTGTGGGCGCGAGCATTCCCTCCAGAGCTTTCTTGACATCATCGATCGCCTCATAAATGATATTGTACAGACGGATGTCAACGCCTTCTTTTTCAGCAGTCTGGGCAGCTTTTGTCTCAGGCCGCACGTTGAAGCCGATGATGATCGCATTCGATGCGGTAGCGAGCATGACATCCGATTCAGTGATGCCGCCGACAGATGTGTGTATGACCTTGACTTTCACCTCAGGATGGACGATGTTTTCAAAAGCGTCCTTGATGGCCTCCACGGAACCCTGCACATCTCCCTTGATGATGATGTTCAGTTCCTTGATCTGGCCCTCCTTGATCTTCGTGTAGAGCTCATCGAGCGTCAGTTTCTTTGCCTTGGCTATCTCGAGCGAGCGCTGCTTCTGCAGTCTCGTCATTGCGACCTGACGGGCACGTTTTTCATCATCCGCCACCGTAAAGACGTCTCCCGCCGTCGGCACTTCCGAGAAGCCGATGACCTCGACCGGCGTGGACGGCCCGGCCTCCTGGATCCTCTTGCCGGTATCATCGTTCATGGCCCTGACTTTGCCGACATGCACACCTGACAGGAGCGCATCGCCGACCTTCAGCATTCCGGTCTGCACGAGGAGGGTTGCAACGGGACCCCGTCCTTTGTCGAGCCTTGCTTCAATGATGGTACCTTTAGCTTTCCTGTCGGGGTTTGCCTTCAGTTCCATCACCTCGGCCTGCAGGAGGATCATCTCGAGAAGATGCTCGATGCCCAGTCGCTTCTTTGCTGATACTTCAACAAAGATATTGTGACCGCCCCATTCCTCCGAGATGATGCCGCGTTCTGACAGCTCGTTTCTGACGCGGGTGATGTTTGCCTCAGGCTTGTCGATCTTGTTGACCGCGACCACAATGGGCACATTGGCAGCGTTCGCGTGGTTGATGGCTTCGACTGTCTGCGGCATGACGCCGTCATCAGCAGCCACGACAAGGACGACGATGTCCGTGACCTTGGCGCCCCTTGCCCTGAGAGCGGTGAATGCCTCATGGCCGGGGGTGTCGAGGAACGCGATGTCCTTGCCCTTCAGGTTCACCTTATAGGCGCCGATGTGCTGGGTGATTCCTCCAGCCTCTGTTTCGGTGACCCTTGTTTCCCTGATCGCATCCAGCAGAGATGTCTTCCCGTGGTCAACGTGTCCCATGATCGTGACGACCGGGGCGCGGGGAAAAAGGTCAGCTGCATCTTCATGCACAGCCTCTTCCACCATCAGATCGTCTTCCACCGAGGCAAGTTCGATCTTAACGCCGAAGCTGTCGGCAACGAGCAGGGCGGCATCGGTGTCCACAGGCTGGTTGATCGTGGGCATATAGCCCATTTCCATGAACTTCTTGATGACCTCCCCGATCTTGATGCCGAGCAACTCGGCGAACTCTTTCACGGACGAACCTTCCCGCAGTTTAAGGTTCTTTTTCCTCGGCGCGGGCGAAAGCACCTGCTGTTTTGTATCCGCTTTTTGCGGAAACGCAGGCCTCCCACCTTTTTTCAGCGTTTTTGTGTCATGCCACTTCTTGGGCTCGACCTTTCTAATGGTCTGAAACGCCCGCTGAAGGCCGGGTTTTGCCTTGAACTTTTCTATTTTTTCCGCCTCGATATCTTTTTTGAACCTGTCAGGGAGTGTGACGTCCTCCTCACCCTCAGGTGTGACCGGAGCGGCTACGGGCTCGGCCATAGCTTCCTCTGTTATGATCGGCGGAGGCTCGCTTGGCAGGGTCGGCTCAAGTTTTATCGTTGTTTCCTTTTTCCCTTTATGCGGTTTTGCCGGTTTCTTATGTTCGCCTTTTTTCTTGGCAGCTTCCTTAGCTTCTATTTTGGCTTCGGCTTTGATCTCGGGTTTTATCACTTCTATTGCTTCAGGGGCAGCTTTGATCTCTGCCGTGATCTTTTCAGGCTTCTCTTCTTTGACGATTTCTATCGTGACCGGCTCCTTCGTGACCTCCGGTTCGGGTTTCGTCTCTTCCTTCAGCGCGGCAGGGAGTTCCACCGGCTCAGCTTCACCCAGGGTCCTGGCAATTTTGTCAGCTATCGACTCGTCGATACTTGAGGAATGCGACTTCCCCTCAAAGCCCATATCCGCGAGCTCGTCAAGGATGTCCTTGCTGTTCCTGTTCAGCTTTTTTGCTAATTCGTATATCCTGACTTTTGCCATGTTATTTTTTTTCCCTTAAACTGCGCGATGAACTGCAAGCAGAATACTGCACTGAGTGATGTACTGTTGTATCAATAATTCTAAAATGTTATCATAACCAACTATCTTTATGCAACGAAGAAAGGGGGATGAACATGGCAAGCTGTTACGCATGCGGAAAGAAAAAGACCACCGGAAACAACGTGAGTCATGCAAATAACAAGACCAAGAAACAGGTTCTGCCAAACCTCCAGAGGACAAGGATACAGACTGCGGCAGGAGTAAAACGGGCCTATGTCTGCACACGCTGTCTGAGGAGCGGTACCGTCAAGAAGGTCGTCTGATGAAAAAAGCTGAAGCCGTTCTCGGCCCGATGCTGAAGAGGCTCGGGATCGAGAGCGGGGTGAGGCTTGAACGCATCAGGAGCGACTGGTTTGATATTTTTGAAGCCGGCCTCGCGTCACACATGTATCCCGCCGGCTGCACCGAGAACGAACTTCTTCTGAATGTAGACTCTCCGGCCTGGATGCAGCAGTTTACCTATTACAAGAAAGATATCGTGAGGAAACTTGCGCCGTACGGGATAACCGACGCGCGATTCAGGATCGGGAAGATCGGGACAAAGAAGCGGCGAACCCCGGACCGGAAGAAGGATCGCGTTCTGTCCGATGACGAGGTTTCATTTGCTGCTGCCGTTGTGTCGGAGGTCAGCGACGAACGATTGAAAGAGTCCATACGGAAGGCTATCGAGAAGTCCCTTGCCGTGAAAAAAAAGCCTTAGCCTGGCAAGGGCGTCCCGGGGTTAAGCCGATTCAGCCTGTTTCTCGTATATGAGGATGGGCTTCTCGTTCTTCATCACCGTCTCCTCGGTGATGAGACACTCCCTGATGCCATTCTGGGACGGGATCTCATACATGACATCGAGCATTATCTCCTCTATGATCGATCTGAGGCCGCGCGCCCCGGTCTTCCGCTGTATGGCCTTCCGCGCTATGGCACCCAGAGCGGTCTCCGTGAACTTTAACCTCACGTTGTCAAAAGAAAGAAGTTTTTGAAACTGTTTGGTGAGAGCATTCTTCGGCTCCGTGAGGATCCTGACCAGGGAGACTTCGTCAAGCTCGGCTAATGCAGTTACGACCGGAAGCCGGCCTACAAACTCAGGAATGAGCCCGTATTTGATCAGGTCTTCCGGTTCAGCCGTGCCGATTATTTCGCCAAGCTTCCGTTCGCTCTTGCCGGGAAGAGCGACCCCGAACCCGACGGTCTTTTTGCCCGAGCGCCGTTCGATAATGCCCTCAAGTCCGATAAATGCGCCTCCGCAGATAAAGAGGATGTTCGTTGTATCGACCTGGATGAAGTCCTGCTGAGGATGCTTCCTCCCGCCCTGGGGAGGGATGTTCGCGATCGTACCTTCAATGATCTTGAGGAGTGCCTGCTGCACCCCTTCCCCGGACACGTCCCGTGTAATGGAAGGATTTTCGGACTTCCTGCTGATCTTGTCGATCTCGTCGATATAGACGATGCCCCGTTGCGCCTTTTCAACATCATAGTCGGCCGACTGGAGAAGTTTGAGAATGATATTCTCGACATCTTCCCCTACATATCCTGCCTCGGTCAGGGTGGTGGCATCGGCTATCGTGAAGGGAACATCAAGCAGCCGGGCAAGCGTCTGGGCAAGAAGGGTTTTACCCGTACCTGTCGGTCCTATGAGCAGGATATTGCTCTTCTGCAGCTCCACCTCGGATTCGCTCGGCGTGTATATCCTCTTATAGTGGTTATGTACGGCCACGGACAGGATCCGTTTTGCTCTCTCCTGGCCGATCACGTAATCGTTCAAAAAAGCGTGGATCTCTTTTGGCGTCGGAAGTTTTGGAAGCGTGGCCTCTGTCTCGACGGTAAGCTCATCGGCAATGATCTCGTTGCAGAGTTCTATGCATTCATTGCAGATGTAAACCGTAGGCCCTGCAATGAGTTTCTTTACCTCTTCCTGTCCCTTGCCGCAGAAGGAACATTTGAGGGATTCGTCGTCTTTTTTTGCCATGTATGCAGTTGTCTCCTATTTTTTCGCGTTTGACGAAATGACTTCGTCCACGAGGCCGTAGTCTTTTGCCTCCTGTCCTGACATGAAGAAGTCCCGGTCCGTGTCGGTCCGGATCTTTTCAAGTAACTGTCCTGTGTGGTGCGCAATGATGTTGTTCAGGGTGTCCTTTACCTTCAGAATCTCCCGGGCATGGATCTCGATGTCTGTCGCCTGGCCCTGAAATCCTCCCATGGGCTGATGCAGCATGATCCGGGCGTGAGGGAGAGAGAAACGTTTGCCTTTTGCGCCTGCGGTGAGCAGCAGCGCTCCCATGCTCGCAGCCTGACCGATGCAGTAGGTGCAGATGTCAGGCTTTACGTACTGCATGGTGTCATAGATCGCCAGCCCGGAGGTCACGATTCCTCCAGGGGAATTAATATAGACATGAATGTCTTTTTCCGGGTCCTCGGTCTGCAGGAAAAGGAGCTGGGCGATGACCGTATTTGCCACATGGTCGTCGATGGCGGTGCCGAGGAAGATGATCCTGTCCTTCAAAAGGCGCGAATAGATGTCATAGGCGCGTTCAGAACGTCCTGTCTGCTCGATTACGATAGGTATCACACTCATATTTTCAGACTCCTTTGGTTATCTCTGCCTTGGCGAGCAGAACGTCGAGAACTTTCTCTTCCCTGATCTTATGTCTGAGATTTTCCAGTGAGCCGTCCCTGGTCATGAACAGATTGACGATGGCATCAGGGGTTGCCTGAAGCTGCTTTGCTATCAGAGATATCCTGTCCTTCACCTCAGCTTCGGAAACCGCTATATTCTCCTTTTCCGCAATCTCATCGAGGATGATGGATCCCTTCACGTTCTTCATGGCCTTCGGCCTGAGCATTCCCGCAAGCTCTTCGTCCTTTCCCCCAGGGGCAGAAGCTTCACCAGGCTGCATGGTCCTATCAGTGGTCTTTTCGTTCGCGATCAGATGCTCAAGCTCCGCCTCGATCAGCGATTCGGGCACATCAAAGGAATGGGCATTGACGAGGGCATCCACGATTTTTGCCTTCTGATGTTTCTTCGCATTCTCCTGTTTCGCTGCAAGGATTCCTTCCCGGATCTTCTCCTTAAGTTTCTCAAAGGTCTCATGGCCGAAGTCTTTGGCGAATTCGTCATCCAGTTCAGGGAGTTTCTTCTCCTTGACCTCTTTGACGGTTATGCGGAGCTTGTTGCCTTTTTCGCTATCCTCTTTCAGCTCTTTGCCTTCCATCTCCGGCAGAGCGACCTCTACCGTATCGCCTTTTTTCCTGCCGAGCACTGCATCGAGGATTCCGCGCGGTGTAAGACTGTTACCAAGGTTCATGATCTGGTCTTTGGCTGTAGAGAGCTCTTTTTCCCCCGAGGGATCGAGCTTGACGTAATCAATGACCAGGAGGTCATCATTCCTGATCTCCCGATCGACCGCCTCGAACATGGCACGATCATTCTGCAGGCCCTTTACGGTATCCTCGATTTCCTTGTCATCGACGGACACCTCGATGTCCTGCACCTTGACACCGATATAGTCCAGGTTGTCTATCTTCGGCCGGACCTCCACCGTGAGCGAGAAACTGAGCGGTTCGTTCCGTCTGAAGTCCAGACCCTCCTCGATCTTCGGCATCGTTACCGGAGAAAGGTCGGCATCTTTGACCGCCTGGGCGTAATACGTCGGGACCAATTTTTCGAGCATTTCGCTCTTTATCTCACTGCCAAATCTTTTCTCTATGATATTGATCGGTGTTTTTCCCGGGCGGAAACCGGGGATGCGTGCACGTTGACGGATTTTATTGAGAGAATCGCTGTATTCCTTTTCGATGATGTCGGCCGGAATCTCGATTTTAAGGCGTTTTTTCGTGCTGCTGATGTCCTCAACTGTCGCCAATGTTGCCTCCTTGAACGTTTATTTACTCTAAAATAAGAACGTATCTTTAGTCAATTTTTAGGTATAATCAGACACATGGATCTCTACATTATCGATGGAAATTCCTATGTCTACCGCGCCTACTATGCCATCAGATCGCTGACGAACTCGAAGGGGTTCCCGACCAATGCGATCTTCGGTTTCACGAACATGCTCATGAAGATCATCAGGGACAGGCGTCCCGAAGGTCTTGTTGTCTCCTTCGACTCGCCGGAACCGACAGAGAGGCACATGTTGTTCGGACAATATAAGGCAAACAGGAAAGAGACGCCGGCAGACCTGGCCGAACAGCTGCCGCATATCAGGAGGGTGATCGATGCTTTTCGCATCAGGATCTTCGAACTGCCGGGATATGAAGCTGACGACCTTATCGGGACCATAGCGAAAAAGGCGGCATCAGAGGGGGCGAACGTATTTATCGTTACTGCAGACAAGGACATGATGCAGCTGGTGGACGAGCGGATAAAGGTCTACGATCCCATGAAAGACCGTGTTCTTGACAGGGCTTATGTGATCGGGAAATTCGGCGTCGGGCCGGAGCGGGTGACCGAGTTCATGGCGCTCACGGGGGATGCTGTCGACAATATCCCGGGGGTAAAGGGGATAGGCGAGAAGACGGCGAAAGAGCTCCTTTCCGTTTTTTCAAGTATTGACGATCTGCTTGGACATCCGGAACGGATCAGCAGGGAAAGACTAAGGACTTTGATAGCTGAGAACAGGGATATGGTGCTCATGAGCAGGAAGCTCGCAACGATCGATGTCGCAGCTCCGATCGATGTTGATCCCGGCGAATTTGTCCTGAAAGAGCCCGACTGGCTCTCCCTGCTTGCATTGTTCAAGGAATATGAGTTCTCAAGCTTTATGAAGCTTATCCCGCAGGCTGATACGCCCGCGGGTACTTCGGACAGGCAGCACGAAATGGTCATGTCAGAGGAGAGACTCCGCGACATTGCTGCCTCCGTAGCTGATTCATTTGCTTTTGACACCGAAGCAACAGGCAGAAACCCGCTCCGGGACAGCCTTGTCGGGATCTCTCTCTGCAATGAAATGAACAGGGCATGCTATATTCCGCTCAGCCATGCCCAGTCTCTTGTCTCCGGGCCGGTCCAGCTCGAAACAGGAAAGGTCTTCAGCATTCTTGGACCCCTGTTCGGGGACCAGGGGGTCAGCAAGATCGGGCATAACCTGAAGTATGACATCATGGTGCTCGACCGGGTCGGCATGAGCGTCGACGGTCCCCTGTTCGATACCATGATCGCGGCGTATCTGCTGAATCCGAACAAGCCGGGCCACAGCCTGGATGAGGTTTCATTCGAATACCTGTCGAAACGGAAGCGCACGTTCATGGAGGTGCTGAAGAAACACCGGACGTTTGCCGACGTGCCACTGGAAGAGGCGACGGCGTATGCTGCGGAAGACGCTGCGCTGGCCTTTGAGCTGAAGGATGATCTTTTCACGAAGCTCAAGGAGAACGGTCTTGAGAGGATATACTTCGATATCGAAATGCCGCTCATCAGCGTGCTTGTCGATATGGAGACCGCGGGGATCATGATCAGGTCGGCACTCCTTGATGAGATGTCAAAAGAGCTTGCCGAAGAGATCTCGGCGATCGAACGGCGGATATACTTTCTTGCGGGGGAGGAATTCAATATCAACTCTCCCAAGCAGTTGAGCTCCATCCTCTTTACCAAACTCGGCCTCAGCCCGACAAGAAAGACAAAGACCGGGTTTTCGACGGGAATGGACGTGCTCGAGGACCTCGTGGAGTTCCATGATCTCCCTCAGGAGGTGCTCCATTATCGCAGCCTTGCAAAGCTCAAGACAACCTATATCGATGTGCTGCCGGGCCTGGTGAACCCTGAGACAGGCAGGGTTCATACATCGTTCAACCAGACCGTGACCGCGACCGGGAGGCTGAGCAGCAGCGACCCGAACCTCCAGAACATCCCGATAAAAGGAGAGTGGGGAAAGCGTATCAGGGCGGCCTTTGTTGCCGAGGGAGGCAATCTCCTGCTCTCTGCCGATTATTCGCAGGTCGAACTGAGGATCCTTGCCCATCTGAGCGGCGACGAGGGGCTTATCTCCGCGTTCAATGAAAATCTCGATATCCATGCGCGCACGGCCGCGGAGCTCTACGGAGTGCCGCTTGACCGGGTCACATCAGAGATGCGAAGGACGGCAAAGACCGTCAACTTCGGGGTCATATACGGCATATCCTCCTTCGGGCTGTCAGAGACCCTGAACATAGACAGGAAAGAGGCGGAACAGTACATCAGGCAGTACTTTGACCGTCATCCCGGGGTGAAGCGCTATGTCGAGGAATTGATAGCAGAGGCGGCGAAAAAAGGCTTTGTCACCACGCTGTTCGGCAGGAAAAGACCGGTGCCGGAACTGAACAACAAGAACAGGACCGTCAGGCAGTTAGGCGAAAGGCTTGCAGTGAATTCTCCCATTCAGGGTACTGCAGCGGACATCATCAAGATCGCGATGATCAATATCCGGAAGCGCCTGAATGCTGCTTCCCTGGCAACACGCATGATCCTGCAGGTGCACGATGAACTCCTGTTCGAACTTCCCGAAGCAGAGCTCGAAGCCGTTCAGCGTATGGTCAGGGAGGAAATGGAAGGGGTTTTGAAGCTATCCGTTCCGCTGAAGGTCGACATTGGGCACGGCAGGAATTGGGCAGAGGCGCATTAATTTCGGCACTGAAAATAAAAATATATAATGCGTCCCAATTTTGATACAATACGGGTACAGGATGACATATGACAGACAGAGCCGCAAAAAAGAGCGCAAAAAAACCGGCCAGAAAGGCCGCGACCAGGACAAAAAAGGCTGCACCCAAAAAAACAGTCAGGACTTCTGCAGCAAAGCCGGCGAAGGCTGTCAGTAAGCCCACATCACTGAAGGCTGCTGCTAAAACAGCAAAGCCGGCAAAGAAAGCACCGCTGAAAAAACCTGTTGCCGCAAAGAAGACATCCGCCGCTGTTGTCAAGAAAACAGGGGCAGAGAAAAGGACTTCAGGTGCGAAAAGAAAACAGGCCAAGATATCTGCGGTAAAGAAGCCCGTAAAGACAGTCAGAAAGCCTGCAGGAGCAAAGACACCCACACCTTCCATGAAGGGCACGCAGGGGAAGGCAGGGAAAATCCCGGCGCCTGCTGCAGCAAAGCCAACGGTCGCGGCGAAAAAGCTGAAGAAGATTGCGCCGGAAGAACGTGCTGCCAGGAAAACAACCTCAAAGGTGTCTGCTGGTTTTGCGAAAAAAACAGCGTTGAAAGAGAAAGCACCTGTCCCCGGGAAGACAACTGTTGCCGGGAAGACAGTCAAAACGACAAAAAAACCTTCTTCCGTTGTTGTTGAGAAAAAGCGGGTAAAAGCCGGGGCTCCAGCGGTGAAGGCCGCGGAAAAGGAACAGAAGAAGATCCCTGCAAAGACCGCTGCTCAAAAGATCGTTCCTGCAAAACCAGCGGTGAGGGCAGTAAGGAAGACTGTCCAGCCAACAGGGGAAAAACAAAAGAAGCCAGCTGCCCAGAGGGAGCCTGTGCCGGCAAAGGCAGGGGCAAAGACAGGTGGAAAACAAAAAGCTGCTATGCCGAAGGCCCCGATACGAAAGAAGCCCCGGCCTTTGGTCAGTAAGACAGGAACGACAAAGAAAGCGACTGCCGCCGATATACCCGCGTTGAAAAAGGAGACCGGCATTCCGCGGAAAACTGCCGGAAAACCGTCTGCGGCAGCGATGAAAACGGTCAAAAAAGAGCCTGCTGTTACATCCGCCGCAGCACCTGAAAGACCTAAACTGAAAATATTCCTTCCCGGCAAAGAAGCTGAAGAGGAATACCTGCGGGAAAGTGTGGGCACAGGACTCCCCGAAGAATACGGGGAGAATGCGCTTATCGCCCTGGCTGTTGATCCCAATACCATTTTTGTCGACTGGGAGATCGTTCCTGCGGAGATCGCCGGCAAGGAGGGAGATCTGGCGCTCAGATTCCATGATATTACCGGCATTGAGTTCGATGGCGGCAACGCGAATGCCGTTACTGATGTCAGCATAGCACGGAGGGTTGGAAACGGATTTTTTGTCATCAGCATGCCGGGTCGTGACGTTATCGTCGAGGCGGGCTTAATGGCCACGGGGAGAGGGTTTCACGCTGTGGTGAGATCAGACGTTGTATCTTTCCCTTTCCTCCTTACTTTCGATGACCTTGGCATTGTGCAGAAGCTCCTTGCCGCAGGCATCCCGGTGGGATATTGACCCGGTATCTTTCCGTGGACATTTCATGAGGCGTATTATCTTTTCGATTCTTCTGATCTCCTTCCTTGCTGTCATCGGTTGCGGTGGCGGGACAGGCGTGACGCGTGAGCAGCAGGAGATGGCGGATGCTTATTCCGAAGAAGGCGCCAAATACTATGAAAGTCAGAAGTTCGACAAGGCCGTTACTGCCTACAAGCATGCCGTGGAGATTACCCCGGGAGATGCACGCATCCATTACAGCCTCGCCTCTGCGTATTCGCGGATGAACATGTCCGATGAAGCCATTGCTGCCTACCGGCAGGCCATTGCCATCGATCCGGATGACGCGATTTTTCATTATGATCTCGGGGCGACCCTGATCAGGGAGAAAAAATACGACGAGGCACTGCAATCCTTCGGGACCGCGGTAAGGATCAATCCATCCTTTGCCGAGGCGCACTACGGTATGGGCTGGGTGTATGCGGAAATGGGGAAATATCCTGAAGCGGTACGCCACTACAAGAATGCTGTTGAAGCGGACCGTTACAATGTCAGTGCCCATTATGCCCTCGGCAATCTTTACATCCTTCTCGGCGACCTAAAGTCGGCGAGAGAAGAATATGACAGCCTTTCTGCCATTGACCCTGCAAGGGCAGACGACCTCCTCAACCAGATCAACAAAAAGAAATAGGAGTTTCGCACGATGCGTCACTCCGGTGTATTTATCAAGTATTTGGTCGTGACAGTTTTGGTGATATCAGGTGCCGCTCTTTCATCCTGCTCCTCCCTCCATTCTCCGCTCCCGCTGATTGAAAAAGCGGAAAAACCTCTCAGGACAGCTGTATACGTGGGAACGGGGTCTGCGTATCGGTTCGCACACGACGAATGGGAGCGGATGCCTGCATATGATTATGAATTTTCGGTAGTGCAGCGATTTCGTGAAGACGGCTGGGAATCGGTCAAGGAGATTTACCGGAGGCACCCTGAGTACGACGGCAGGGCAGGTGACCGTGACCAGACGCTCTACTTCAGAGTGAAGACCGGGCCCGCAGAAGGCAATTCCAGGACACTTCATGTTCAAAGTTCCTGGGGACAGGGCAAGGGAACTGCTGACGCGGACCTGGGCAATATTGTTGTCGAATTTTCGCCGGATATCAGCAGGTTCTCACCGTTCAATGCCTTCAGGATAACCCAGCATTTTTTCTATGATGAAAGAAGGCTGAGGGAGACGGTCGAGATATTCAGGAGGCAGGACGGTCACGAAAGACCGTTCATGAAGATGGAGGAAGAGGCGGACATGTACCTGCCGGTGAAGAAGTAACCGGCCAAACGGTATATCCTATTTTGTGTTTTCCTTTATCACCTGCCCCGGACTTACAAATGAAATTCCCTGACCACCTTTCATTCCGATCATCAAGCATTCAATAATGGGGGCGTTCACCTCTTTTGACGCAGTCCATTTGACGATGAAATTCGCGCCAAAACCACCGGCTGTATCATCCTCGGGGAGATACAGATAGGTTGATTCCAACGGTGCCAGGGTTATTTCCTTGTCAAAGTATTTCCTGAGCAGCTTTCCTTTTGTGTCATAGTAATCTGCTGAAATTATTTTGATCGAATTTGAAATATCCGTATTTCTGATGCTCAAAATTGCCGCCAGGTTAAAAGGGATTTGCCGTGGTGCGCTGAAGATATTTGAATAAACAGGCACGTAGAGGGTCTGCCCGTTTGAGAGTTTAAAATCAGACGAGGCAAGAGAGGGTGAGCATAATCCGGAGGACAAGCTGAGGAATACGAAAAGAGCAATGCCTGCAATATGAGTTCGAGCCCTATTATTCATGATCACACCTCCTGTCTTTTATATCATTATATAACGTCAGTCCAGAAAACCCTGCGGCGTTCAACGGGTTAGTAATAGATTCATTTGTAAGATGTCATTCCTGCCTGCCTGTCGGCAGGCTTGTCGGGAATCCTTCTTCGGAAAGACTCCGGACCTGCCTACCGGACAGGCAGGCAAGCCGGAGTGACAAATAACGTTACCATACTTATGTGCTACTTAGTAAGTCAGCGCGCATTCAGGTCCGCTGGCGTGCTTTGGACCTCTGTTTATTTTATATAGTAACCGGAGACACGCCACTTTCCATCCTTAATTCATCATTGGGGTCACTGTCTCTATTGCAGATTTCTTATGTTCAAAAGTGGTCTCAACCTCGATAACGACATACTCACTATCGGCCGCACCAGGTAAAGAAGTCTTATGGGTTTTTGTCTTTACCTTCCGTGTAACGAGTTTGCCAAGGGGTTTCCGCACTGCTTGCAGTGACTGCTGCCATTGTTCCTGGTTTATTGCATTCTTAAAGAGATCAGCGGCCTCTTTCCAGCTTTCAGCATATTTTTCTGAGTCAACCATTTGGTGCCATCTTTCCGCCGCGGCGGCCGCAGCCGTTTCCTTTTCCGCACTCTTCGCAAGCGCAGGAACCGCTGCATTTGCTTTTTAGGCGTGCCTATATTTACCGCAATGTGCTCTCAATCTTGACTTACGTTAAAGTCACTTCCAAGTCCTGCCATTGTTCCGGTGAAGTAATCCATAGCGTTTTAACATTGCGTTTTCCGTTTTCACATGAAATCTCGATCTTTACTTTGTATTTGCCGGGTGGCAGATATGCCTGGTTGCGATTTAGGCGGCCCGATAATGCAAATGGGATGGCTAACCAACTCCCAGGGATATTTTGATTTTTATCCGTGAACACTACGTCAAGTCTTCTAGTTTCTGGACCGATATCCACGGGCTCGGCGCCTGTGGTCTGTGCAGTGTAGTCTATACCAGCCCAATGCAGCGCGTAGTTACTTTCCAGATGTTCCGTCCCATTTGGCCGTTCTACAAATCGAAGCGTGGCAACCGATCGAATTGCTGTCGTAGGTCGCTTGTTCCTTACGTGCAAAGTCGCTACCTTTCTTTCCCATCCAGTATCTGTAAAGTTATAGATTCGCAAGTCAAGGTTCTTGTTAAAATCAGCGCGCAACCGGGGCCTGCGCCACTCGTTACGCACGTCTTTTACGACCAACCACGCAAAAGACATTAGGCCTGCCAAAGAACCAATCTTGAAAATATCCCAGCCGTTCTCGCTCATTAGTTTGACTTTGTAAGTTCGCTTTTTTTGCCGATAACTATTTACTATGCCATACTGGCATTTATCTCCATAATTGCCATGATGTTATCACATTCAGCAGTCCTTGTAACGGAAAAAGTCTTTATAAAGGAAGCTCCTCTGACTCTTATTGGCGTCATTCCGGCCTGCCTGCCGGCAGGCAGGCTTGTCCGGCATCCTTCCGTTGCGCGTGGCTCAATTATTAAGGATCAAATAATTGACACTACCTCTGTCCAGGAAATCCCTCCTAACCTCCCTTTGCCAAAGGGAGGAATTGGTTTTCCCCTCTTTGGACAAGAGGGGCCTGGGGAGAGTTTCTCAATGTAAATCTTATTTCGAGACTGTTAATAAGTCATCC
>VEOY01000183.1 GCA_012026685.1 Nitrospirota bacterium
GATATGTCCTTTCTTGAACGCCCGCCCTTTGAATGTCCCCGGCGTTATCTCGGTGACATCATGTGCCAGGACCGTACCGACAGCCTGCTTTACCGGGACGGTCCTTGCATTCGGTTTCTCCTTGCTGTCCCGCATCTCACACATGGGTCCCCCCTTGTATTCCATTCACGGTGAATTTTTTTCTGAACTTATCGTCGACAATGCCCTCGATGTCCTTTTCCAGTTCTCCGTACTGCCTCAGGAATATCCGTGCCTGCTCCGTCAATTGCGCGCCGCCGCCGTTCCTTCCCCCGACCCGGCGTTCGATAAGCCTGATCCCGAGGCGTTCCTCCATGACCGCGATATAGCTCCACGCCTTGCGGTATGAGATGTTGATCTCCTTTGCTGCCTGGTTGATCGAACCATAGGTACCGATCGCCTCCAGGAGGATCCTCCTGCCCTTGCCGAAAACCGGTTCGCCGCCCGCTTCGATCCAGACCTTTGACCTGATCTGAAGTACGTTGTGCTTATTTCGCATAACGCTCCTCATGGAAAAAAGAGTAATAGCTACCATCCGCACAGGGCCTGCAGAGGATCTCGCCGTCTATGATCCTCTCTCTGAGGTCCTGCACATGTTCCCCGCATCTGCTGCACTGCACCCTGCCCAGGGGCCTGCCCGGCATATCTTCAGGTTTCAATGTGACCCCTACTTCCATCTTATCAAAAAGGTCCTGGTCGGCCATGACCTTGTACGCCTCCGCCTGGCCCGCGTATTTGTCGTCGATGCCGGGACAATACTCCTTTACCCTGTCCTTCGAATCCTCACGGGCTATGATACGTGCCGCCTTTCCTGTCTCCAGGTTCACGAAGGTGGCGGCCATCTTGCCGTAGTCCATGAACTTCATGGTCCTGCGGCCGAGGCTGCAGCCTGTTACTGACTGGACAGCGTCCGTGGCACACCTGTCCATTTCGACAAATACGATAATGCTCTTTCTGTCCCTGCCCTTCGGATCGCCAATACCTATCGACTTCAGTCCGAGTATGGACATCCTGACCCCGAGCACCTGCCCCGGGCAGAGATGGCCATGGATCCGGACCGACTCGTCCAGCAGTTTCTCCAAAGAGAAATAATCCGGTGAACACACTTTCATGAATGGGCGCTCCCTCATTCCTCTGGGCTTTTTGCCCTTCCCCTGCCCCCATGATATCACAGAAGATGGTGAAAACAAGTTTTGCCCATATTTGGATATCACATATTTCGGGAAGCACGTTCCGCACTTCTGCGGAGGGGATCATTCCTGCCGGATATCGCCGAAATAGCAAAGAACAACCGCTTTCCGCACAAGATGTTATTTCCTGGTCTTCACATTTCCGTCATTTTAACGGTCTGCTCGACTTATGCCTCTTCTTTTGATAGACTCACGATAGACGGGCCCCTCTGCCGGATATTCCCGGTAAAGCAGGCTTTTTAAAACAATGTGACCGCCATGTGGTAATGACCGAGCTGCGGTTCCGAGCACTTTTGGGTCGATATTGCCAGGTGCGGACGTATAATTAAAGGAGGGATCAGATGACGACGATCAGGACTGTATTGGAAATCAAGGGCACGGAAATCATCGCTGTCGACGGCAACATGCCGCTCTCACAGGCAATAGCAATGATGGCGTCCCGGGACATCGGGGCACTGGTAATACAGGGGGAAAAATATCCTGACGGTATTATTACGGAACGGGATGTTCTCAGGTTATGGAGCCAAAGGGAAAAGACTGCAGGAACTACGGTGAAAGAAGTCATGACAAAGAAACTCATCGTTACGAAGATAGACGATACGCTCGTAGATGCCCTGACCGTAATGATCAGGAAAAACATACGGCATCTGCTTGTCATGGACGGCTCCCGCGTGGCGGGCCTGTTGTCCATAAAAGACCTGGTAAGAGAGCAGATCAAGAACAATGAGACCAAGATCAGACTGCTGGAGGACGTGCTTGCCAGCGAGACATCCTCTGATTTATGACCCGAATCACGCAGAGGGGAATCATCGCTGAATATTCCTGCCAATGCAGCGGTCGGGAAAAAGAGGATCGGGTCATCTGACAGGTCTTCTGGTCCCGGTGAAGAGCCCTGTCTTGCGGAAAAGAACCGGAAAAATGTGAAAGTGCCCCCCCTGCGGCGCAAACTCCTTGATCCCGAAGCGTTATAGATGCCGGCATAGTAAATACACATATTGACAGACGGAACGTTTTACGGTTTAATGAAACCACCTATGAATGCGGTGTCTGAAGTCCTCGATGATCTGCGCTCCCTGCCATGCCTTTCCGGCCTCGGAAAAGATGATCTGCTCATCATGGGAGAGTTTACCAAGATCAGGGAGATCGCCAGGAATGAAGTCATATTCGAAGAATCCGACCCGGTAAAATTCTTCTTTGTGCTGAAAACAGGGACCGTGAAATTGTACAAGACCTCTCAGGAAGGCAGGGAGCTCATCATAAAAATCATGGGGCCCGGGGACTATTTCTGCTGCGCCCCTCTCTGCGCCGGGGGAAACTACATGGTCAGGGCAATAGCCCTTGAAGATACGACACTGATCGTTATTCCCTCGAAGGCCTTCACCCAGGCCCTGCGGAATACGGTCAGCGAAACCGGATGGAGGATCATTTCAGGCCTCTGCAACAAGATCCACTACCTGTCCCGCCTTCTCGAAGACCTCGCATTCAAGGACGTAGAGAAGAGGGTCATGACGACCCTGCTGACGCTGTCAAGCCAAATACCACAGAAAGACGATTTCATCTCGCTTCAGCTTTCCCACCAGGATGTCGCCTCAATGACAGGAACAGTGAGAGAGGTCGTGTCGAGGACCATGTCGAAGCTGAAAAAGGAGGGCGTTATCACCCATACCAGCGTCAAGGGGTTCACGATCGACAGAGGGAGACTGAGTATGCTGGTAAAAAAACAGACTTCACTCCCCTCTTTGCGCATGTAATGTTCGGCGCATCGTCACATACCGCTATCGTAGGCCCGTATGTGCTCGGCGGTAGAAGCATCGGACAAGTCCGGCACTGACCCATTTTTCGAGATATCGTTCCCAGCGCGAAGTCTTTATCGTTGCCGGTCTGAGAGCAGACGGACGGCTGTAATGCTCACATAAGAAGAGGTGCTGCCGACTGTCCTGTCCCCTTTCATCTTCCCCTCGTCCGCATGGTGTAGTGTCTGGTGCCATTGAAATCAGTGTCAATGTTTTTCCAGCATTTACAGGAAACTGGGCATTTTCTCGCATTCTACTAATAGGTGCTAAAGAAAGATAACTTCATAAAATCTCTCCTTCCCCCTCTTTGCAAAAGAGGGGCATATTTTCTCCCTTTAGCCAAGGGGGGTTAGGAGGGATTTTTGTGATATATGTCTTCATCCTTATGAACTCCTTAGTAACTCGCAGGCTCCGGCCCACTCCAATGCGATTTTGGAACCATCAGAGTTTGCGAGAGGCCCTCCGGTGTGGACTATCGGGAGTAGTTTGCGAAAAACAAGACAATGACAAAACCTTTTTTTGAAGGGGAGGGCTGCTGGTGCAAGAATTGAAATCGTTGCGCCTGTTGAGGCAAACATTCTTTTACCGTCACCTCTTCTTAGCTCACTCGCTGCGGTCTGCCCGTAGCTATACAGTCTTGTTGGCAGTGACATCATGGACAATCTTTTGAGATGCGCGCGCACGGTCTCACTCTATAAAGTATTGTCTTCTTACCCCCTCCCCATGGGCCTTATATCAAGGCATCAGTATATCTATTAAGAAATTTTCACCCCCAGTGACAAAAGTTACTTCCTTCGCAAAACAGATCACCTAAACTGTAATCAACCCGGGGGAGAACTTTCAGAGTTTTATCGGTAATTGCACATCGTATATTGGGGGTTGAGAAGATGAAAATCATGGTCTGTCACGATGCATCCAGAAAGTCCCAGTTGGCACTTGAGAAGACGGTAGACCTTTTCAGACCCCAAAAGCCTGAGATCATCCTGCTCACGGTTGTCGAAGAGCCGCTGGATGCCACAAGCACGAATGAGGAGAGTTTCAGGAAGTGGCGTGCAAAGCGCGAAGACGAACTGAAGACGTTCGCCAGCTGGGTCGTTGATCAGGGGCTTGAGGTCGACGCTGTCCTTGCCATAGGCGATCCGCGCAAGATGATCCTTGAGGCGGCAAAGACGAAGTCGCCAGATATCCTTGTTGTGGCGAAACGCGGCGGTGGGTTGATGGAGCAGATGGTGCTCGGGAGTGTGAGCGCGTTCCTGGTGCGGCATGCGTCGTGCCCAGTTCTTGTTATGCATTGTGAGCAGGGGACTTTTCAGGGGTGATGGGTTCGGGGGTATGGTTGTGATGAACCCCGGATCAGGACAAAAAAGCATCGTAGGAGGTGGGGTATGAACGATACTTGCAAAAGCGAACGGATGGGGTGGAAAGACCTGCTTGCCTTTGGCAGGGCTGAGATCGCGGCTCTGCACAAGACATGGATCGCGTTCTTCGTCACATTCTATGTCTGGTTCAACATGGCGCCCCTGGTGTCTACCATCATCAGGGACACGGGCCTTACCCTGGACCAGCTCAAGGTCCTTGCCATCTGCAACGTGGCATTGACCGTTCCCGCACGCGTCCTTATCGGCATGCTGTCCGACAGGATAGGTCCGCGAAAGACATTTTGCCTCGTGATGTGGTCAATGGCCGTTCCCTGTGTCTGGTTCGCCTTTGCCACCTCATATACAGAGATGCTGGCAGCAAGACTGATCCTGAGCGCGGTCGGCACAGGGTTTGTCGTCGGTATTCACATGACTTCCCTCTGGTTCAAGCCAAGGGATGCCGGCTTTTCCCAGGGCGTTGAGGCAGGCCTCGGGAACTGGGGTTCATCCCTGGCCGCGATAACCCTGCCGTTCATAGCCCTCAGCGTCCTGGACAGCTGGAGATGGGCCATAGCCCTGAGCGGAGGCGTCATGTTCGCATACGGCATCTACTATTGGTTTGCCATAACCGACGGCCCCATAGGCACCGTAAGGCCCAAGTCAAGAAAGGCTGCGGCCATAGAGGTCTCCACATGGGGTGACCTGGTGAATGCAACTCTCTGGACCATTCCCATTATGGGGGTACTTGCCCTTCTTGTCAGAACAGTCACGAAAAAGGGCTATATAACCTCTGATATCGCATATATATTCTATGCAGTCATAGCGGCCGGGGTGTTGTATCAGGTGATCATGCTCGTCAAGGTCAATGTACCGATACTCAAGAAAGGCGTGCCTCAGGATGACAGATATAACTTCACTCAGGTCGGCACCCTCTGCGCATCCTATGTCGTCACGTTCGGTGCCGAGCTTGCGGTCATTTCCATGCTCCCCTACTTTTTCCAGAAGGCATTTCAATTGCGCCCGGTCATGGCGGGCCTCTTCGGCTCGATGTTTGCGCTGCTGAACTTCTTTTCACGGGCGCTGGGCGGATATGTGTCTGACAGGATGCCCACCAGGAAGTCAGCTCATTTGATATACCTTGGGGGCGTAACGGGCGGTTTTGTGCTGATGGGGTTGATAGGCCCGGAATGGCCGCTGGCAGCAGCGGTCCTGGTTGTGATGATATGCGCCATGTTTGTCACCGGCGGCTGCGGTACAACCTTTGCGCTTATTCCCTTTGTCAAGAGACGCATAACAGGAAATGTTGCGGGGTATGCAGGGGCATATGGCAACGTCGGCGCTGTTGTATATACCACGGCGTATACCTTCCTGACCGACAACCAGTTCTTCCTGCTTATCGGTGGTACTGCGTTTGCCACATTTCTCTTCTGCCTCTTTTTCCTTAAAGAACCGGCCGGTGCCTTCTCGCACGAGTATCACCTCTCCTCTGTGGACAGGCAGATGATGGAGCTGGAGACCGTACAATGCAAGTAGTGAATTCTTTTATACATGTGAAAAAGGAGGGTGCAAGATGACAAACCGTTTAAGACTGGCATGTCGCTATCTGCCGCTGCTGGTTCTTTGTGTCTTTGCTTCAGCGGTCCACGCGGAGATCACAGGGAAAGATATGTTCGAAAAGAAGTGTGTTGGTTGTCACACCATCGGTGGTGGCGACAGAGGGGGACCTGACCTGAAAGGTATCACCTCAAAGCGTTCGGAAGAATGGATTGAGCATATCATCTATGATCCGGGCAGACTGACATCCATCCAGGACCCGGTTCATCTTGAGCTGGTGAAGAAGTATGGCCATGAGATGCCGAACCTCGGCATCAGCCACGATGACGCCTGGAAGATCGTTGCCTATCTCAGGGAGACCGACATAGCAGCGGCCGCGGCAAAACCGGCTGGAGAGCCGAAAGAGGAAAGAATTGCCGTCACCGAAGACCTCGTACAGCAGGGGAAAGCTCTTTTTGTCGGCGAAAAACACTTCAACAAAAGGGGCGCGCCCTGTGTTGCCTGCCATGCGCTCAGGTATTCGGGGGTCCGGGGAGGCAACTGGGGTCCTGACCTGACCGAGATGTATACGAGAATCAGCGAAGAAGGGCTTTTGAGTGTACTGAAAAGCCCGCCCTACCTGGGCATGAAGAAGATGTACGAGGAAAAGCCCCTGACAGACGACGAGATCAAGGCCCTCGTCGCCTTTGCAAAAGATGCCGCCATGCGTAAGGAGGCAGCAGCACCCCATTTCTTCCCTTGGGCCGGAATAGGGTTTTTCGGTGCAATACTGGGGATCTTCAGTCTCTACAAAAGGAGGGTCAGATAATGGCTTCAGAACGGGTAAAGGACGATTATAAACCGGCTGCGCGGGACTGGGAAGAGTTTTACCGGAACCGGTGGCAATATGACAAGGTCGTCAGAAGCATCCACGGCGTGAACTGCACCGGCGGCTGCAGCTGGATGATCCACGTGAAGGATGGTATCGTCGGGTGGGAACTGCAGGCAACCGACTACCCGCAGTTCAACAACAACATCCCGAACCATGAGCCGCGCGGCTGTCAGAGAGGCATCAGTTCCTCCTGGTATCTGTACAGTCCCCTCAGGGTCAAATATCCCTATGTCCGCGGCAAGCTCATCGACCTCTGGAAAGAAGCAAAAGCGCGCCATGCTGATCCTGTCGATGCCTGGCAGAGCATCGTTGAGAACGCTGAGTCCCGCAAGGCCTACACAGGCAGGCGCGGCATGGGAGGCTTCAGGAGGGCGAAATGGGATGACGTGGCAGAGATCATTGCCGCCTCAACCGTTTACACTGCAAAGAAGTACGGTCCGGACCGGGTCGTCGGCTTTTCGCCGATCCCGGCCATGTCCATGATCAGCTATGCAGGCGGGACCCGTTTTCTGCAGCTCCTCGGCGGAGTAGCGATGAGTTTCTATGACTGGTACTGTGACCTTCCGGCCGCTTCACCACAGGTTTGGGGGGAACAGACGGACGTAAATGAATCAGCAGACTGGTTTAATGCCGGATATATCGTGCTTTGCGGCTCAAACGTTCCCATGACGAGAACGCCTGACGCCCACTACCTGACCGAGGCCCGCTACAGAGGGGCCAAGGTCATTGTAATTTCGCCTGACTACAGCATGGCAAGCAAATTCGCCGACGCCTGGCTCCCGGTGGAACAGGGCCATGACGGCGCCTTCTGGATGGCAGTCAACCATGTCATCATGAAAGAATACTACTTCAATAAAAAAACGCCTTACTTTGAAGATTACGCCAGGAAATACACCGATATGCCGTTCCTCGTGAAACTGAAAAAAGAAGGGGATGTGTATGTGCCCGGCGATTTTCTCCGCGCTTCCGAGATCACCCGGGGGGCCGGTCTCGAACATGCCGACTGGGTCCTCTGCGTTTCAGACGAGGCAGGCAGCGTCAGGATACCCGGCGGAAGCCTCGGGTTCAGATACAGCTCAAAGCAGGGGAACTGGAACCTGGACATGAAGGACGTGGTCGATGGAAAAGATATCGACTGCAGGCTCAGCAACAAGGCCGGTTCTCCGTGCAAGGTAAGGTTCTTGTTCGAGGATTCCGGCGAGTCAGTACGGGAGGTACGGGTGCAGCGCGTTGCAACTGCGCAGGGGGAGGAGATGGTAGTTACGGTCTTTGATCTCCTTGCTGCACAGCTGGGCATCTCCGCCGGTCTTGCAGGCGACTATCCGAAGGACTACGCTGATGACAAACCGTTTACCCCTGCGTGGCAGGAAAAATATACCGGCATCAGCCCGGAGACCGTGATCAAGATAGCCCGCGAATGGGCTGACAACGGCGAGAAGACGAAAGGCAGGAACATGATGATCGTCGGTGCGGGCATCAACCACTGGTACCACAGCGACCTCATCTACCGTGCGGGCATCACCGCTCTGATCCTGACAGGATCCGTCGGGAAAAACGGAAGTGGCCTCGCCCACTACGTCGGTCAGGAGAAGGTCGTACCCCTTGCATCATGGACCTCGATAGCCATGGCCCATGACTGGGTAAAGCCGTCACGCCTGCAGAACACGCCCAGTTTCTGGTACATCCACTCTGATCAGTGGCGCTATGACCGGAGCTTTGTGGACTACTTCAAGCCCAAGGACGGCAAGGGAATGCCGGTCCACACCGCTGATTTCAATGTCAAGGCAGTACGGCTTGGGTGGCTGCCCTTTTTCCCGCAATTCAACGAAAGCCCCGCAAAGATCGTTGAGGCTGCAATGAAAGATGGCGCCAAGACCGATGATGATATACGGAAGCGCGTTGTGGAAAGGCTGAAGGATGGCTCGCTGAAGTTTGCCATTGAGGACCCGGACGCACAGGAGAACTCGCCCAAGGTCTGGTTCATCTGGAGGGCCAATGCTATTTCCGCCAGCGCAAAGGGTCATGAGTTTTTCCTCAAACATGTCGTGGGTGCCCCCAACAGCAATGTCATGGCGCAAGAGGTCGCGAAGGGGCATGTCAAGGAGATCCAGTGGCGGGACAAGGCCCCTGAAGGAAAGATGGACCTGATCGTAGATCTCAACTTCCGTATGGATACCTCCACCCTTTACTCGGACATCGTGCTGCCGGCAGCGACCTGGTATGAGAAGGTCGACGTCAATACGACTGACATGCACTCCTTTGTCAACTGCATGGACGCGGCAGTCCCTCCTTCGTGGGAATCAAAGCCTGACTGGCAGATCTTCAAGCTGATCGCCCAGAGATTCAGCGAGATTGCGCCCAAACATTTTCCCACTCCCTTCAAGGATGTCATTGCCTCGCCCCTCCTGCACGACACCCCGGGGGAGATCGCGCAGCGGGAGGTGAAGGACTGGAAACTCGGTGAATGTGAAGCGATCCCGGGGAAGACCATGCCGAACCTCGCGGTAGTCGAGCGGGACTATGCCAACCTTTACAACCGCTTTATCTCGGTCGGGCCGGCCATGGGGCACCTCGGGGCCCACGGTGTAACGTGGGAGGCAGACGACGTCCATGAGAAGCTGCTGAAGGAATTCCCTACCGTCTCCTGGAATGACAAGACCCATCTCAGCCTCGAAGAAGAGGAGACCGTGGCGAACGTGATCTTCAGCTTTGCCCCTGAGACGAACGGAGAGCTGAGCTACCGGGCTTACCAGAATTTGGAAAAGAGGGTAGGAAAGCCCCTGGCAGCCATAGCCGAAGGGAACCGGAACTTCCGCATCAATATGGCTGAGATCAGGAAACAGCCCCGCCGTTTCATCAGCACGCCTGTCTGGTCCGGCCTCGTCAACGACGAGAGGCCATACGCACCGTACACCCTGAATGTCGAGTACAGTGTCCCCTGGCGGACCCTGAGCGGCAGGCAATCCCTATACCTCGACCATCCCTGGTACCGGCAATTCGACGAAGGACTCCCGACGTTCAAGGGGAAGCTCGATCCGTCGTTTTTGGACGAGATCAATGAGGGTGACGAAAAAGAGGGTCTCATCCTGAATTTCCTGACGCCCCATGGCAAGTGGTCTATCCACTCCACCTTCAGCGACAACCTCCGTATGCTCACCCTGTCGCGGGGAGGACAGGCGGTATGGATCAACAGCACGGACGCCGCCAAGGAGGGCATTGAGGACAATGATTGGGTGGAGGTATACAACAATAATGGCGTGATCGTCTGCAGGACGATTGTCACCTCCCGGGTACCGAAGGGTTCGGCGATCATGTACCATGCCCCTGAACGGACTCTCAATATTCCGAAATCGAACAGGACCGGGAGGCGCGGCGGGGTGCACAACAGCGTGTCGCGTATCCGCCTGAAACCGACGCTCATGCTGGGCGGCTACGCCCAGTTCAGCTACTACTTTAATTATTGGGGCCCTATCGGCGTAAACCGTGACTGTTACGTCGTGGTCAAAAAACATAAGAGGGGGTGACGAAATGGATGTAAGAGCTCAAATCGTGATGGTGTTTAATCTGGACAAATGCATCGGCTGCCATACCTGCAGCATTTCATGCAAGAACATCTGGACCGACCGCAAGGGGGCCGAATATGCGTGGTGGAACAATGTGGAAACCAAGCCCGGCATAGGCTTCCCGAAACAATGGGAGGACCAGGGGAAATATAAGGGCGGCTTTGCGGTCAAGAATGGAGAGTTAAAGCTAAAGCTGGGGGGGAAATTTGCAACACTCCTCAGCATGTTCTATCAGCCGAACATGCCGAAACTCGAGGACTACTACGAGCCCTTTGACTTCGACTACAGCAACCTTTACAACGCTGCCGAAAGTGATGACCAGCCTGTGGCAGACGCTATCTCGCAGATAACGGGAAAAAGAATGGATACAATCAGCGGCGGCCCAAACTGGGATGACGACCTCTCCGGTTCTCCTGTCTATGCTGCCGAGGACCTCAACCTTGAGGACAGGAAGATCATCGAGGAGTATGGGAAGATCTTCATGCTCTATCTCCCGAGGATCTGCAATCACTGCCTCCATGCAGCCTGCATGGCGTCATGTCCCTCCAAGGCCATCTACAAGCGTGGCGAGGATGGCATCGTCCTGATCGACCAGAATGTCTGCAAGGGATGGCGCTTCTGCACTTCGGCCTGTCCTTACAAGAAGGTCTATTTCAACTGGCATACGGGAAAATCTGAGAAGTGCATCTTCTGCTACCCCCGCGTGGAAACAGGACAGTGCAACGCCTGTGTCCAGAGCTGCGTAGGAAAAATCCGCTACGTCGGCGTCCTCCTTTACGACGCCTCCCAGGTGGGAAATGCCCTGATCAAGCCTGATGCTGATCTGGTGCAGGCCCAGCGCGCCCTCATCCTCGACCCTAAGGACAGAGCAGTGCAGGAGGGGGCCAGGGCAAACGGCGTCTCCGACGCATGGCTCAAGGCCGCTATCAGCTCGCCGGTGTATACCCTGGTAAAGGAATACGGTCTGGCGCTCCCGCTCCATCCGGAATTCAGGACCATGCCGATGACCTATTATATCCCGCCCCTCTCACCTGTCCTGGCATCAAAGACCGGGGCCTATGAGCTTGCTGAGCACGGCCACGGGACGATCCCGCCGATCGAAACCCTGCGGGTGCCGATCGGCTATCTCTCAAGCCTTTTCTCGGCCGGAAACCAGGAGATCGTTTCCGATGTGTTGAAGAAACTGATCGCCCTGAGACAGTACATGCGGCAGCAGAACCTCGGTGAGTCCCCGGACGAGAAAGTGCTGAGGGACGTCTCTCTCGATCCGGAGGCTGCTGCCCGCCTTCACCGTCTCTTTGCGATAGGCGGCTTCAATGAGCGTAACGTCATCCCGCCGCAGCAGCGGGAAGAGCACGAACCTGCCGGGCGCAAAGGCGGCAGGGGGTTCGGCATCCTGGTGAAGCCAAAGGGGGGAATATAATGGACCTCACGAAGACTTACCGGGCACTTTCGCAGGCATTTTCCTATCCCTGGGACAAAGACGAACTGCTCATCTCAGTGACGCAGATCGCGGCTCAGATCATGGAAACCGCCAGGGAGAACCCCCTTGCCGGTCTGGCGGAATTCATTTCCCGCACCGATCTTTCCGGCATACAGGAGGAATATGTCTCCACCTTTGATCTGTCCCCGGCATGCGCCCCGTATGTGGGCTATCACCTCTACGGTGACACCCATAAAAAGGGGGAGCATATGATTGCTGTCAAGGGGGTATTTCGGGACCACGACTATTGTCCCGTCGAATACGAACTCCCCGACCACCTCTCGGTGCTCTTCGATTTTGCAGCCCATCTTTCCCGAAAAGGGGCAGATGCCGAGCGGAGAGATTTTATGATGACCCATGTTCTCACAGGGGCCAAGAAGATGAAAGAGATCGCCGTGAATAAACCGAACATACACTGGAAAGACCTGATAACCGCTGCCTGCGTTATCTGCACGGCAGACTGCGAGGAGGTAATATCATGTTAGACAATTTCATTTTTATCGGCCTTCCCTATGGCGCCCTGGCGCTCTTCCTGTTCGTCTTGCCGTATCGGTATTTTTCCAACAGGCTTACGTGGACGCCTTTTTCGAGCCAGTTCCTTGAGCGGAAGACCCTTTACTGGGGCGCCATGGCATGGCACTTCGGCATTGTTACCGTCCTTTTGGCACATCTGACCGGATTCCTCGCGCCCCGCCTCGTGGAGGCGATCATCTCAAATCAGGCGTTTTTCCTCGCCCTCGAAAACATCAGCCTTGGACTGGGACTCCTCGCTCTCTTCGGAAGCGTTGTCCTCCTGTTCCGTCGGGCAACAGCAGAAAGAATCAAGGCAGTGACCCGGATTGCTGACTGGCTGATCCTGCTCCTGTTGATAGCCCAGGCAGCGACCGGCGTCTACATCAGCGTCTACGTCAGATGGGGATATCAATGGTACCACTATACAGCGGTACCCTACCTCTACTCGCTCCTCACGTTTCATCCGCAGATCGAGTACGTGTCCGACTTCCCGTTCTTTTTCAAGCTCCACGTGGCAGGTGCGTTCCTGATACTGGGGATCCTCCCCTTTACCAAACTCGTTCATCTTCTCTACCTCCCCGTGGGCTTTTTAAAGGATCCGCAGATCCTCTATCGCTGGAACTTTGATCCGAAGGAGAAGCAGGGGTAGATGCAAGGCAAGAAGTTGGTGAATACCAGTGATAGTAAAGAAGGAAAATCTTTCTCTCGGACAATGAAGAAAGACTCATGGGAATAAGCAATTTTTTACAGAAGGAGAAAAAAATGGAAATGGAAACAGTAGCAACAAATTCAGGAAAGAGTTCGAGTCGCATGCTAACGACGTGGAACCCGGAAGATAAGACCTTTTGGGAGTCTGAGGGCAAGTACATCGCACGGAGAAACCTCTGGATCTCCATACCCTCCCTGCTCCTGTCATTCGCGGTCTGGATGGTCTGGAGCGTCGTTGTGGTGAATCTTCCCAATATCGGATTCAAGTTCGACACGAACCATTTGTTCTGGCTTGCCGCACTCCCGGGGCTGTCCGGCGCCACGCTGAGGATCTTTTACTCCTTCATGGTGCCGATCTTCGGCGGCCGCAAATGGACAACCATCAGCACCGCGTCACTCCTCATTCCGGCCCTCGGTATCGGCTTCGCCGTTCGGGATGCAGGTACGAGTTATACGACGTTTCTCGTCCTGGCGCTATTGTGCGGATTCGGCGGCGGCAATTTCGCTTCAAGCATGTCCAATATCAGCTTTTTCTTTCCCAAGGCGCAGAAAGGAACAGCGCTCGGCATGAATGCCGGCCTCGGCAATCTTGGGGTCAGCACCATGCAATTCCTCGTGCCGATCGTCATTACCGCCGGCGTCTTTGGCGGCCTCGGCGGCGACCCGCAGACCTGGGTCAAGGGGAATGCGACAAAACAGCTGTGGCTTCAGAATGCAGGCTTTATCTGGGCGCCCTTTATTCTGGCCTCAACCATCGCTGCATGGTTCGGCATGAACGATATAGCAAGCGCCAGGGCCTCATTCAGGGACCAGGCAGTTATCTTCAGGCGCAAGCATAATTGGATCATGTGCTGGCTTTATCTGGGGACCTTCGGCTCGTTCATCGGGTATTCAGCCGGTCTGCCCCTCCTGATCAAGTCCCAGTTCCCTGCCATCGACCCGGTAAAGTTTGCCTTCCTGGGGCCCCTCGTCGGAGCCGCGATACGACCGGTCGGCGGTTGGCTGGCAGACAAGCTGGGCGGAGCCAGGGTCACGTTCTGGAACTTTATCGTCATGGCAGCGGCAGTGTTCGGAGTTCTCTATTTTCTTCCGCACGGAGGATCTGGCGGGAATTTCTGGGGCTTCCTGATCATGTTCCTGCTTCTGTTCACCACCACCGGAATCGGCAATGGCTCCACGTTCCGCATGATTCCGGTCATCTTCATGACGCACCACAAGTGTGAGGACACTGACGCCAACACCTGCACGCCGGAGCAACTCGTTGCCCTCAAGGAAGCTGCCAAGGAATCTGCTGCGGTACTCGGTTTCAGCTCGGCCCTTGCAGCCTACGGTGCATTCTTTATACCAAAAAGCTTCGGCACATCCATCACCATGACCGGTGGACCGCAGACTGCCCTTTACGGATTTCTTGCCTTTTACGTAAGCTGCATCCTGATTACGTGGTGGTTCTATTCCCGCAAATGCGCAGAGGTGCCGTGTTAATAATAAAAAGCCTGAGATGTGGATTGGCGCTGGATATGAAGCCCGCGGCAGAGTACGGCATATGATTTAGGTCATGGTATTCTGCCGGGACATATCCGCATGATCAGGAGTAAGTGCTCGTATAAACCAAGGAGGACGCTTATGAATCAAACTGTTCTTGACGAAAGCAAAGCTGCAACAGGAGAGACACCCCTTATGGATGAGATCTCCGGAGGTCCCTGGCCAAGCCATGCCAGAGAGCTCAAAAGGACCCGTTACCCTGTCATGATGTACGAAGAGGCCATGAAACAGAAGTATACGCAATGGGGACATGGCGGCATGTCCAGCGTCCCGGGCCTTGGGTCAGGGGCCATTGCCAGGAAGTCCCGGCGGCCTGATATCATCAGCCATTCACACCTTGTGAGGGTGCTCGGCACACCGGGCTGTTTTTACAAGACCTCGAGCTTCAGAAAGATATGCGAGCTTGCAGAAAAATACGGCGACGGCTCTCTGCATATGCTGACCACAAACTCCAATCTCGAGATATGCGGACTTATGAACGATGATGACATGAAGGGCATCACCGAGGGACTGAACAGTCTCGGCTATGACGTCGGCTCTGCAGGCGATGCGATCAGGAACATCCCTGACTGCATGGGGCCTTCCCTGTGCGAATATGCTCTTATGGATACCCCGGGGATCAAGCACTTCATGACCAAACACTACATCGACGATATCCAGTATCCCCGCTTCCCGTTCAAGATCAAGACGAAGATGTCGGGCTGCCCGAATGAATGCGGCAAGGCACTGCTCCATGCAGACATCGGCATCATCGGGGTATTCAAGGATCTGCCAAAGGTGGACAACGCGCGGTTAAAGGAATGGGTGAAGCAGGGCGGAGACATTGCCACGGTATGCGATCGGTGTCCGACTGATGCGATGAAATGGGATTCCGCAAAGCTTGAGATCGACCCTGACCGGTGCATCCGGTGTATGTACTGCATCAACCGCGTGCCTGCGATAAAACCGGGGGATGACCGCGGCGTGGCACTCACCGCAGGCGGAAAGATGAAAGGCAAGATGGGGCCCATGAAGGGCAAAGTGATTTTCCCGTTCGTAAAGACGTCTCCGCCGGACTATAAGGAACTCGTTGAGGCATATGGAAAGATCTGCGCGGTATATGACGATCACGGCAAAAAGAAGGAACGTATCGGCGACATGATCCAGCGGATCGGCTTTGACAGATTCATCGAGCTCTGCGGCGTTGAGCCTTCGACCATGCATTTTTCGAGCCCGAGGAGAAACACGTTCTATCACTGGCATGAAGGGGAATTGGGAGGTGTGAAATGAGCACTATCGGTGGAATCGGCGTGCCCCCTGTGGCGGAGAATCTCCCTCCGGTGGTTCTGAAGAATTATGGCAAATGGGACACCCATGAGGTGGTACGGCCCGGGGTAATCAGGCGTATCGCAGAATCAGGGGACACCTGTCATACCGTGCGGATAGCGATGCCTCCCTCAAGGGTCAGTGTTGCGACCATGCTTGAGTTCTGCGACCTCGCGGACCAATACTGCGGCGGGTATTTCAGGATAACCCAGAGGAACTCCCTTGAGTTTGTTGATGTAACCCCTGAGAAGATCGACGAGCTCATCGACAGGCTCGATGTCCTGGGGTTCCCTGTTGGGGGAACGCGCAATTCCCTTCACAATATCGTTGCGTGCCCTGCATGGATACACTGCAACCTGCCGGCAACGGATTCTCCGGGTATAGCCAAGGCGCTCGGCGATGCGCTGATCGATGAATTCAAGAACCAGAGATTGCCGTCGTGGCTGAAGATCAATCTCGGCGCCTGTGCGAATATCGAAGAGGCGCTCATGGCGGATATCGGCATCATAGGTGTCCACCGGGACCAGCCGATCGTCCTGGAAGACAGCATTAAGATATGTGAACAGCCTACGGTCATCCACAGCTGTCCGACATTCGCGATAAAGCCGAAGGGCAAGAACAGTGTTTCGATCGACCCTGAAAAGTGCATCCACTGCGGCGCCTGTACCATGCACTGCGAGGCGATCCTGACCGGCAACCCCGCGCTCGACGGCTTCGCCGTGTCCGTCGGTGGCAAGGCGTCCAACACCGGCCGGGGCCCTGATCTCGGGAGGGTCGTTATCCCTTATCTCCCGAATAATCCGCCCAAGTGGGATGAAGCGGTTCAGGCAGTGATCCAGATCGTTGATGCCTGGAAAAAGGGTGCTGAACCGGATGAACGGATGCGGGAATGGATAGA
>VEOY01000070.1 GCA_012026685.1 Nitrospirota bacterium
AAAAATGGTCGGGGCGAAAGGATTTGAACCTTCGACCCCACGGTCCCGAACCGTGTGCGCTACCGGACTGCGCTACGCCCCGAACATGACATAATAAGAAGCACGAGTGCCGATTGTCAAGTAAGTCGGGCCGACAACAGAATAGATCATCAAGGTATAATAGACAATGGATTCATTCAACAAGGTCCCGATACTGCGGATCAGGGAATCAGCGGCTGAGGAGGTCGGGGACTTTGTCGCTGTCGAGATGAAAGTGCGGATTTCCGTAAACGGCAAGCATGCCCTCAGTCTTTTTTGCAGCCCCCAGATGATCAGAGAACTTGTCGTGGGGATCGTGTACAATGAGGGCCTCATCTCGGGCGGGTGGTGCGCCGAACGGCTTTCGATCGAATATGGCGATGTCATCCATGTCGACATCCCGGCCACCGGCACGATCGCCAAGGGAGAACGGACCGTCACTTCCGGCTGCGCGGTCGGGATCAGTCTGGACAGAAAGCTCCCGGGGGGAAAGATTTCTGACGCATCGGTTTTTCGCCTTCAGGATATACGGGGCCTGTACCGCGATTTCCAGAAAAGGTCCGAGGGATACAAGGCAACGGGAGGGGTCCATAGCGCTGCGCTTGCGGACGCGAACAAAACGATCGTATTTACGGAAGATATCGGAAGGCACAATGCCGTGGACAAGGTCATCGGCTATGCCCTTCTCGAAGACATCCCTTTTCACGGGAAAATCATGCTTGCCAGCGGGCGCCTCTCCTCCGAGATCGTTTCCAAATGCGCGCGGTGCGGCATACCGGTGATCATCAGCAGAGCTGCACCCACGAGTCTATCTGTAGAGATAGCAGGTGCTGCGGATCTTACGCTGATAGGATTCGTACGGGGAGACAGGATGAACATCTACACCGGAAGGCACCGGATAGCCTTATAGGTCGAAGAGCTTTTTCCTCAAGATCACCAGCTCAAAACTGATTGCAGCCATGGAAACGAGATTATTGATGTGTCCGAGCCCTGCATCGAGCACCGCGGAATTTCCATTGTCAACATAAAGGAGCCCTACGATCTTATCCCTGATATGAATCGGTATCATGCAACAGTCCTGCGGAGCCCCGTTCAACCGCTCAATGAGAGGTTCATTGCCCGGCATCTTCAGGAGAGGGCCACGGTAATAGGACTTCCGGCTGAGCACCTCCGAGAATATGGACAGACTGTCCACCGATACCTCAAACTGATCGACCGTTATGTTCCGTGACTTCCAACCGTTGATGACACTCCCCCTGACCAGGAAGACCGCAGCCCGTGATGCCAGTTGCTTTGTTTCGTTCAGGAGAATGCCGATGACCTCTTCCCGGTCCTTCACCCCGGCGAACTGCTCCTTGACCTTCAGTACCTGCTCCTTTATATCGTCAGGTTTCTTCTCCTCTGCGGTTTCATCTTTTCCGAAAACACTGATATAGCGGAGATCCCGTTTGATGTCGTAATATTTTTCAAGGCAATAGTACATTCGCAGGTCCGTGATGATATACGGTATGATGTCGTTCCCTGTCAGAAATCGTATCTCGTCTATGCTGGAAATCTCCCGCGGATCGAGCATGGCAACGTGGAGCCTGTTCCTGTCCTTCCTGAACGGCAGCATTTTATACTTTTCCGCAAGTTCCCTGCTGATGCATGCGATCACTTCAGCATCTATGTCATTCAGGTCTGACGGCTTCACCGGCGGCACTTTGAGAAAGGTGCTCAAGAAAGAGAGCATTTCGCCTTCTTTGATGATCCCCAGTTCCAGGATGTTCGTCCCGATCCTGCCGCCGAAGATGACCTGCCGTTCCAGCGCCTGCCTGAGCTGCTCCCTGGTGATCAGGCTGCTCTTCACCATTGCTTCTCCGAGTTTCATGACCGACATTTTATCACTTTATCCCGTATTTATGCAGCCTGTGCCTGAACGCCCTGAAGGAAAGATTCAGCAATTTAGCAGCATCAGTCTTGTTGCCATTCGCCTTTGTCAGGGCCTTGTTCAGATAGTTCTTTTCGATCGCTTCCACGATCTTCTCGAGGTCAACACCGTCATCATTGATTTCAGGGATGGCGGTCGAAGGATTTACTGCGGTGACAACCTCCTCAGGAAGGTCCTCCGGGAGGATTACGTTCCGCTCAGTAAACAGCACAACCCGTTCCACCATGTTTTCGAGCTCCCGCACATTGCCCTTCCACTGATATCGCATAAGCAGCCGGAGTGCCTCGGGAGCGAATTCCTTTTTCTCAGGAGAAGCTTTGGCAAGAAAATGCTCCAGGAAAAGGGGGATATCTTCGGTCCGCTCCCGGAGCGGCGGCAAGTGGACCGGGATGACATTCAGGCGGTAGAAGAGATCCTCCCTGAAGCTGCCGCAGGCAATGGCGTCGGAAAGGTCCTTGTTCGTCGCAGAAACGACCCGCACGTCCACCGTGATATCCGAAACGCCTCCGACCCGTCTGAACGTCCCGTTCTCAAGGACCCGGAGAAGTTTGGACTGCAGGGGGCCGGGCAGCTCGGCGATCTCATCGAGGAAGATCGTGCCGCCGTCAGCGATCTCGAAGAGACCCTGCTTGTTGCTGACCGCACCGGTGAACGCCCCTTTTACATGTCCGAACAGCTCCGACTCAAGGAGCCCTTCAGGAAATGTCGCGCAATTGATAGCGACAAAATTCCTGCTTTTCCTCGGACTCAGATTATGCAGCGCAGCTGCCACAAGTTCCTTTCCGCTGCCGCTTTCTCCCGTGATCAGCACACTCGAGTTGCTCTGGGCGATCTTCGGAATGAGCCTGAACAGCTCCTGCATCCGGGGACTCTTGCCGATAAGGTTTTCGAGCCGGTACGAAGCCTGTACCTTCTCTCTCAGGACCGACAGTTCCTCGCTCAGTCTCTTCCGCTCAAAGGCCTTGTTGACGACAATGCGTATCTCGTCTATCTTGAACGGCTTATGGATAAAATCATATGCGCCGAGCTTCATTGCCTCGATCGTGGATTCCGTTGTTCCGAACGCCGTGATCATGATGACGATGGTTGATGGCGAGATCTCCTTCACCTTTCTGAGAACTTCGAACCCGTCCGCCCGGGGCATTTTGAGGTCTGTAATAACAATGTCATAAATGTCCTGCTGGATCATTTCCGAGGCGACCACGCCGTCAACAGCAGACATCGTCTCGTACCCCTCTTCTTCAAGGAGTATCTTGAGCACCTCTCGCATGCTCTTTTCGTCTTCGGCGATCAGTATTTTCCCTTTATGCGCCATATGCCTTTGGTAGTATAATCTCAAAAGTTGTCCCGATTCCAGGCGTGCTTTCAGCTGCCAGCTTTCCCCTATGTTCTTCCACGATCCTGTGCGCTATCGATAATCCGAGCCCTGTCCCTCCCTCCTTTGTCGTGTAAAAAGGATAAAAGATCCTCGAGAGGTCCTGCTGTGATATCCCGGGGCCGGTATCGGAGAATATTACAGATACCCTGTCGGAAAAATCCCGGGTGGAAACAGTCAGCACGCCGCCCTGAACCATTGCATCGGCTGCATTGGTGCCAAGATTCCAGAACACCTGCCGGATCGCTTCAGGATCAACCCGGACAAGCATCGTCCCTTCAAACGCCTGCTTGATCTTGATCTTCTGCGCGGTATTCTCAAGAAGAGAAAGCGTGTTCCTGAGCAACCCATGGAGATCCACTTCGTGGATCTCGAGCGGCCGCGGCCGCGAATAGGTAAGAAAATCCGTAACAATGTTATTAAGGCGCTGCATTTCGCTGATCGCAATTTCCATAAGCTTGTCTCGGTGTCTCTCGGGTATTTTCCCTTCCTTGAGCATCTCTATCGATCCGCGGAGCGACGCAAGAGGGTTGCGGATCTCGTGGGCAATATTTGCCGAGAGCTCACCGATAGCAGCCCATTTCTCCCTGTCCTTCATCTCGGCCTCAAGCTCCTTGAGTTGGGTAAGGTCCTGGAATATGCCGATATATCCCGTCTCTTTCTGCGCGGTGTCCTTCAGTATGGACATGTTAATACCGATGATCTTCTTCTGCTGACCCGATAGCAGCAGCGTTTCCTCATTTCTCCCTGCTCTGAACGGATATGTCAGGGAAGGAAGTGCCTGCGTTATATTCTGCCCAATGATCTCCTGCTGGCTGATACCCGTGATCGTCTCGGCAGCCTTGTTGAAGATAAGGACATTCCCTTCCCTGTCGGTCGTAAACAGGCCGCTCGGCAGGCTCTCGATCACCTTCATATTGAACAACTCCAGGTCTCTGAGGTGGGTATCCTTCTGCTCGAGCCTTTCTTCGGTCTTTTCGAGCCTCGTCGACAGATAGCCTGTAAGATACGCAGTTACAAACAGCGATACCGTATGGATAAAGATATTATAGAGAAACTGCTTCTCTTGCATGACCCCCTGATAATCCAGGGGCAGCACGCGGTAGAACTGCAGGTCAAGAAGCGCGCCGTACAGAATGCTCCCCATGCTTGCCATGACATATCCCGCTCTCCGGTTGAGGACGATGCTCGAGGATATCACGGTAAGTATCAGGGTAAACGGGAACCAGCTTTCAATGCCGCCGGTGATATAGATGAGCGCTATCTCAGCAATGACATCAAGGATCAGTTGGATATACGCAAAAACATGGAGATGCCTGATCCTCTGTATCAATAATGCATATACAATGGTCAGCAGATAGAGGGCGATGATGAAAAAGGAAATTGCCTTGGGATTCGGGAAGAACTCGATGCGGAGCAAAAATGCTGAGCCGAGAAGAAGACTGACAAACAAGGCCCTGAATCCTATCAGGGCCTTGAGTCTTCCGGTCAAGGCATATTCTGCCATGAACTATTTTACGAGGGTTATGAGCTTGAATATGGGAAGATACATTGCGATGACGATAAAACCAACGGAGCCGCCGAGAAATACCATGAGCATAGGCTCCATCATGGAAGTCAGGTTCGAAACCGCGTTGTCGACTTCATCATCATAAAAATCGGCGATCTTGGAGAGCATGGCGTCCAAAGCGCCGGTTGACTCGCCGACAGATATCATGTGTGTGACCATGGGAGGGAAGACGCCGCTCTTCATCAGCGGTTCGGCAATCGTCTTGCCTTCGGAGACAGCCTGTCGGATCTCCATGACAGCATATTCAATCACTTTGTTGCCGGCCGTTTTCGCGGTTATGTCAAGGCCGTCCAAAATAGGAACTCCGCTGCTGATAAGCGTCCCCAGAGTTCTGGTAAACTTTGCGACCGCCACCTTCCGGAGGAGAGGCCCGAAAATGGGGAGCTTAAGGAAAAAAGCATCCGTAATCGCCCTTCCCTTTTCGGTCTTTCTTATCTGCGTGTACGCTACTATAGATGCGACAAACACGATCAGGACAATGAGTCCCCCCAGCCCTGCGACGAAATGGCTTATGCTCATAACGAGCTGTGTGGGCGCAGGCAATTTGCCGCCGAAGGTTGCGAACATCTTTGCGAACGTAGGGACAACAAAGACCATAATGACCGCGATGACGCCTATGGCAATCGTGGACACTACGATCGGGTAGATCATTGCGCCCTTTACCTTCTTCTTAAGCTTCATCGCCTTTTCAATATAGTTTGCAAGCCTGTTCAGGATCGTATCGAGGATACCGCCCGACTCACCGGCAGCCACCATGTTCGCATACAGGTCCGTAAATACCTTCGGGTGCTTCCTGAGCGCATCGGCATAGGTAGCGCCGGACTCGACATCGGATTTTATAATGGAAAGGGCCCTTGCCATGGTCTTGTTTTCTACCTGGGTGGAGAGGATATCCAGTGCCTGTACGAGCGGAAGGCCGGCATCGATCATGGTGGCAAACTGCCGCGTAAAAACAACAATATCCTTATCGCTTGCGCCTCCGCCAAGGCTCAACTTGCGGGCTGTCTTTTCCTTGGGCCTGACCAGCGTCGCTGTTATATTCTTCTTCCGCAGCTGCGCTATCACCTCGTCCTTTGAGTTCGCGGTAAGCTCTCCGGACTCCACCGCTCCTCGCGGCGTCTTGCCTGACCACTCAAATACCGTTGCCATTCCTTATCACCTCCCGCGCGCAGAGGGAGCGGAACTGATCCTCTGCAGCATTGTGATTATTTCCTCGGGTACCGGCGACCTACCGACAGCATCCTCATACGAGATATGCCCCTTTGTATACAGTTCTATCAGAGACTGGTTCATTGTCTGCATGCCGTAGCGCGCCTGCCCTGTCTGCATGGAGGAATAGACCTGATGGATCTTGTCCTCCCGAATGAGATTCCGTATCGCAGGGTTCGGGACAAGAAGTTCGATCGCAAGGGCCCTGCCTTTGCCGGACTTCTTTGCGATCAGTTGCTGCGACAGGATCCCCTCGAGCACGAATGATAACTGGACGCGAATCTGTTCCTGCTGATGAGGCGGGAAAACGTCTATGATACGGTTGATTGTCTGCACTGCCGAATTGGTATGCAACGTTGCGAGCGTAAGGTGGCCTGTTTCGGACACCGTAAGAGCAGCCTCGATGGTCTCCAGGTCTCTCATCTCGCCGATCAGCACGACATCAGGGTCCTGTCTCAGGACATATCTGAGGGCAGCCTTGAACGAAGCAGTATCAGCATTAACTTCCCGCTGATTGATGAGACATTTTTTGTGTCCGTGAAGATATTCGATAGGGTCTTCTACTGTGATGATATGGTCATACCGTTCCGAGTTGATCCTGTCCACCATTGCCGCAAGGGTCGTAGACTTGCCGCTGCCCGTAGGTCCGGTGACGAGGATAAGACCCCTCGGTCTTTTGACAAGATCGTTGACGATCTCGGGAAGTCCGAGGTCCTGAAAAGTCTTTATCTCAAAGGGTATGGTCCTGAAAGCGCCGGCTACCGCGCCTCGTTGCATGAAAACATTGCCCCTGAACCTGCTGAGGCCTTTTACGCCAAAGGAGAGGTCGAGTTCGTTATTCTCTTCAAACTTGTGCTTTTGCGCATCGGTCAGGATGCTGTAACAAAGGGACTTTGTCTCCACCGGCGTAAGCGGCGGGTGATCCAGGGGGATGAGCTTTCCGTCAACCCTGAGCCTCGGCGGGCTACCGGTCGTGATATGAAGGTCTGACGCCCCTTTCTCTATCATGACTTTCAGCAGGTCATAGATCGTTGCCATTACGGTCTCCTTTAGTCTCCAAACGTAACGCGCATTACTTCATCTATGGTTGTTACGCCTTCCACAATTTTTGTCATGCCGCTCATCCTCAGGGTCTTCATCCCAAGGCGAATCGCAGCCTTTTTTATCTCCGCTGAGGATGCGCCTTCAAGGATCAGCTCCTTAAGCTCATCCTTGATGAGCATCACCTCGTAAAGAGCCACCCTTCCTTTATATCCCGTGTTGTTACAGGCCGGACACCCCTTGCCCTTGAACACCTTCATGCTGCCCGCTTCTTTTTCGCTGAAGCCGAGCTTAAGCAGCGCCGGAGGAGGGACGGGGTCTTCTGCTTTACATTGAGCGCATACACGTCGGGCAAGCCTCTGAGCAAGGATAAGGATGACCGCGGAAGAAACAAGGAATGGTTCGATACCCATATTCAGCAGCCTGCTGATCGTCCCGGGGGCGTCATTCGTATGAAGCGTGCTTAAGACAAGATGGCCCGTAAGAGCAGCTTTGACGCCGATCTCGGCGGTTTCAAAGTCCCTGATCTCTCCGACCATGATGATGTCCGGGTCCTGCCGGAGAAAGGACCTCAGGGCTGCTGCAAAGGTCAGACCTATCTCCTCCCTCACCTGGACCTGGTTTATGCCCATGAAGTTGAACTCAACGGGGTCTTCCGCGGTCATAATGTTTGTGTCCGGCTTGTTCAGGTGATTCAATGCGGAATAAAGCGTCGTCGTCTTGCCGCTTCCCGTAGGACCCGTGACCAGGATCATGCCGTACGGTTTATTAAGCGCCTCCATGAAATCGTCCATGGCAGAATGCTCGAACCCCAGCTTTGTAAGATCGACCTGCAGGTTGCCCTTGTCAAGAAGCCGGAGAACCGTCTTTTCCCCGAACAGGCAGGGAAGCACGGAGACGCGAAAATCGATATCCCGCTTTTTCCCAAGCTTCAGCTTGATCCTGCCGTCCTGGGGGAGCCTGCGCTCTGCAATATCGAGCTTGGACATGATCTTGATCCTTGAGGTCAGCGCAGCCTTGATCTTGGTCGGAAGGTTCATGACCGTATACATAACGCCGTCCACGCGGTATCTCACCCTGAGGGAATGCTCATAGGGTTCAACATGGATATCGCTCGCGCCTGACTTGATCGCGTTGACGAATATCCCGTTCACCAGCTTGACGATCGGGGCCTCAACCTCTTTGACGACCTCGGCATCATCTTTCTCCTCAAGGACATCCACGCCGTCAAGGGCGTTTCCGACAATCGAATCGAAATCATCGACACTGACCTGAGGGCCTTCGTCCCCCGAACCAAATGTGTCTACGCCGGTACTCAGGTCCTCATCACTCAGCGTATAGTCCTTTGCCTGGAGGATGGCAGAGGTCGCCGCCGCCTTCTGCTGTGCGGACGCCGAAGGTGCGAGGACATTTTCGCCCTTGCCCATATAGTACGTTGTGATCGAACTGATCACCGCGCTTTCGCTCGATACGACAACCTCGACATTGTAGCCGGTCATGAATTTGACGTCATCAATGGCAAAGACATTGGAGGGGTCTGCCATTGCTATGGTCAGGGTGGCACCGACCCTCGCAACCGGCATAATGAGATACTTTTTTGCCATGTCTGCAGGGACAAGTTTAAGGACGGCGGCATCGATCTTATATTCGGACAGATTTATGGCAGGAACGCCATACTGTTTGCTCAGAAAGGTAACAAGCTTCTCTTCTGTAATAAAGCCGAGTTTGACAAGGTTGGTCCCGAGCCTGCCCCCTTCTTTTTTCTGGGTACTGAGCGCCTGTTTGAGTTGCTCTTCAGTGATAATGCTTGAAGCTATCAGGATTTGCCCCAGTTTAGCAGCCATATGACTAAAATATATGAAAATATACTTATTGTCAACAAACCAACTAACAATAAAAAACGATTATATTCCATGAGAATCTTAAAGCATTTCTTTATATCCGAATCCCTTTTCGTCACAGGGGAAAAACCGGGGGAAAAGACACATAACATACCCCTTTCAGGATGTATCTCAACCAACGTCTTTGGCTTAATCTGGGAGATCGTTTTATAATAACGAATAGAATCCCATGAACAATAACCATCAGAAGAAGATGCCAACCCCCGATGAACGCGAGAGGGCTGAAAGGCTCAGAGAGGTCATCGATGCACTCTGTGAGGTCAATAACCGTGTTCCGGTCATTGTGGAAGGGAAAAAGGACGCCCAGGCCCTTAGAAAACTCGGACTGGCCGGACAGATCTTCGTGCTCCACGGTGGCAAGGGGATCTATGAGTTTTCCGAAGAGATTGCCGAGAAATGCCCTGTTGTCGTCATCCTGCTTGACTGGGATGCAAAAGGGGAAACCCTGTTCAAGTCCCTCTCATGCAATCTCCGAACACATTGGGAAGAGTTTGCGGACTTCAGGGAACTCCTTAAAATGCTCTGCCAGAAGGACATCAAGGACGTTGAAAGCATCCCTTCATTGCTCATGCGGCTCGAGGGGTGCAAATAAAGACTGTGAAGGACGACCTCGGCAGAAAGGGGGAAAAGCTTGCAGCAGCCCTCTGCCGTGAGAGAGGATTATCGGTTCTGGAACTGAACCACCGCACCCCGTTCGGGGAGATCGATATCATCGCCAGGGATGGGGATGTCCTTGTTTTCATTGAAGTTAAAACAAGGACCGGCAATGTCTACGGAGCACCGTTCGAGGCGGTAACCAGAAGAAAACAGCAGAAGATCCGCTCCGTTGCTTTGAACTATATGAAAAGACTCAGAACGGAAGTCCCTGTACGGTTCGATGTCATCAGTGTATCGATGCAGGGTGGAAAGCCGTTCCTCGAATATATCCAGGACGCGTTTGAAGTTTGAAACCACCTTTTATTTGACTCCCGGGATCATTATCCTATAAAATTATGAGTCATGTAGATTACCCGCCAGGCTGTAAAGTAAACCATACGATAATACAGTTCGGGCACAAATCCAAAAATTCGTTGAGAGGTCACCCACGCATGAATGCAGAAACAACAGAACATATCCCGACGGACAAGAATAACCTAACTCCTGCCGCTCCCCAGGAAGAGAGCTTTGCCGAACTGTTCGCGAAAAGCAACAAGCAGGCGGTCAGATTTTCCCCAGGACAGAAAATAACGGCGAGGATCGTCAGCATCACCGGCGACCTTGCGTTCATAGACCTTGGAGACAAGAGTGAAGGGGCGATCAACCTTAGTGAGTTCAGGGACAAGGAAGGCAATTACCAGGTTAAGACAGGAGACGAGTTCGATGCCTTTTTTGTCTCCGTTGAAAACGGTATTCGAAAATTCACCACACTGATACGCGGTTATTCTGCAGTGAGCCTTAAGAACATCCGCGACGCCTTCGAGGCCGAGATTCCCGTCCAGGGCGAAATTAAACGCGAAGTGAAGGGTGGTTTTGAAGTCCTCGTTGGCGATGTCCGGTGCTTCTGTCCCTTTTCTCAGATCGATCTCAGGGGAGGTCGCGAGGGCGGCGTTTATCTCGGGAGGACATTCCCGTTCAAGGTGCTGGAGTTCGAAGAACAGGGAAAGAATATCATCCTCTCGCGACGGTCTCTCCTCGAGAAGGAAAAAGCGGAGAGAGTGCAGAAGCTGAAAGAGACCCTCCACGTAGGCATGGATGTAACCGGGACGGTCCGTTCTGTCATGAACTTCGGAGCGTTCGTTGATCTGGGAGGCATAGACGGCCTGATACCTGCAAGCGAGCTTTCCTGGGTAAGGAATGAAAGGCCCTCAGATATCCTGTCGCTGGGACAGCAGGTCACTGCCAGGATCCTGTCTGTTGATTGGGAAAGCAACAAACTGAGCCTGAGCCTCAAGGCAATGGAACCCGATCCCTGGACGCGCATTGCAGGCACATATGCGGAAGGAAGCCGTGTGACCGGCAAGATCGTACGGCTTGCACCCTTCGGGGCATTCGTGAATCTCGAGCCGGGCATTGACGGGCTGATCCACATTTCGAATCTCGGCGCGGGAAGAAGGATCAACCATCCGAAAGAGGTGGTCGAAGTGGGGCAGACCCTTGAAGCCTATGTCCTGTCTGTTGATGCTGAGAACCGGAAGATCTCCCTTTCCATAAATCCCAAGGTGGAGCCTGAGAAGATCGTTCTTCCCGCTGTTGGCGATATCCTCGAAGGCAAAGTCGAAAAGATCATGCCGTTCGGGGTCTTTGTAAAGCTTAAAAGCGGTCTGACAGGCCTCATCCCGAACAATGAAATGGCCACAACACAGGGCGCGGACCATAAGAAGATGTTCCCTGAGGGATCTGACATAAAAGTTGCCGTCATCGAAGTTGACACGGAAAGCAATAAGGTCAGGTTGAGCAGAAAGGCTGCAATGGATATGGCGGTCAAACAGGAGTATGAGGAATATCTGACCGAGTCCCGGCAGGCCGCGGGTTCAACCGGAGGCCTTGGAACACTGGGAGACCTGCTCAAAGCAAAGCTGGAAGGCAGAAAATAGACTTTCGGTCTGCTTACAGGTTCAATGCGCGGCAGTCGCCTGTCCTGCTAAGGGCGCTTTATTCCTACTTCGAGCATCTTCTTCCTGATATCCCGCATCCTGTCACGGATGGCAGCGGCCCGTTCGAACTCGAGGTTCCTTGCCGCCTCTTTCATCTCGGCTTCGAGCCGTTTCAGGGTCTCATCATCAGCAGCATACACCGCGGCTTCCTCGGCCGCGGCCGGCACATTGTAATAGTCGGACTCATAAATCGAGCTTACGATATCCTTGATGCTGCTTTTGATCGTTTCAGGCGTAATACCCATCTTTTTATTGTATTCTCCCTGGATAGTACGCCTGCGGTTCGTTTCATCAATGGCCTTCTTCAGTGAACCGGTCAGGGTATCGGCATAGAAAATAACCTCACCGCTGGCATTGCGCGCAGCTCTTCCTGTTGTCTGGATGAGCGAACGCTCCGATCTGAGGAACCCCTCCTTGTCAGCATCGAGTATAGCGACAAGGGACACCTCGGGAATGTCAAGACCTTCCCTGAGCAGGTTCACACCCACAAGCACGTCGAACTTGCCCATTCTCAGGTCACGTATGATCTCGACCCGTTCAAGCGTATCGATGTCAGAGTGCAGATATCGTGTCCTGACGCCGAGTTCAAGATAGTAATCGGTAAGGTCCTCGGCCATCTTCTTGGTAAGCGTTGTGACGAGCACGCGTTCATTCTTCTCTGTCCGTTTTCGTATCTCACCCAGCAGGTCCTCAACCTGGCCGGATACGGGCCTGACAGACGGCTTCGGGTCTATCAGCCCTGTCGGCCTGATGATCTGTTCTATGACCCTCCCTCCCGATCTCTCGATCTCATAGGCCGCAGGGGTTGCGGAAACATAGATCGCCCGCGGGACTCTCCGCTCGAATTCGTCGAACTTGAGAGGCCGGTTATCGAGGGCAGACGGCAGCCTGAAGCCGAAGTCTATGAGCGTCTTCTTTCTTGAACGGTCACCTTCGTACATTCCACGGATCTGAGGTATCGTTGCGTGCGACTCGTCGAGCACGATCAGGAAGTTCTCAGGAAAGTAATCCACCAGCGTATACGGCGGATCACCGGCAGCCCTGCCGCTGAGATGTCGAGAATAGTTCTCGATGCCGTGGCAGTAATTGAACTCCTTCAACATCTCCATGTCGAAACGAGTCCTCTCCTCGATCCGTCTGGCCTCGACGATCTTCCCCTGCTGCAGGAAACGTTCAACAGCCTCCTTCATCTCCCGTTCAATGCTGAGGAGCGCCGTCTCAAGCCTGTTGCGCGGTGTCAGCCAGTGACTGTTCGGGAAAAGAGCGATCCTCCCGATCCTACGGAGCCGGTTGCCGGTAAGCGGATCGACCTCATACAGCGCGTCAATGCTGTCTCCGAAGAACTCGATCCGTATCGCCCTGTCGAGTGCGAACGGCGGATAGATCTCGACGATATCGCCTCGCACCCTGAACGAGCCCCGCCTGAACTCCGTGTCTGTCCTGTTGTACTGGATCTCGACAAGCCTGTCCAGCACAGCGTCCCTTTCCGTACGCATGTTCTCTTCAAGCGAGAGATGCATATCCATGTAATCTTGCGGTGAACCGATACCGTAGATGCAGGACACTGACGCAACAACGATCACGTCCCTGCGCTCGAGTACTGCGCGCGTTGCCGAATGCCTGAGTCTGTCGATATCATCATTGATAAGAGCATCCTTTTCGATATAGGTATCGGTTGTCGGCAGGTAAGCCTCGGGCTGATTGTAGTCATAGTAGCTCACAAAGAACTCCACGGCGTTTTCGGGGAAAAGTTCCCTGAACTCTCCATAAAGCTGGGCTGCAAGCGTTTTGTTGTGAGCAACGATGAGCGTGGGTCTCTGCGCCCTGGCGATGACATTCGCGATCGTGAAGGTCTTGCCGGAGCCGGTGACACCCAGAAGAACCTGATGCCCCCTCCCCTTGATCAGCCCTTCGGTCAGTTGCCTGACCGCCTCCGGCTGATCGCCGCTCGGAACGAAATCTGTGGCAAGGCGGAATGCGGCGTCAGCGTCAATCACCTGCTCATACCAGAGACAAAAGGTTTCGATGACAGGATATTTGCATCGGTCTGCTGACTTCCACCACTCATGCGAGTGTCATGGACGGGTGCAGCATATTGAACCGCCGGGCAGAGCGGGCCGTATTCTCCAGAAGCATGGCGACCGTAACAGGTCCTACACCCCCGGGAACAGGCGTTATCAGAGAGGCCTTCCTGGCAACCGACCTAAAATCAACATCTCCGGTCATGGTCCCATCCTGAAGCATATTGATCCCGACATCCACAACAACAGCGCCTCTTTTCACCATATCTCCTGTTACCAGCGCGGCTTTGCCGGTCGCGCTGCAGAGGATATCAGCCTGGCGTGTCATGCTACCCAGGTCCCGGGTTTCCCTGTGGCAGACCGTTACGGTAGCCTCCTTTGCGAGGAACATCATGGAGAGCGGCTTACCAACGGCCAGGCTCTTCCCTATGATAACCACATGCCTTCCCCTGATCGGCACCTTATAGTGCTCAAGGAGTCGTATCACACCGAAAGGGGTGCAGGGAAGAAAACTCCAGGCAGCCGGGTTCATCGCATCGCGGTTCATGGTATTCGCACCGGTCTGTCTGATGATCTGGATGGTCGACTCGTCAGCGGAAAGCCTGCCGACGGAGATCGAGCCCAGCCCGTCAATGTCTTTTTCAGGGACAAGGGTATTTATGACCCTTCGCGCATTGATCCTTGCCGGCAGCGGCATCAGCATAAGCAGTCCGTGAATGCGCTCATCACGGTTGATCGCGTGGATGCTATTGAGCAGTTCGTTCAAAGAAACAGTGTCGGCAAACCTGAATTCATATGCGGTTATGCCTGTCTTCCTGCAGGCCCCCAGCGTTGTCTTGTAATATTGAACAGACGCAGGGTTATCACCCGTGAGCAGGACACCAAGCCCCACATCAACAGCATCTTTATTAAGCGATGCGACCTCTCTCCGAACCCTCTGTTTTATTCTCTCTGCAAGTGTTTTACCGTCAAGGATATCGGCCATGAACAGCCCTCCGTGCCTGTTTATTTCATCTCAAGGATTCTGAGGAAATTCGTGGTATCAGAAAGATCGTGGAGCACTGCGTCCGCTTCCGTTCCGGCCAGTTCATCGTATGAGTAGGGACCCGTGGCAACAGCGATGGAATATGCCCCATAGGGCTTTGAACAGTCAACGTCCCTTGGTGTGTCGCCGATGACGACGCATTGCCGGTAATTGATATCCAGGCTTTTCTTTTCCCTGAGCTTTTCCAACGCAATGGGAAGGAGCCGGTTCCTGTCAGCATCGTCATCGCCAAAAGCGCCTATTGCAAAGTACCTGGCAAGATCGAATGCCCCGAGCTTTATCATGGCTCCTTGCTCAATATTCCCGGTGAGAAGGCCCAAAACGCAGTCGTCTATCTCCTCAAGGGCCTCAAGCGCTTCCCTGATGCCTGCCATGATGCGGCCATTTTTTGTATCGATCGTATTGTCCAGGTGCTTCACATAGGCGGCGAGGAACTTGGGCACAATGCCGTTTGAACCTTCGATGCCGTGCAGTCTGAGGCCTTCGGTGACGATCTGAAGATCTGTCTTGCCGGCCATGCTGATTCCCCTGAACGCGTCAGAGACCGAAAACATATCATCAAAGGCAAGGTTCAGGGCCCGTATTCCTGCTCCGCCTGAATCGATCAGCGTACCGTCAATATCGAAAAGGATAAATCTCATTTTTTAAAATAGCCTTGGCGCTTGAGTTAAGTCAACGTCTGAACAAAAAAGGGGCGGAGGTTTCTCTCCTCCGCCCCTTGCTCTGTCCCCGTTCAGGGGATTACAAACGGAGTTACCCAGTGGTAATAGGTATCCTGAGAACCCGCAGGTGTCACGGTCATTATTAGGATATACGGCCCAGGCAGAAGATCCGCCACGTTCATATCCGTTATATGTTCGTTAACATCGGTCACACCCTGTTGCCATGGATTGGGCGCTGTTGTTACGGCTTCGAAAACGTTGTCGGGTCTCAGATAGAATGTTTCTGCAGGCTGAAGATTGCCGGACTTGGCCGGAGCGAATAGGGTGATATATATATCCACAGGACCGTCAAACGGACCGATACTTGCCTGCAGGTCAAGCACAGGACCTCCCGCTGCCAGGGGACCTATGCCAAGGGGCTTTGCCTTTGCAATGCTACCTTTTTCTACCGGATATGCAATTGCGCTGTAGGAGAATATCTCCTGTGATGCCGGCACAGGGATGATCGCGGTCCCGGTGTTCAGCTTTATGCGGACGGTTGAGCTTGCCATGGCAGAAATATTTCCCGCGGCATCCTTGGCCCAGGCATATATCG
>VEOY01000180.1 GCA_012026685.1 Nitrospirota bacterium
CATAATCGGCCAGGCCTGCGAATACGATTATTCGGGCACCCAGGCATGCAGGGCCCTGCGCGAGGAGGGCTACCAGGTCGTGCTCGTCAACTCGATCCCTGCCACGATAATGACAGACCCGGAGACCGCGGACGTTACCTATATAGAACCGCTTACGGTAGAGATCCTCGAGATGATCATCGAGAAGGAACGGCCCGACGCCATCCTGCCTACCATGGGGGGGCAGACGGCGCTCAACCTCGCGGTAAAACTTTCGGAAAGCGGCGTACTCGAAAAATACGGGGTGGAGCTTATCGGCGCGCGGCTGCACGCCATCAAGAAAGCCGAGGACAGGGAGCTCTTCAAACAGGCGATGCTCAAGATCGGTCTGGACCTGCCGAAAAGTTCGACCGTTTCTTCGCTCAGAGAGGGCCTCGACGCTGTCGAGCATATCGGCTTTCCGGCGATCCTGAGACCGGCATTCACCCTCGGCGGCACGGGCGGAGGCATCGCCTACAACATCGAGGAATATACCGAACTGCTGGACAAGGGTCTGAAGCTGAGCCCGGTGAGCCAGGTGCTGGTGGAAGAGTCCGCGCTCGGATGGAAAGAGTATGAACTTGAGGTGATGCGGGACACGAAGGACAACGTCGTGATCATCTGCTCCATCGAGAACTTCGACCCCATGGGAGTGCATACCGGGGACTCGATCACCGTGGCCCCTGCCCAGACGCTTACGGACAAGGAATACCAGAGGATGAGAGACGCGTCGATCGCGATCATCAGGGAGATCGGCGTCGATACCGGCGGATCGAACATCCAGTTCGCGCTCAACCAGTACACAGGCCGCATGATCGTCATCGAGATGAATCCCCGGGTCTCGCGCAGTTCCGCCCTCGCTTCGAAGGCCACCGGCTTCCCGATCGCGAAGATCGCCGCGAAACTTGCGGTGGGGCTGACGCTCGATGAGATCAGGAACGACATTACCCGCGAGACCCCGGCATCCTTTGAGCCAACGATCGACTACGTTGTGACAAAGTTCCCGAGATTCGCCTTCGAAAAGTTCCCCGAAGCAGACCCGGTGCTCACCACGCAGATGAAGTCAGTGGGCGAGGCCATGTCCATCGGCAGGACGTTCAAAGAGTCGCTTCAGAAGGCGCTGCGCAGCCTTGAGACCGGCACCTACGGTTTTGAAGAGGTCGCTGCTGATACCGAAAAAATAGCGATGAAGCTGAAGATCCCGGGCGTAGAGAGAATATGGTATGTTGCCCAGGCTCTCCGCGCGGGGATGACGGTCCAGGATATCTATGAGCACTCGAAGATCGACCCCTGGTTCCTGAACAATATCAGGCAGATACTGGAGTTCGAGGAAAAGATACGAACACATGGAGCGAAGAGCATGGAGCGAAGAGCTAAAGAACCCTCTCCGGAGGCTCTCAGCTCTCAGCTTTCAGCTTTAGTTCGCGAGGCTAAGGAGTACGGTTTCTCTGACAGAAGGCTCGGCAAGCTCCTCGGACGTGGAGAGGCTGAGATCAGAAAGTTCAGGAGGGATAACGATATACGCCCGGTTTACAAGATGGTCGATACCTGCGCTGCCGAGTTCGCGGCATATACACCGTATCTTTACTCTGCGTACGAACGGCCGTTTTACAAGCTTGATAGCTGGCAAGCTGGCAAGCCTGCAAGCTGTTTCGACTCTGAAGCCAACCCCACGGAAAAGAAGAAGGTCATCATCCTCGGCTCCGGACCGAACAGGATCGGCCAGGGCATCGAATTTGACTATTGCTGCGTGCACGCGGTGTTCGGACTCAGGGAACTCGGCTACGAAACGATCATGGTCAACTGCAACCCCGAGACCGTGAGCACGGACTACGACACTGCCGACAGGCTGTATTTCGAGCCCCTCACGATAGAAGATGTTCTGAATATCATCGACACCGAAAACCCGATCGGGGTGATCGTCCAGTTCGGCGGGCAGACCCCCCTGAAACTGGCCGTTCCGCTTGAGCGCGAAGGCATCAGGATCCTCGGCACATCGCCTGACGCCATAGACCGGGCCGAAGACCGGAAGCGGTTCAAGGAACTCCTGCACAAGCTTGACCTGCGGCAGCCGGAGAGCGACACGGCCATGTCGGTCGATGAGGCGGTCGCCGCAGCTGTGAAGATCGGCTATCCGGTAATGGTCAGACCTTCCTATGTGCTCGGAGGAAGGGCCATGGAGATCGTCTATGATGAAGACTCCATCAGGAACTATATGGAGAGGGCGCTCAAGGCGTCTCCCGAGCATCCTATCCTCGTGGACAAATATCTCGATGACGCGATCGAGGTTGACGTTGATGCGATCTCCGACGGAAAGGACGTGATTGTCGGCGGCGTCATGGAGCATATAGAAGAAGCAGGCATCCACTCGGGGGACTCGGCCTGTTCCCTGCCGCCCTACTCCCTGTCGGACGCGATAATCGGTGAGATAAAGAGGCAGTCCAGGGCCCTTGCCCTTGAACTCGGCGTGGTCGGGCTCATGAACATCCAGTTCGCGGTGAAAAAGGACGAGATCTATATCCTTGAGGTGAACCCGCGCGGCTCCCGGACCATCCCCTTTGTATCAAAGGCAACGGGTGTCCCGCTTGCGAAGATCGCCGCAAAACTGATGATCGGCAAGACTCTGAAAGAGCTCGGCTTGACACAGGAGAAGGAGATACGCCATGTTGCCGTAAAAGAAGCGGTCTTCCCGTTCGACAAGTTCCCGGGCGTCGATACGATCCTCGGGCCCGAGATGAAATCGACCGGTGAGGTCATGGGCATCGACGAAGACTTTGGCCGGGCGTATGCAAAGGCCCAGGCATCCAGCAACAACAGGCTCCCCCTTTCCGGAAAGATCGTGATCAGCATCAGGGACAAGGACAAGCCGGGCATCTGCGACCTCGTAAAAAGACTGTATGCCGCGGGTTTCACGGTCATTGCAACGGGGGGGACGGCGAAGTTCCTGAACGAAAAGGGCCACGACGTAGAAGTGATCAACAAGGTCGCCGAAGGCAGACCGCATATCGTCGACCTCATCAAGAACAAGGAGATCGTCTTCGTCATCAATACGGTGAGCGGGGCACAGGCACAGCGGGACTCCCTGTCGATCAGACGGAGCGCTCTGCAGTACGGTATCCCCTATACGACAACGGTATCAGGCGCGCGGGCGGTCGTGACCGCCATCGAACAGCTCCGGAAGAAAAATATCAACATCAGATCGATACAGGAGTACCACCGGCAGGCATAGGAGGCCGTTTCACAGGGTGTGCTCCGGCCCGGGGCTGCCGCCCTGACGAGCCTTCAGCGTTTACTTAATCCAGAAAACATTTTTCCCCAGTAAAGGGACATATTTTCTGCGTCTTGACAAGTTTCTGTTCACAACAATCTTCACAAGGCTCAAGAGTGTATGGACATATCCCTACTTCTTCGGCTACAGCGACCATATAAATAACCCTCCCGAATTATTAGCAGTTCTTATAAATTTATAAGCAATTATTATGCCTTTTCGAAGTATTTGATTTTAGGGCATTCCTCTTCCACGTTTTTTGCAAATCTGAGAATTTCGGGGAAAAATCTTCGCAGGTTTGCAAAAAATGTTTTCATCTGCGCCTCATTGCAGCTCGGGAACAGAGTGATATACTGGGGTTAGTACCCGGTATATCTTTTACGCGGAGAGGTATGTTCATGAAACGGTATGATGTTGTCGTTATCGGAGCAGGAGACGTCGGTCTCGCAGTAGCATTCAAGGCAGCCGCAGAAGAACTGAAGGTCGCCCTTATCGACAAGGCACGGGTAGGCGGAACGTGCGTCAATAACGGTTGCGTCCCTTCAAAGACACTCATCCATGTGGCTGACAGGGTCCTGGAGATAAATGCTTCTGCAAGACTCGGCATCAATGCAACCATATCCTCTTTGGACTTCAGGTCGGTCATGGACCGCACAAGAACTGTTGTTGCAAACGGGACAGATGGGATAAAACAGGCGATCGAGAGCACGGAAAATATTGATCTTTACTCCGGGACAGCCTCATTCATCGACGAACGCGTGATCTCCGTGGGCAAGGAAAAGATACGCGGCAGGAAGATCTTCATCGCCTCTGGATCGCGTCCTTCAATTCCGCCCATACCGGGGCTGGATGCGGTCCCCTATCTGACGAACGAGACTCTTCTCCAGCTCGAAGAAAAACCCGAAAGCCTCATCATGATCGGCGGCGGATACATCGGCCTCGAATATGCCCATTTCTTCTCTGCCGTCGGAACAAAGGTGACGGTCATCGAGAGGTCGGCCAGACTCCTGTCATTTGAAGAACCCGAAATATCGGAACTGCTGAAAAGTGAATTGTCCCGGCGCATGGATCTGCGGATGGTAACGGGGATACTTGGGGTGAAGGGATCAGCAGGCGGCTGCACGGTGACGGTGAAGGATACCGCAACAGGTCAGGAGACAGAGCTTTCTGCTGAAAAGCTGATGGTCGCCACAGGCAGAAAGTCCAATGCGGATATCCTGAACGTCGCGAATGCCGGCATAGAGACCGGTCCCGGCAATTTCATCACCGTGAACGATCAACTCGAGACCAACAGGAAGCACATATGGGCGATCGGTGACGCGATCGGGAGATCCATGTTCACGCACGCGGGCGACAAAATGGCAGAGATCGCCTGGCACAATGCCACGCACAAGAAGAAGATGCGGATGGACTACCGGTCAGTTCCCCATGCAGTGTTTGTCCAGCCCCAGATCGCTTCCGTAGGTTTGACCGAGGAAAAGGCCCGGAAGGAATATGATGTCCTCGTGGGAAAGGCCATGTACTCGGACACGGTCATGGGCGAGGCAATGCGCGAAAAGCTGGGATTTGCAAAGGCGATCGTCGAAAAGAATACGAAGAAGATCCTCGGCTTCCACATCATCGGCCCCCATGCCTCAATCCTTATTCAGGAGGTTGTGAATGCTGTTGCTGCAGGCGGAGACGTAAGTTCGATCACCGGGAGCATGCATACCTTCCCGGCTCTCTCAGACCTCATACC
>VEOY01000101.1 GCA_012026685.1 Nitrospirota bacterium
CACCCTTCCGGCCCTTTTTCTTGACCGGCATATTCTCCATCTGTTATCATGATATCAAAACTGTAATCACAGGAGGCTGCAATGGTCAGAACACAGATACAGCTGACAGAAGAACAGGCAAAAGCCCTCAGGAAGATGGCGGCATCGCGCCACCTGTCAAGCGCTGAGCTGATACGGCGTGCCGTTGATGTCATGATTAAGTCCGGACCGGCGGCAGATCCCGAAGAGAGGCGCAAGAGGGCGATCGAAATTGCCGGCAAATTCAGCTCGGGCAGAAGCGATGTTTCCCGGAAACACGACAAATACCTCGCGGACGCATTCGGCAAATGAGCATCTTCATCGATACCTCCGCATTTTACGCCTTGCTCGACAGGGATGATACCAATAACCAAAAGGCGACGAAGGTGTGGACGAGGCTGCTCGGGGCTGAGCGTGCTCTTGTAACGAGCAATTATGTCCTCGTAGAGGCCTTTGCCCTTATACAGAACCGCCTCGGACTGGAAGCCGTACGGGGATTTCAAGAGGACATCCTCCCGCTTATCACTATTGAGTTTATCACCCCTGAGATGCACCGCTCCGGTATCGCCGCGCTTCTGTCTGCCTCACGACGCTCGCTCAGTCTTGTGGACTGTGTCAGCTTCGAGCTCATGCGCTCCTCGGGAATCAAAACCGTTTTTGCCTTTGACACCCATTTTAAAGAACAGGGATTTGTCGTCCTGGCCTGATAGCTTTGTTTGTTCAATTCACCATAAACTTTCATGCGCATTATTAAGTTGCAGGAACAGTCCCTACCCGGACTGTTCCTGCATATTCACCCAAACGCTTGCCGGTCACGTTCTTCACCGGCGCCTGCCCGATCTGCCTATTTGTTGATCTTCGTGACCTTTGTCCCCTGCAGGCCGAGACCTGCCATCAGTCCCTTCTGGTCGAAAAAGAAGGCGTAAATATCGGACTGTGCCGTGGTAGTGCTCAGTGACTTTGCCAGTCCCGCATCCACCACAACGATGCTCGGTCCGGTGCCGAGCTCCCATCCATCGCTCCTGTTGAGCCAATTCGCCGCCGAATCGCTCATGAAGAACAAGGCATACCCGAACTTCTGCGCCCCTGCCTGGAGCCCATACGACAAAGCGACACTGCTGTAATAGCCGACGCTCCTGCCGTCCTTCAAGAGAGCGCCTTCACCGAACTGGCCCGCGACTATGAACCCGCCCTTCACAATGCCCGGGAAGACGAGAATGCCCTTCGCCTTCTCCCCCAGCGCCTTCGCAGCAGGGGTCTTGGCATATAAATCTTTGAGAGCCTTATTGACGTCCCTGTCTATCTCACCCGCGCCGGCCGCTATGGCAGGCACAGGCGCCGTAAGTCCCGCCGCTATGAATGTAATGACCAGAATGACTGCGATTTTTTTAACGTATTTCATGATCGTCATCTCCTTTTCTTTTCTTACTTGCTCACTTTGACGAGCGGGATTTCCTTCGCAAGTTCATAATTCACCACTGCGTGAATCTTGTTTTCGATCTGGTAGTAGCGTGCCACCTTTTTTTCCGGCAGCACCTTCCGGAACTTCGGCAAATAGGCCTGGCGTACCTTCAGGCGAAGACCCTCGATGGTCAGGTATTCGTCAAGGAGCTTCTTTGCGTCCTTGTCTGTCATCTCTTTATAGGCTCCGGCAAAGTCTTTGATGAGTCTGATGCTCCGCGACTGGAGCAGGAAGAGTTCGTTCTGATAATCTTCATAGACCGGCCAGAAGGACTTGGCCTCGGCCTCGGTGAGCTGCATATTTTCCGCGACCAGCAGCTTTTTGTCAGCCTGGATCTTTTCACGGACGATATCCATGTTGTCCGCCGGTTTGTCCTCTGCAAGGCAGAGTGAACAGGAAAGCACCAGGGCAGCCATACTCAGAAAAACCACAACCAACTTCTTTTTACTGAAAGACATGTTCATTTCTCATTCTCCTTTTCATCTTATTTTTTTTTGCTAAGCTTTACTGCTCAGTCGTCAGTCTATGCACCGAAGAAAAGCTCAGGAAGGAGAGTGCATTACACCCTTTCCTTCCTGATAACTTCGCATTACTCAGTCCGACATTGCCTTCTTATGAGCGGCTTCCGCCTTGCCCTTGTCAGCCTCTGCCTTGACCGCGGCCCCGATCGGCTTCACATCGACGACAACCTTAACGATCTTGCCCGTAAACGCGTTGTCGCCTTCCTTGTAGTCTGTCGTGACCGGCGTGGCGGTATCTATCCCCACGTCGGCCGTTTCGTCAGCCGAGAAGATCATCGCCTGCGTGTGCTCGATCCGGCCGCTGGCGACCTTCTCACCGTTGATCAGGATTGTGGCCGTGCCTCCCTTGCCGATCCCTCCGCCGTCATAATCGAAGTTCATGCGGATCGTGGCTTTGCCCGCAGCCACCGGTTGCGGAGCTGAGACCTTGTATTCCTGGAGCCCCAGGAAGTTATAGCAATAGGTTGGCTTGCCGTCCTTCAGATAAAGGCTCCAGCCGCCGAACCGGCCCGCCTGGGCCAGGATCACGCCGTTCGCGCCGCCCTGCGGGATCTCCACGTCAGCTGTGATCGAGAGCGACCGGTTCTTGATGTTAATGAAAACGTTCTCGCTCATCCCCCCCATCCCCTGAGAGAGGGTGAGAGACGTGCGGTCCCCCATCAAGTCAGGCCGACCCGCGGTTGCAGCGTTGATGCGTTCGAGGAGGCGATCATCGATGGGCAGCACGCGGTTCTTGATGGCTTCCTTGATGAAGAGGTCCTGCATCTCCTTGAGCTTCGCCGGGTTCGCCGCGGCCAGGTCGTTCACAAGACTGAAGTCCTTGCGGGTGTCGTACAGCTCCCAAATGTCATCCTGCAGCTTCCTCCGCGGCAGTTGCTCCCAGGGCGCCCGGTGGATGGTGCCGGCAAACCAGCCGTCGCTGTAGATTCCTCGGTTGCCCATGATCTCGAAGTACTGGGTCTTGTGCGTGCTCTCGGCCCTGGCATTCCCGAAGGTATAAAGCATGCTCTTGCCTTCGATAGGCTCCTGTACCGTGCCATTGACACTCCTGGGCTCGGGCAGGCGGGCAGCTTCAAGCACGGTTGGCGCGATATCGATTACGTGGTGCCACTGCGAGCGGACCTCGCTGGTGGCTGAGATATGCCCGGGCCACGAGACGATCAACGGGTTGCGGGTGCCACCGTAGTTGGAGGGAACCTGCTTGGTCCACATAAAGGGCGTGTCGCCCGCGATGGCCCAGCCTGCCGCCATATGCGCATAGGTGTTGGGACCACCCCATTCGTCGTAGTGTTTGAGCATCTCCGGGACCGTCTCCGCGACACCGTTAAAATATGTCGCCTCGTTGAACATGCCGAGCATGCCGCCCTCAGCGCTCGTGCCGTTATCGCCGATGATGTAGAAGATCAGGGTGTTGTCGAGCTGGCCCGTCTCACCAATAGCGTCGAACAACCGGCCGATCTCGTAGTCGCAGTATTCGCCAAAGCCGGCAAAGACCTCCATCTGGCGGGCAAAAAGCTTCTTTTCATCAGCAGTCAGCTTGTCCCAGTCCTTGATGCCCTCAGGCTTGGGGGCGAGCCTGGTCCCGGCAGGCACCACACCCAGCGCGATCTGACGCGCCAGCGTCTCTTCCCGCATCTTGTCCCAGCCCTGGTCAAACCTGCCTTTATACTTGGCGATCCATTCCTTTGGCACCTGGTGCGGCGCGTGCGTGGCGCCCGGCGCGAAGTACATGAAGAACGGCCTGTCGGGCGTGAGCGCCTTCTGGAACTTCATCCAGGAAATCGCCTGATTGGTCATGTCCGTCATGAAGTGGTAGCCCGGGTAGTGCGGCGTCCCGATCGGGGTCAGCCCGTCATAGAGCGTGGGCGCCCACTGGTCAGTCTCGCCGCCTATGAATCCATAGAACTTGTCGAAGCCGCTGCGGGTCGGCCAGCGATTGGTCGGCCCCGAGGGGCTCACCTCCCACGCAGCTGTCTCGTGGTTCTTGCCGAAGAAGCTCGTGCTGTAACCGTTGAGACGCAGCATCTCCGCAAGCGGCGCGACGTTGTCGGGCCGCTGCCCCGTGTTGCCGGGGAAGGCGGTGGCAGCCTCCGTGATGGCCCCCATGTTGTTCATGTGGTGGTTGCGGCCGGAAAGCAGCGCAGTCCGCGTCGGCGAGGAGAGCGCAGTGGTATGAAACTGGTTATAGCGAAGCCCTTGTTTGGCGAGGCGCTCGGCGGTCTTCATCGCGATCGGCCCGCCAAAAGCGCTCGACATGCCGAACCCCATGTCGTCAATGAGCACTATGAGCACGTTCGGAGCGCCTTCCGGCGCCTTGACCTCAAAGCGGGGCGGTGCCGTGGCGTCGCGTGCGTCGCGCACGGTACTGTGCGGGTAGTCCGGCTCCGGGATCGGAAGCGTTGTACGATCCGGCGTTGTCTCTGCCGCAACAGCGCCCAGGCTTCCCATGAGCATGGCGCCGACTGAAGCGCATACTGTCAGATGTGTGAACTTCTTTTCTCTTTCTTTCATGACTTTTCCTCCTATCACGCCGCACCGGACAGTACTCACCCTTGATTCACAAAAACTTTCCTGCCGATCATCCTGCTCACTTTTTGGGGGCCGTATTGGCCTTATCAGTCGTCTGCACAACTGAAGGCGATATATAGAGTTCTCCCTTCATGACCGTTTCGATCGCAGGGGACAGGTCGTTCACTGCCGTCCTCTTCAGGACAAAGCCTGATGCCCCTGCCACAACGCATTCGCCCACTGCCGTACCCTCGTCATGAACACTCAGGATGATAAGTTTGATCCCGGGAAAGGCCTTTTTCAGCCGCCGCGCGATATTGATCTCCTTCGTGACCGGCAGCGAGAGATCAGCGACAATGAGATCCGGCGCGAGCTTCTCTGCTGCCTCGATGAGCGAGGCTTCATCTGCCACCATAAAGACCGTCTCGAACATGCTCTCCAGAAGGGTTCTCTCCCCTGCAAGCATATCCTGATGGTTGTCGGCCAGAACGACCTTGCCCCGCTTCATTGTCCGCTCTTTTTCATGCTGCCGCCTTTTTCAGTCACAGGATTGGGAATCATCACTTTTTTTGTAGCATATTGATCTGCTCATGTTTACTGCGTAACGGAAAACACCCCCGGAAGTCCCGGCAACTACTGATAAAAATCCCTATATCACTTATATCAGGTGGGCAGCGTGAAGTGAACTCGTAAAATTACCAGTTTGGGGAATATATTTACCGGCGGGGGTGCTTACGGCGCGAGACTTCCACCCGGCAGGCCAGGGACTTTTTTACCGCAAGAACGGCTGCATGCAAGGCATGTATTCATTCCGGTGACAAGCCGCAGCAGAGGAGCGAAAACAGCCGATGCGTTGGATGGATATATACGCAATCAGGTGCTATAATAAGATCACTTTACAGTACCAGAAAGGAGGGCTGATATGAGCACCAAATTTTCCGAAGATATTGTCGCCATGAGCGATCTCAAGGTCAATCCCGGCAAGGTCGTCAAACACGCGTCTGAGAGCCATAGACCTGTTCTGTTAACAAGCCATGGGCGTGGCATCGCTGTGGTCCAGTCGCTCAACGACTACGAAAAGGCTGAGGAAGAGCGGTCCTTTATGCGGGCAGTGACGGCAGGACTCATTGACCTCGAAAAGGGTCGCGAATTGAGCATTGACGATGTCAAAAAACGGTTAGGCTTACCCTGAAGCATGGCGAGGAGACTTTCGCTTTCCTTTTCCGAGTCGGCAGTTTCAGACCTTGAAGAAATCCTTGCATATTTTAAAGAACAGGCATCTCCAGATACCGGCAGAAGACTCGTTGAAGACATCATCGCGCAGACCGAAAGATTAGCCCTTTATCCTGATTCAGGCCGGGTCGTTCCTGAATTTGGTCTGGAGCAGTTGCGTGAGATCATACATCCACCGTTCCGCATTGTCTACCGTCAGGAAAAAAACAAGCTGCGTATTTTAAGAGTATGGCGAAGTGAAAGGTTATTGAAGCTGCCGTGACCGTCATCAGCCCATGGCGCTTTTCTTCGTTGAGCTTTAGCGCAGTTTTGCTTATGATATCTCTAAATTTTCAGGATACGGGAGCAATCCGCTGATTTATGCCTCTTTCGCTGAATGAGATAAAAGACCGGGCGCTCGCCTTCTCCCGCGAGTGGGAGGAGACCGGCGCTGAACAAATCGTGCATGCAACATGATTATCGGCAAGGAGTGCCAACTCCTGATAATTTAATGATAATTATGACAGCAGCGTACGACTGTCCTATTTCCGGGGTCCACCTCTTACATGTACGCAGCCTTTCAGGTGATAGACCCGTTCCTGGATACAGGTTTGGCGTTTAAGAAGGAATATGCGGCGAAGGAGATGTATGAGAGGGGGAAGGAATGATCACAATTACAGTTAACAAATTTAGTGCTACGATTAATTCCGCAATAAAATAACCGCACATTCGCCGGATCACTTTATATTCTTATGTAGTACGCGACCAGCATAAGCTGCACGCGTTTCCCGCAACACCAACTCCTGCTGGACAGGCTCATCTTGCGCATACCGGTGATCGGACTTCTTCTGAAAAAAGCCTCTCTGGCCCGGGTGACAAGGACTTTGTCCACACTCCTTTCAAGTGGCG
>VEOY01000120.1 GCA_012026685.1 Nitrospirota bacterium
CACCCCATAAGTTCACGCCCATGCCGGGCGTACACACCACTCAAGCAGACCCCTCCGCGGCAGCTTACCGGCCCCATTAAATAGAAATCGATCGAATAAATTATCACGATCCTGCGTATATAGATGTAATTATATGGTCGCTCTGTTAAGGGAACTTGACGTTGACGGGTCGAGATATAGCTGTTATAAGTTAGGCATATACTGTTGAGCAGCGGGGCCCGAACAATTTTGTAAGAACTTTAAGGGAGGTGCACTACGTCAATAAAAAGGAGGGGAAGAACACGTAACTGGTTGGGGGCGCCGCTTCGCGACGGTCGCAGATGTGACAAACAACGAAAAGGAGAATTGATCATGAAAAAGGCAGCGTATTGTATTATGAGTGTTTTGTTCGTCATTTTAGCATTAGGCTTTGCCGCAAAAACGGCAATGGCGGAAGACGTTGCCCCATCGTACAAAGCATCGCCGGAGGTGTACAAGGTGATCGCGGAAAACGAGCACTTCCGCGTAGTCATAGCAACCTGGAAGCCGGGCCAGCGGGATGCAATGCATTCGCATGAAGGCCCGTTGGTCGGGTACCGGCTGACAGACTGCAACCTCAAGGTCTATACCCCGGACGGCAAAGCGACCGCCCGAGAAGCGAAGCGCGGAGAGGCTCTGTTCAATCCGGTCATCGCAGCTCATGCGGTCGAAAATGTAGGGACCTCAGATTGTCAGCTCGTGATTGTCGAAAAGAAATAGCTCCTTGTTCTGGAATGCCGGAGGGGGCGGGGATCATATTTTCCCCGTTCCCTGGTGCGCTTCTTCAATCCCGGGCATAGAGATGTGATTATGGGCTTGTTGCATTAAGGGAACCTGATGTTGACGGTTCGGATCTTACTGCTACCGTTAGGCGTAAAGGCGCGATCCCTGCAAAACAAAACTGACAAGGGGGCGAAAAGCAGGGGGGCTCAAACAATTTGTAAAAACTTTCAGGGAGGTGCACTATGGATGTGGACAGTGGAATAAACCGCAGGGATTTTCTGAAGTTCGCCGCGGCAACCGGTGTGCTCGTTGCATCCGGAGAGGCAATGAGCAGGATGGCAATGGCAGAGGGAAGGCCCGGGAGCGTTGAAGTCGACAAGCTGACGATCTGGATCCTGGCAGACAACTATTACGACACGAACGAACCGGACACAAAAATCACAAAGCGCTACCGCTCGGTGGCAGGGAAATCAATTCACGCTCAACACGGTCTTTCTTATTATATCGAGACCGTCGCTGCAGGGAAGACGAGTTCCTTCATGTTCGATTTCGGACTTGACCCTGCGGACGTGCTGGGCAATATCGCCTTGCTGGGACTTGATATCGGAAAGACAACCGCCTTCGGCCTGAGCCACGGCCATTACGATCACTATACGGGTGCGGCCAGTATCCTCAAGCAGAACCAGGGACGCATCGCCAAAGGGACCCCGTTTTACGTGGGCGAGGAGGCCTTTGCCCGGAGATACACACTGCGCCCCGGAGCGACAGAACCTACAGACCTCGGACAACTGAGCAAGGAAGAGATCGAAGCCCTTGGAGTGAAGGTTGTGGAACTGAAGACCCCGCCGGAGATCATCCCGGGCGCGTACTCCACCGGGTATATCGAGAGGGTCACGAGCTATGAAAAAGTGCCTGCGTCTCAGCAAATAAAGCGCGGCGATAAGATCGAATCCGACACGTTTCCGGGCGAACAGGCCATTGTCTTTAACGTAAAGGGAAAAGGCCTGGTGGTCCTTTCCGGGTGCGCGCATTGCGGAATCGTCAACACGATCAAGCATGCGCAGAAAATTACCGGCGTGGACAAGGTCCATGCGATCATGGGGGGGTTCCATCTCATCGTCGCGAAGCCTGAGCTTATTCAGAGCACAGTTGCCGATATCAAAGCCATAAAGCCCGACCATATCGTGGGGACCCATTGTACCGGGTTCAGGGCGTTGGTGGCTTTAAGCAAGGAGATGCCCGAAGCCTTCACCATAAACACGGCGGGAACAAAGTATACCTTTGCAGCATAGGCTTTTATAAAGAGGAACAATGACACCCCCCCGGCAGGGGCCGGGGGGCTCCTGGATCATAACGTCAATCAGCGGTTCCACGATCATCGGGTAAACGTCATCCACCTGAGCACTACCATATAACAACCACATCAATGCCGGCTGGCAATTCCGCTGCGCTCCGTTGCCAGCCGGTTATGCGGAGCGATGGTGCGGGGCATTAAGATCGTCCCTGCCCACAACTAAGAATGATACAATAGGCGGGGACAGATGAACACAAGAACTCCGATATCAAGAACTGTTGCTGCCGGACTGGCCGGTGGAATGACGCTGAATATGGTCATGTTGCTGACATTCCGGTTGATCGGTTTTGGATGGAATGGCGGAGGGATACTTCTTGATCCATCTATCCAGAGTCCGAAGCTGATTGCCGTATGGACTAAACTTGAGCCTTTGCCGTTGGTAGTCAATGCTCCCGCGCCCATTATCCTGGGACTTATTTTATTCGGCATCGGTCATGCTTTTGTTTATCAATGGATCTCACCTTCCTGGCCGGAAGGGATCAGGGCGCGGGCATGGCGCATGGCTGCCCTGGTATTTTTTCTTTCATTTGTCTTTTGGGAGTTTTTCACGCCTTTCAACCAGTTCGGCGAACCTCTCCCGTTGATCGGTTTGGAACTGTTATTTTGGGCAGCTATTGCCGTGGCGGAGGCCTTTGTCATTGCAGCAGTGTTTGAGTGGAAAAGATGAAAACCCCGGCGGCGCTCCCTGATGCACTTCGCCCAATGACAGAAAATGATGGGGCCCTCGCCCCGTGTGCCTGGCATGCAAGACACGAAGTTAACCTCACGTGATATAATCATTCATTAATATTGCTCTTGCGGGCAGGAAAAGGCAGATCATGGACAACGATCATCCCTTAGTGACAGCATTGCATAACCTTACCCACGACCTCAGGTTATTCATTGAATTATCCCTGCGGGAAAGTGATGCTTCATGGGAAGAGTGGCTGCGTCTGATCCTGACAAAAGGCAAGGTCAAATGCTGGGAAATGAAAAATTGCTCAAAGAATGATTGTCCTGCATATTTCAATGATCAGATACGCTGCTGGCTGGTGGCGGGCACCATGTGCGGGGGGAAACCGCAAGGCGAATTTGCCGCAAAATATAAAAGCTGTACCGAATGTGATGTTTATCAGGAAGCGGTCTTTACAGACCCTGTAACAGAGGCATACGAACATATCATCACGTTGATTCACAGCTTGAAATCAACGCAGGAGCGGCTTAAAGCCCTGGCCATCAAGGACCCTTTAACGGGCGTATATAACAGGAATTTCTTTAATGAGATCATTGCCAATGAGGTCAGCAGGTCAAAACGCTACAACGAAACGTTTTCCATCGTCATAATGGATGTTGACCACTTCAAAAAGATAAATGATGATTATGGTCATTTGATCGGTGACTGGATACTGAAAGAGGCCGCTGAGATATTGAACAGATCGATAAGGTCCTCAGATCTGCTCGTTCGATTTGGAGGCGATGAGTTCCTGGTGGTTACACCGGCAACTGATCTGAGAGAATGCGATACCCTGATCTCCCGTGTCAATGAACACCTGGCGACCTGGAATGAGGAACATACCTCTCCTGCCTATGGTCTGTCCATGAGCATCGGCTGTGCCGTCTTTGAGCAGGGGAAGGACTTAATGGAAGTGATAAGCGAGGCGGACTCCAGCATGTACAGGAATAAATCATCACGTCAGTCAAACCGCAGAATATAGACAGGAATAGCGGGGGCTTGTTATTTCCGGCCATATTGCCCCTTCCCCCTCATGTGCTTGTGATGGATAAGATTTTATCGATAAGCATATCCCTGTTCCTCATGATCGCCATGCTACAGGGACACGTTCGCGCAGAAGATACCGGCTACCCGGCCTGGATGAACGACCTGGGTTCGGAAATTGATCGGACCTTCCAAATTCAAACTAACCCTTCTTTTTGCAAAGAACCTGACCGCATCGAACAGGATACGTACTTTTCATTCTGCCTGCAGGGGGTTGGACGGCTGGAAAGGGTACCTGATCCCTTCGGTGAAATGGATAAGGTGTTTCGTTCACATGGCTGGGAACCGGATGAACGGTACCAGGCCGACGGCCATGGCAGTTCGTCGTTCGCTTATGAAAAGGGACGTTACCTGTGCCTTATTTCTGTCGCGATCGACTCCAGCTGCGACGATGAAGAAGATGGCCATGTGCCGCGTGAATTCTGGTTCACCATTTCCTGCAGGGAAAAAGACAAAACATTACCCGGAAAGCCGTAGACAACCTTTATTTCGATCATGAACGGGGCACCGGGAACAGGCACCCATAATTATGTTGATTTTGGCACAGCAGTGTTGTAAAAAGAGGTATGGCGACGAAGCCTCTACTAAAATCAATGGCCAGAAGGAGAGAACATGGTCACCTCAATCATCCTCATCCACGCTGAACGAACGAAGATCAATGAAGTTGCCGAGAAGCTTGCCGAGATGGAAGGCATTTCCGAAGTATATTCGGTCAGCGGAAATTATGATCTCGTTGCGATAGCCCGTGTTCCTGCAAATGAAGACCTCGCTGATCTTGTCACAAAGAAATTACTTACCATCGAGCACATTTTAAAATCAGAGACCATGCTCGCGTTCAAGGCCTTTTCGCGTCATGACCTTGAAACAATGTTCTCTGTCGGGATGTAGGGGATATAATGACTCGCGCCCTTTTTACCATAGCCGCATAGGAGGGCATCATGTTGCTCGATACCCGGAATATGGCAACCGGGCACTATCTGCAGGAAGGATCATCGCCCAATTCAGGGAAGTACGCAACAAAGGTCATAAGCGCTACGCGCAATTTCATTAATCCGGGCATATCATGATGAAAAACAATGCGGAGACAGAAGCACTCAGGCTGCAGATCGAAAAACTGGAAAAAGAGATCGAGGCGCTGCGGAAATCGGAAGAAAAATATAAAAGCATATTCAATGCGGTTCCGGTATCAATACAGATAACAGACGAGGAAGGCACCATAACAGAGATCAATCCTTTTCACGTCGACCATATCGGAAAAGGAAGAACGACAAAAGATGACTATTTACAGCAGAACATCCTGACCCGAAAAAGCATTGTTCAGTCGGGATTATCACAGAAATATGAAGATGTCCTTCACGGCGGTACCATGGATGAAGGCGACATCTACTTCCCTTCGACGACAGGCGGCACTGACGCCTACTATAACGTAAGAGGCGTGCCTCTGAGACTCCACGGGAACCTGTCAGGGGCGGTATTTATCATAGAGGACGTTACCACACTCAAGATAGTCCAGGATACCCTGATGCGGCATCGTGACAAGCTCGAGGAAATCGTAGAAGCACGTACGCGGGATTTGACCGTCGCCTACGAACAGCTAAGACAGGAAAATGACAGGCGAAAGAAGACAGAGGCCGAAAAGGAAGCACTGATACAACAGCTTCAGGAAGCCCTGAAGCAGGTAAAGACCCTGCGCGGCTTCCTCCCGATCTGTTCCTCCTGCAAAAAGATCCGGGACGACAGAGGATATTGGAATCAGATTGAATCCTATATCAAAGAGCATTCTGAAGCCGAGTTCAGCCACAGCATCTGCCCTGCCTGTGCCAGGAAACTATATCCTGATATTTTATGAGAATGGTCCGGACGCCGGAACATATGCAATGAATATTCCGTCAGCCGGAGCATAATCTGATGGCATACGAGTTTTCCGCCCTGCCCTGCTCATCCTGCCCGGGAAGCACGGCATAATACCACATGGGACCGTTCATGCAGTTCATTGCGGATAAGCCATGGGCAATGTTCGTCTTTCTCTGCCTTACACTCGGGCTGGCTCCGTACACCCCGCCTCATCTCTGGGAAAAGCTTGTCATGCTCGCGAAGGGCGAACTCAGAAGGCCTATCGACTGGTTTGACCTTTGCCTGCACGCAGCGCCCTGGGTGCTGCTTTTCCTTAAATGGACCACGACATGGAGATGAGCCCCTGAAATGACAAGGGGCCCCTCGCGTATTGAAATTCAGGCACTACTCTATCGGTATCTTTTTTTCCTTGCTGATCGCTTCAGGTGTCTTCGGAACGCGGACCTCGAGCACGCCCTCCTTGAACGTCGCCTTTGCCTTGTCTGACTGCACGTCTTTCGGCAGCCTGAACGAACGGGTAAACGAACCATAGGAGCGCTCGACGCGGTAGTAATCCTTCTTCTCCACCTTCTCCTCTTTCTTCTTTTCACCCGAGACCGTCACCATATCATCGGTGATATTCACATCGATATCTTCCTTCTTCATCCCCGGCATCTCGGCTTTGACCACCACGTCATTGCCGTCCTCGAAAATATCAACATCGGGCGAGACGACTCCCATCTCAGGAAACTTTACCTTCGGCATCCAGGACGGGCCGAACATCGAAAAGGGTCTCCGGAAGAAATCTTCGAACCTCCGCTCCATCTCTTCAAAGGGAGATATCTCTCGCGCAGGTTCAGCCTTTACCACCTCTTTTGCCTCTTTCTTTGCCATGACAGACCTCCTTTAAAAAATGCAGCCTATGCTTTATTCAAACATATCCGGCAAGGATGTCAATGGTATTTTCAGCCACTATTTACGGCATTTAATTTATTATTTGCGGCAGGTTAGACAAAATAATGTAATTTTAAGACTAAAGACTCTTCCTTCTGAAAAACACTACCCGCCACGGGTCTATTATTAATCCTCAGAGGGTATTGAGATATGCGATTACATCCTGAACATCATCATCGGACAAAGAGGAGAATGACGGCATATCCTTATACGGTGTCCGGAGCTGATGTGCCACATTTTCAGGAGTCGCCGCCTTCTTACTCACCGGGAGAAGGGGATTTTTGAGTATCCCTTTATGCCCTGGACCGGTAAGTGTCTTATTGCTGAAGGGGTCATGGCAGAACGTGCATTTTGATCCGTACACCTTTTTCCCTCTCTCAATGCTCGCCGGGTCTGTTTTCGCAGCCATGTGTCCTGCCGCCTGAACAGCGTCCTTCTTCTGCTCAACGGTCCGGGAAGCGGGTGTCTCCTTCCCGAACTTCGATACCAGCAGGAAATAGCCTGCAGACGAACTGATCATCGCAGTGCTGACAAAGGCAAGGATGAGTCCCATGGTCTGGAGCCGCCCGTAGAACTGGCGATAGACCCTGTTGAAGAGGACCTTAAGGGAAAGAAGGAACAGTACAGCAACGGAAAAGACCGCGTGCAACGCAGATCTTGGCGATGGCTCGGCCTTTGTCTTCACAAGGAAGTCGAGACAGATGTATGCGATGCCGAGGGACAGCAGAAAAAAAACAGTGCCGCTCAGGCGGTGGACCTTCCGGAGCGTTTCGGGATCGAATTTCCTCTCCTGCCTGCCGAACATCTCGAACATGGTCATCATGTTGACCAGCGACAAAAGCAGGAGGACAACGGCAAGAAGAGATTTAATGAGAAATATATGCATGGACCTCCATAAAAAGACAGGGGGGCAGAGACAAAGGTGCAGAAAAAACTGTCTATACCTTTGCCTCTACCTTACCGCCTTGTCTCTTTTCTTAATAACCTGCCGCAGGTTTTTTCCCTGCGCTCCCTTTCAGCGATTTGATATAAGCAACAATGTCCTGCATCTGCTGCGACCTGGCATCAATGGCTTTGCCCTTGTTCGCAGCAACAATGCATTCATTCACAGCCTCCTCCAGGCTTTTCTGCGTCTTGTGCATCACATGGAACTCTTTCTTGCTCCCGGCGTTTTCAAGCCCCTTGCCATTCGGATGGCACTCGCCGCACGATTTCGACCCGCCCGCGAACTTAGGGTCATGAAAGAGGACCTTGCCCTTTGCCACGTCGCCCGCGGCAAAGGCAAAGGCCGCGGTGAGACCGAGGATCAGCAGAAAAGACATCATGATCTTCGCAATCTTCATGGTCAGAACCTCCCTTTTGGTATGATGTATCTGATTCTACTACAGGGTATGCCAGTCCGCAATTACTTTCTGAGCGAGATATTTGCATGGAGACAGCGATTTTTTTTGCTATACTATTCATAATTTCTAAACTATTTCACGGGAGAGTGACCATGATCTCAGAAGCGGTTCAGACAGCGATCAAAATGGAAACAGATGCAATATCATTTTACGATGAGGCAGCGAACAAGACACAGCACCCTTTCGGCAAGGAGATGTTCAGAGGGTTCGTGAAAGATGAAAAGCGTCACCTCGTGATGCTCCAGTGCCTGTTCAAAGGCATGGACATCAACGAAGAGTTCGTCAGGCCGAAAGAAACGATCAAGACGGTCTTCAGCAGCCTGAAAGACCTGATGATGGAACGCGTGGCAGCCGTGCAGAGCGAGATGGACGCGCTGAAGATCGCCCTCCGGATGGAGAAGGAAGGGTTCCACTTCTACCAGAAAGCGGCCGCGAATGCTCCCACGCAACAGGAAAAGGACCTTTTCGAGCGGCTCGTTATCGAAGAGAATGACCACTACACGATACTGAACAACACTCATACCTTCCTCGAAAATACCGGCCAGTGGTACATGTACGAGGAACAGGGAATAGTCGAAGGATAACCGTAAGGAGGAATTGCATGAAAACGGTAGAGATAAAGCCCGATATATACTGGGTCGGCGCCATTGACTGGGGAGTACGCGACTTCCATGGCTATATCACGCCCAACGGCACGACCTACAACAACTATCTCATCCTCGACAGGGACATAACCCTTGTCGACACGGTGAAACACGACTTCTCCGAGATAACGATCGATAACATCCAAAGCCTCATTGACCCGGCACAGATAAAGAATATCGTCATCAACCACATAGAGCCCGATCATGTGAGCAGTATCGACAAGATCATGGACCTCACCCCGAATGCGATGATCTATATCACGGACAAGGGCAAAAAAGGCCTTGACCGCTACTTTGATACCACGAAATGGAACTTCACGATCGTAAAGACAGGGCATACGCTGAGCACCGGCAAGTACACTCTGCAGTTTCTCGAAACCCCGATGCTGCACTGGCCTGATTCCATGATGACCTACGTGAAAGAGGCAAAACTTCTCATATCGCAGGACGCGTTCGGTCAGCATCTGGCGACTGCCTCCCGTTTCGACGACGAATTTTGCGAATGCGCGTCCCACGCAGAACTCGACGAATCCGTGGTCGACTATTACGCGAACATCCTCATGCCCTTCGGCCAGCTGATCAAGAACAAGGTCGCCGAGGTCCAGAAACTCGGTCTTGATTTCGACATGATAGCCCCTGACCATGGCGTCATCTGGAGGAACGATCCCGGACGGGTGGTCCGGAACTATCTCGATATGGCCGACGGAAAGACCGGACTCAGGGTCGCCATCATCTATGACACCATGTGGCACAGCACGGAGCACATGACCATCCCGATCATGCAGGGCATAAAAGCCGAGGGTCTGGACTGCAAAGTGATAAAACTGAGGGCAACGCCGATGAGTGTTGCCATAAAGGAGTTTTGGAAGTCACGGGGCTGTCTCGTGGGAACGCCGACACTCAATAACATCATGTTCCCTTCCGTTGCAGAGTATCTGACGCATCTCCGTGGCCTCAGGCCGAAGAACCGCATCGCCGGGGCATTCGGCAGCTTCGGCTGGGGCGGAGGAGCGGTAAAAGAGGCATATGAAGAGTTCAAACGCATGGGGCTGGAGATCGTTGAACCGGGGGTGCAGGTAAATTACCGGCCGTCAGCGAACGACGATACGGCATGCTTTGAATTCGGAAAAGCGTTTGCGCAGAAGGTGAAGGAATATCACACGAAGTTTTAGACATTCCGGAAAATAGAGGAGGGGTTATGACAGCTTACAGGATGGGGGTTCTGGGCTGCACCATTGCAGTTGTTCTTTTTATCAGCAGCATCGGCAGCGCGGGGGAAAAAGAAGAGTCTCACGATGCAGACCTGAGCCCTCAGACTCAGGCCTGCATCGGTTGTCATTCGAGCGTCACCCCCGGGATCGTCGAAGACTGGCTCACCAGCAGGCATTCCCGCACAACTCCGGAAAAGGCGCTGACCATACCTGCGATACAGCGCCGCATGTCTGCGGGTTCCGTTCCCGCGGAACTCGGGGAATACGCGGTCGGTTGCTACGAATGCCACAGCCTGAACCCTGACCGGCATCAGGACAACTTCCAGCATATGGGATACAGGATCAATGTAGTGGTCTCACCGAATGACTGCAACACGTGTCATCCTGTTGAAGTTGATCAATATACCGGCAGCAAAAAAGGACAGGCATGGAAGAACATCATGTCCAACCCCGTATACCATGCTCTCGTCTCGACCACCGATGGAGTAAAGAAGGTCGATAACGGCAGGATATCGATGACAGCACCTTCTCCGCAGACATTGCAGGAGACATGTCTGGGGTGTCATGGCACGAGGGTCGAAGTAAAAGGCATGAAGAAGGTATACAGCGGCAGCACGTGGGGAGAGATCACGGTCCCTGACCTCACCAACTGGCCCAGCCAGGGAGTGGGCCGGGAAAATCCTGATGGGAGCGTAGGGTCCTGTACCTCATGCCATCCCCGCCACGGTTTTTCGATCAAGGTCGCCCGGAAGCCCTACACCTGCGGCCAGTGCCATCTTGATCCTGATGTCCCTGCTTATAATGTGTATAAAGAAAGCAAGCACGGGACCTTGTACGAGACCTTTGAGGACAAGTGGAACTTTGAGTCAGTGCCCTGGAGGGTAGGCAAGGATTTCACGGCGCCGACCTGCGCTGCGTGTCACAACAGCCTGCTCACCGCTCCTGACGGAACGGTCATCGCTCAACGCACACATGATTTCGGCGCACGACTCTGGGTGCGGCTCTTCGGGCTGATCTATGCTCACCCCCAGCCGAAAGACGGCAATACCACGATCATCAGGAACAAGGACGGCCTCCCGCTGCCCACAACGTTCCTTAATGAACCTGCGTCAGACTTCCTCATCGATAAGACTGAACAGGAAAAGCGCTACGATGTCATGAAAAATGTCTGTCGCAGCTGTCATACAACGCGCTGGATCACCGACCATTTCGCAAAAATGGATAACACCGTTAAAGAAACGAACGAAATGACCCTTACAGCCACAAAACTCATGACAGAGGCCTGGGACAGCGGTGCTGAGGACAGAACAAATCCCTTTGACGAGCAGGTCGAAAAGCTCTGGGTCAGGCAGTGGCTGTTTTATGCCAGCTCTGTACGTTATGCCTCCGCAATGACCGGAGCTCCTGATTATGCTGCGTTCAAGAACGGCTGGTGGGAACTCTCCGACAATCTTCAGAAGATGCGCGACACGATCGATCAGAAAAAAAACCTTCGGAAACCTGCGCTATCGGGATCGCAGGGAAAATGACAAGGAGCAGGATATAATGGGGCGGGCGAGAGAAATGAACTCTTTCCCCCTGCCCCGGTATGTCCAGCTATATCCAACCAATCGATGCAACCAGTCCTGCGCTTTTTGTTTTAACGACAGGACCTCGCCTGTCAGGGACCTGTCCCCGCAGGACGCGCTGAACCTCCTCGACATCCTCTGCAATCTCGGCATACGCGACCTTGATATCATGGGTGGAGAGCCCTTTCTCCTGCCGTGGATGCCTTCGTTCCTGCATGCTGCCATGAAAGAGGACATTTTGGTCAATATCAGCACCAACGGGAGCACTCCTGATGTCTTCGGGGAATTCAGGGGGGTAAGTCCTGAGAAGATAAATATCGGGATATCGCTGGAGGGAAGCACTGCAGATGCGCACAACCGTCTGACGCATTCAGACAATTATGATAAAGCCATAAGCAGTATCGCTTCTCTTGTTTCGTGCGAGCTGGGCCCGATCGTGAAGACGGTTGTGAGCAGGCTGAACATGCAGGATATTCAGCCGATCATCGACCTTCTGAAAGACCTGGGGGTGAACCGTTATTACCTGATACAGATGGATCTTTTCTCCCGGGAGCCGCTTGACAGGATCAATGCCCCAGGCTTTGTCGAATTCAGACGCTTCTGCGACGCCGTGATCGAACGGAACAGCGGGATCAGGATCGATAAGGTGAACGCGTCCTGCTTTGAAAAGGATATCCTGCCAAAGGGCGTGCGTTGTGCGGGGGGAGTGAGAAAGCTTTCCGTCATGCCGGACGGCTCGGTCTATCCCTGCAACCTGTTCCAGAGCATGCCTGAATTCAATCTCGGCAATGTCTTTGTCGATGATTTTACTGATATCTGGAACCATCCCGCCCTCCTTTTTTTCAGAAGGGCTGTACACAATGAGTGCGGAAAAGAGTGTGTAAACCACCATAACTGCACTGGGGGCTGCCCTGCCCATGGCATTTTCCACAGTCAAGACAATAAAGTAGGTGATATCCGCTGCTTACAGGATGCGGCCCTATAAACCTGCGACATTTCATAGCGCTATTTCCCTCAATATTTCCTCAAGACACATCTTCACTGGAGATAGATAACTCTTTGTTTATATTATATAAACTTATGTTTAATTATTTATTATAATTGAAGCTTTGGGGCACATTTCTTGCAGTTGATTATTTAATTAACATTTATTAATATTTTTAATTACCTCATAGTTGCAATGCAGTTCGAGTGGCAATGCAGTACAATGACTGGAATAGGTGACGCGAAAGTCGGTCACTGAAGCGGAGGAGGCACATGAGACACTGCAGTGCAGTAGCTGCCACACTAATTGCAATCATACTTTCCGTAATTGCGCCCGGAATTGGAAGCGGCGCAAATCAGCCTCCCCATATACCGGAAACCGGTGTCAACTGTGACAGTTGTCATCTGCCGGCGACCGACCCGGTATGGGCAGTGGGCAATGACCCTGACCCTGACCAGAACGAGCCCTACAACAGGATCTGCTGGAAATGCCATGATGACGTCAAGGCCCCCTTCAAAAAGACCCATTCGTCCACAGCGGTAAACTCAACAAAGTACGGCCAATGGAAATGGCTCTGTACCAACTGCCACAACCCGCATCAGCAGACACAGGTCAATTTCAACCAGTATGTCCCTTCCCTGCCCGGTACGATCACCGCAGTAAACGGACCTGCAAAAACCTTTACCCTGAGCATCAGCCTGCCGCCGAGGGCCGGCATCGGTGATGCAACGAATCTGGACGACTACGCGGGATGGACCATTGTCCCCAACAGGACGTACAAGACATTAAACTACAAGATCGCATCCAATACCGGAAATACCGTTATGGTAACGACCACGGTCAACGCATCCCGGGTGCCGCTGAACTCACAGTTCGGCATCCTGCCGGGCAGAATGCTCAAGGACGTGATCTATACGCCGCCTCCGGGCGGAGCGAAGAACGCGAGATTCTTTGCGCTTGAGGGGCAGAACTCCTTTGCGCACAATGACGGACCGGCAGGTGGGCCTGACCCTTCCCCTGACGGCATATGCCAGGTCTGCCACGGCATCCGGAGCCAGGGGGCGACAATAACCCATTCCCGTGCGGACGGCACCGGCTTTGGCGACGGACATGCCACGGACACGGCTTCCGACTGCACCCCCTGCCATGATCATGCCAGGACCGGCTTCGGCCCCAACTGTTCATCGTGCCACGGATTTCCGCCGGTGGATGCAGGAACACTGGTGACAACCCCCATGCCCACGGGTTCGGCAACACCGGGTGCGCATGCAAAGCACGCAACCGGCGGCAACAATTACCGTTTTTCCTGCGACACCTGCCACTTCAACGGCATGCCGGCAACCCCCATTATCGGCGACAACAGGATACAGATCGGCTTCAACCTCTTTGGCGGCACATATACCGGGACAGGGACGACCTATCGCGGACAGTCCCTAATCAATGGATTCAATTATGATTTCACCAACGGGACTGCTCAGGGGGCCACCACTTTCCAGTGCACGAATGTCTACTGCCACGGTGCGACCATGAACACGGCAGGGGACAGAAACGGCGGAACGAACATCACTCCGCTCTGGAACACTCCTGCCACCGGTGCATGCGGTACCTGCCATGGAACGACAGCAACCAACCCGCCGCTGCGGGGCAGCCACAGGACGCATGTGATGAATGACATTTGGTCTCACGCGCCAAATGATGTCCCACCCTTCAACAATTATATTTACGGCCGGAACATGGCATGCACCGTGTGCCATAACACCGAATCGTCGACCCATGTGGACGGATCTGCCAACTGGTCGTTCGATGTGGGAACTTACCCGTGGATTTCAGGCGCACAGTATAAAGGAAGCGCGGACGGTTCGTCCTCTCCGGTCCCGGGCACATACGGCCAATGCGCCAACCTGTATTGCCACAGTATTGTCCAGACGAGCACCGGCGGACCTTTGACAGGACTGGCAGGACAATATAAGACGCCGACCTGGGGCAATCTTGATGAAGGCACCTGCGGTTCTTGCCACTACGCTGACGAAGGACATTCGTACTGGGCTGACAGAGGAATGGGAGCGCCAGAGATCAGTTCCGGAAGTCATACCAGGCATCTGCAGTTCCTTACCATAACGGTCGGAGGAGGCGCTAACGGACCGGGCAGATGCGCTGCCTGTCATAATTATGTCGGATCAGACAACCTCCTGGGCTGTGCATCCGTATGTCACAACAATAATCAGATGCATGTGGACCATAAGATAGATGTTCTCTTCCCTCCCCGATATGGTTCAACAGCTGCCTATTCCGGCACTCCTCAGCCGGGAGACGGCTACGGTAACTGCACGAATGTCTACTGCCACGGGACAACACTTGCAGGCGGTGCCAATACCGCACCGGCATGGGGGAGCGCAGTCATCTGCGGAGACTGTCATTATGCGTCATTCCCGACCACTGTTGCCAGCCCGCCGAGCGGCAGAAGCCACATGCGGCATACCGGAACAGCGGCCCGTCAGCAGGGGATGGAATGCTCGGATTGTCACGGCGCAAACGGGGCAGGCGGCACTGGCCATGTGGATGAAAAAATACAATGGTCTCTCAATACGTCAAAAGCGGGAGCTGACGCAAAGTACCGGGGGGCTGTCTCGGGTGCCGCCAACTACCGCGCACCAAGTGCAACATATGGTCAATGTGCCACCGTCTACTGCCACTCCACTGTCCAGCCGAACGGCGGCACGGGGGCTCCTGACCAGTATTTTACTCCTACATGGGGAGATTCAGCAGTCGCAACATGCGAAGCGTGCCATAAAGCTGCGTATGGCGACAACCACAGCTCGTATAATACGATAGCTACCGGCAGTCATTCGAAGCATCTGACCTATGCCTTTACGACCACTGACCGTTCAAGGATATGCGCTATCTGCCATTTGTGGAAGGCCAATGCAACGCTGGCCGATTCCTGCACCTACATCTGCCATAGCAGCACGCCGATAAAGCACGCGAACAATAGCGTTGACGTTGCGTTTATCGCTGACTTCAATGCAGGCGGTACCGCAAGCTATAGCGGCACGCCGCAGCCGGGCGACGGCTATGGCAGTTGCTCAAGCAATTACTGCCACAGCACCGGGGCATCGATCTCCACCGGAACCATACCTCCGAACACATCGCCTGTATGGGGCTCGGGGCCTGTAGCCTGCGATTCCTGCCACGGCTATGGGCCGGCTTATGCAAACGGAAATCCAAAGGCGAACAGTCATGCGAAGCATGTGGACAGAGGCATCGCCTGCGACAAGTGCCATTGGCTGACAACCCGGACAGGCAACACGATAACGGACACTTCCAGACATGTTAACAATGCATATGACATAGGCAACAGCACAGCTACTATTACGTACAGCTTCAATGTGAGCGGCGGCAGCTGCAGCGGGACCTTCGGGTGCCACGGCAATGCGACATGGGGCAGCACGATACCTGCTCAAAACTATACAGATTGTGTCTCCTGTCATAAAGCGGCCATGGGCAGCAGGAGGCAGATCGTTGACAGCAATGGGGACGGTTCCGGAACGGGAGGAGATTTCAAGAAGACATCCCATCATCATTACGGCGCGAGCGGAACCATCGCAAACGCAGACTGCCAGATGTGCCACGACACGTCACAGCATCCCGGCGGAAGCATACGTCTGAAAAATGCTGACAGCGGTCAGGTCTATGTATACGACCCGGCCAATCCTTCGACTGCTGAAGATCATTGTCTCAGCTGCCACGATACGGATGGAGCAAACGGGAACATGTCCCCATTCTCTGACGGGAAAGTACTGGGCGCTGCCCCCTATCGCGCGGGCATTGACATCAAGAGCAACTGGAACAAGACATACGGTCACCGGCAGAAAGGTCTCACCTGTATTGGCAACGGCGACCCGAATACCGGCTGTCACGCAGGCGGCCACGGCTCTGATTATGTCGGCCTGATGAGCAGGAACCTGACGCTTCCGAACCCCTCCAGTTCGTATTATAAGCCGGCTGATGAGGCCTCGTATGACCTCTGCTTCAATTGTCATCAGAACTATTCC
>VEOY01000122.1 GCA_012026685.1 Nitrospirota bacterium
GCCCAGATCAAGGCGACCATATGGGCGTATGAGTACCGCTCCATCAGCAGTAAATTCCAGAAGGCAACGAACGAGCCGCTCTCGCGGGGCATGAAGATCCTTCTTCTTGCGGCCGTCACATTCCACGAGGTTTATGGACTGGGTCTGAACGTCAGGAACATCGATCCTGCATATACCATCGGCGAGATGGCGCGGAAGAAGAAGGAGGTCATTGAGCGGCTCAGGAAAGAAGGCATTATCGATATGAACAAGTCGCTGGAGCTTCCTCTTGTGCCTCAGCGCATCGCGGTCATCTCGTCCCCGACCGCGGCAGGATACGGCGACTTCATCAACCATCTTGACGCAAACCCCTACGGGTACCGGTTTGTCCGTGTCCTTTTCCCCGCGCTCATGCAGGGCAATGAAGCGGAAACGTCAATGATCAGGGCACTCGAGCAGATCAGGAAAAAGCGGTCTGATTTTGATCTCGCTGTCATCATCCGCGGCGGCGGCTCGTCGATAGACCTCAGTTGTTTCGACAGCTACACCCTTTCATCCGCAGTCGCGGCCTTTCCCCTGCCGGTCATCAGCGGCATCGGCCATGAAAAAGATGATACGGTCGTGGATATGGTCTCACACACCCGGATGAAGACACCGACCGCTGTCGCGGAATTCATCATATCCGGGGGGCGGGCATTCGAAGAGACCGTCCTGGGGCTCGAGACCAGGATCATGAACCGCGCTGAGGCCTTTTTGAAGGATGAGAAGCAGAGACTGAATTCTCTGGCGCAGCAGCTCTCCCTGGTGCCGTACCGGTTGAAGAGCGTTCATCTGAACAGGCTCCTTCTGCTCCAGAAGGACATCAGGGGGCATCTGCGCCAGATCTTTCATGCCCGGAAAAACCGTCTCGAGAACCTGCAGCAGGCTGCACGGCATCTTGACCCTGAGCAGGTGCTCAGGAGGGGCTACAGCATCACACGGCATAAGGGAAAGGTCGTGAAAGACGCATCTTCGCTGAAAAACGGCATGATGCTCGAATCAACTCTGCATGAAGGGACTGTTGCGAGCATCGTGCAGTCAAAAAAGGCAGGAAAGGAAGGTACAAAAGACCATGGCAAAAAGCAGGGACCTGACTTACTCCCAGGCCTTGAATGAGCTTGAAAAGATAGTGACCGAAATAGAATCGGAAGAGGTGGATGTCGATGTCCTTGCCGAAAAGATAAAGCGGGCGTCATTCCTCATTACGTTCTGCAAAGGGAAGCTCAGGACCGCGGAGGACGAGGTCAAGAAGGTGCTGTCTGAGATGGAGGAGAGCCCCGCTGAAGCATCGGACGAGGAAGACAACGGGTCTTGACAGGAGTCACTGCCACCCGACCGTTCAGGGGATGTCAGGGTTTGCAGACTTCACCGACAAACCGATACCCGGACCTTTTGACAGCATTTCGGTTAGCAGAAAAACCTGCGATCGATTGTATCCCGCGACGAGACTTGTTATGTCCGGGCCATTTTCGCGAGACTATGAGTTTCAGCATAATAATGTTAAACTTTATGACCACCTGCCTTCCTACAATATATGGACGACAAGGATAAGACAAAAGAAGAACTCATAAGAGCATTGTCCGAACTGCGCAGGGAAAATGCTGCCTTGCTGAAGAAGGACCCTGACCAGTTGAAGTCTGCTTTTGCCACTGCACGGGAAGAAAAGACCCGGGCAGAAGCTGTCATAGCGGCTCTTGGGGATGCCGTCAGCATCCAGGATACAGATTTCAAGATCCTGTATCAGAACCAGGTTTCGAAAGAGATCTATGGCGACCATGTCGGGGAATACTGTTACCGCGGGTATAAGAATCAGGGTCAGGTCTGTGAACATTGCCATCTGGCGCAGACCTTTGCCGACGGCCAGATCCACAGGGTAGAGCAGAGCAGGAATACCGATAAAGGAATGCGGTACTATGACAAGACCGTGTCCCCGCTGAAAGACCCCTCCGGAAAGATCGTTGCCGGCATAGAACTGGTAAGAGACATCACCGAGCGCAAGAAGACCGGGGATATATTATTGTTGAGTCAGCGCGTTCTAGATACCAGTCCTGATCACATATCGATTGTCGGTCCGGACTATATCTATAAGCATGTAAACAAGGCATATACAGCAGCTCATGACCTGCCGGTCGATCAGATCGTGGGCAGACATGTCTCAGACCTGCTGGGCAAGGATATATTTGAAAAGACCGTCAGACCGAATTTGGACAGGTGCCTTGCTGGGGAAGAAATTCAGTATGAGGCATGGTTCTTCTTCAAAAAGAAGGGAAGAAGATATATGTCCGTCAAATATCTGCCGATGAAGAACAGGGCAGGAGATATTGACGGCGTCAACGTTTTTTCTCAGGACATCACTGAACGCAAGAAGGCGGAGGAAGCGCTTCAGGAGAGCGAGAGCCACTTCAGAAAAGTAGTCGAGAACAGTCCGCTGTCCATGGCCTTGGTCAACGCGGACGGGATAATTGAATATATCAATCTGAAAGCCATTGAGACGTTCGGATATCTGCCGCAGGACATACCGACCATGGACCGCTGGTGGGCGCAGGCGTATCCCGACAAAACCTATCGTGATACGGTCATTGCCCAGTGGACGGGTCTTGTCATCGAGGCCCTCAAGAATAATCACGAGATCGAACAGCGGGAATACCGCGTCACCTGCAGGAACGGCAGCGTTAAGGTCATGGTGATTTTTGGAGTCTGGATCGCAGACAAGGTGCTCGTCATTTTCGATGACGTCACGGAGCGCAAGCAGCTTGAACAGGAGATGATTAAGACGCAGAAGCTTGAGGCCATCGGCACCCTGGCAGGCGGCATTGCTCACGATTTCAATAACCTGCTGCAGGGAATATTCGGGTATATCTCGATGGCCAAGATAACGATCGACCAGAAGGATCGTTCCCTTGCCATGCTTGAGCAGGCAGAGCATGCGCTGCATATGTCTGTAAACCTTACCACGCAGCTGCTCACATTCTCAAAAGGCGGCAAGCCGGTCAAGAGTATCGTGCACCTGAGACCTCTGATCGAAAACTCGGTAAAATTCGCTCTAAGCGGTTCGAGGTCCGAATATCGCATTATGCTGGATGAGGACCTGCGGGCAGTTGAGGCTGATGAAGGTCAGATAGCACAGGTAATTCAGAACATAGTGCTGAATGCTGAACAGGCAATGCCCGAAGGCGGCATTATCGTAATCAAAGCCAGAAATGAGAATCAGGAACATGCTCATTGTAAAGTGCTCGGCCCGGGAAAATATGTTGAGATATCTGTCAGGGATACCGGCATCGGGATTCCTGAGAAATACCTGCAGAAGATCTTTGAACCCTATTTTACGACCAAGGAGAAGGGAAGTGGGTTGGGACTGGCGACTTCGTATTCCATAGTCAGAAACCATGGTGGCATAATTGAGGTTGAATCAGAAGCGGGCACGGGCACAACTTTTTTTATCTATTTGCCCGCGGTCGAAGCTGCCGGAGAGATCCGGAAAGAACCTGCTGCAGCTGCTTTTGCCGGTAAAGGGAAGATCCTTGTTATGGATGATGAAGAGCTCGTCCTGAATGTGGCCGGGGAGATGATCAAGGACCTCGGCCATGAGGTTGACCTGGCGAAACACGGACAATCGGCCATAGAGAAATATCGCGCTGCCATGGAGTCAGGGAAGCCCTTTGACGTCGTCATCCTCGACCTGACTGTGCGGGGAGGGATGGACGGCAGGGAGGCTCTTGAACGGCTGCGTTTGATCGATCCCGGGGTCAAGGCCATCGTATCAAGCGGCTACTCGGAAGATCCTGTTATCGCGGATTATGAGAAATATGGATTCAGGGCCCGACTGCCTAAGCCGTACAGGCTTGCTGGCTTGAGAGATACGCTGAATCTGCTACTGGGCTAATGAAGAAAAGATCCCATAATGGTTGGCTGTATCCTGCAAGACAGGAAGGACTGAAAACTGACAGCCCTTCCCTAAGCCAGATTTCAACCTTATAACCCTATTGAAAACACTGCGTCGCTCGCATCACGACCGAGAGAATTTCCCGCTGCGTCCCTGAGCACGACCTTGATCCTGCACTTCTTCTTTCCATTGGTCAATACCGGCACTCTCCACTCATAAGCTCCGGGGTTGCCCCGCAGAGTCTCGATATGCTTCCAGATCAACCCGTTATTCAGCGTATAATAAAGCGAAGCTCTCTCTACCTGCCGCGCCGGATTTGGCGCATTCACACTGAAATCCACCTGCTGTCCGCTATCTTCTCCTCCTTTTCCGGCCGGATCACTTTTGGCAGTTGGAGCAGTAGATGACCACGACCTTTCAAAATGTATTTTCGGAGCGCGCCTCCTTGTATGGTATTCTTAATCAAGGGAGGTGTTCGATGAAGATCGTACGAATAATATCAATGTGTATTTTTTTGCACTGCTTGATATGTATTAATTTCGTGATCGCCGCTGATCGGGCACCGCATGAATATTCATTCGGCGTTACTCCCCAGTTCCAACAGCAAAAACTTTACGCCATATGGAAGCCGATCATCGCTGAGTTGGAAAAGAAGACCGGCCTTTCATTCAAGCTCGTGACAACGCTCAAGATCAACGACTTTGAGAAGGATTACATGGCGGAAAAATTCGATTTCGCTTACGTGAATCCCTATCTCATCGTGCGGGGGGTCAAGCCCGGCGCCTATCTCCCGCTTGTCCGGGACAACAAGCCGCATAGCGGCATCGTGGTCGTGCGCAAGGACGGGCCCATCAGCAAGATCGTCGATCTCAAAGGCAAGACCGTTGCGTTCCCTACGCCCAATGCCATCGGCGCCACCCTGATGACGCGATCGGAACTTGAGCGGCTGTTCGGCGTGAAAGTCGTTCCCGTGTATGTCAAGTCTCATAGTTCCGTGTATCTCCACGTTGCAAACGGCCTTACCGCGGCAGGAGGTGGTGTGATGAAGACCTTGCAGGAGCAGGACGCCGCTGTCCGGGACCGGCTCTCGATCTTGCACACGACAGAAGTGATGCCGAACCTCCCCGTGGCCGCGAACCGCCGCGTTCCCGCCGCTGTCCGGGAAAAAGTGCGGCGCGCCTTACTTGCGCTTGCGACGACAGCTGAGGGCCGGGCTCTGCTTGCGAAAGTCCCGATGACGGAGATCGTCTCAACATCGCTTGACGACTATCTAGTCATCGAGCAATGGGGGCTGGAACGGTACTTTGACCCGACGTGGAGCGAGGACTGAGGCATAAGCCTGCTGAATTTAACCGTCGTTTTTTATCTTTTCACCGCATAGAATACGCGGCATATCCGTTGATCTGTATGCAAGCAAGTCTTTCAGGAAGCAAGCATTGCAATCATAGAGGATTATGTTCCTATGTTTGGAGCGTGAAATGCTCAGCGAGCTTTCCCGTAACAAACGTAACTCTATTTCAGTTTGAAATCCACCCTGCTGTCCGACACCTTCTCCTTCTTCTCCGGCTGGACCGATTTGGGCTCGATCAGGAAGATCCTCTCCGGCTCCACCTGCTTTGACTTCAGGATATGGTCCTTTACCGCGAGGGCCCTCTGCGATGCAAGCTGCCGGAGGTCGTCATCTTTTACCCCGGTATGCGTAAGCATCAGTTTTTCCATCTCCGGCACCGGCAGGTCCTTTGCCATGCCGATGATATTGCGCGGTTTCGGGAACTTTTCTTCCTTGTATGCGGCCTTGAGATATTTCGGGTATTCGGCAGCCTCGACCTAGATCTCATCCACCGAGACCGTCTCGCCGCCCTTCTTCGCAAGGTCTTTCAGTTTCTGTGCCTTCACCTTCCTGTTGAAGAGATATTGCTTCAGCCCTTCCCGGTCCTTTTCAAGGTCAGCGTGACCTTCTATGTCGAGCTTCAGCGCCGGCCGGTCATTGAGCGCCTTCACCAGGGTGTCGAGCTTCTTGATGCCCTGAGCGTTAAGATCGTGAATGCCCGGATCGAACTCCACGTAGCTCAGTTCCTCGCCCCCGCCGAACAGTGCGCCGAGAAGCGCAAACGGAGAGGTGGCCGCCTTCACCAGCAGGTTCACGAGGATCTTCAGTATGATCCTGCCGAGGCTGAACTGCGGGTCGTCGATCTGTCCGCTTACCGGCACGTCAAGGTCAATCTCTCCGCGCCGGTTCTTCAGGAGCGCGATCGCGAGTCTGACCGGCAGCTTTGTCGCATCCGGACTGTCCACCTGGCTGCCGAGCGTGAACTGATCAAGCAGGATCTTGTTCTGTGCGTCGAGCTTCTTCTTCTCGATCAGATACTGGAGGTTGAGGGTGAGCTTGCCCTTCTCGATTGCATAGCCGAGATACTTGCCTGAGTATGGCGTCAGCGGGCTGAGGTCCATATCCTTGAAACTGATCTTCAGATCGATAAAAAGGTCATCCCGCAGCGGATTGATCCTGCCGGTGACCTCGAGCGGGGCATAATTTTCGAGCTTGCCCCGCAGCTCGACATCAGCCATTTTCGTCTCCTCAGAGCTGAGGCCCGTGACCCTGCCGCCCATCTCGAGCATGTTCGTGCCGAAGTTCGGCTTGATGTAGCGGTCCGAGAAATTCACCGTGCCGCCCTGGAGCGTCACCTTCTCGATCTTGACCAGCTTCTTTGCTGTTTCAGGCGGAGCGGCAGCGGACTTGACATCCATTCCCCCTTCAGGGACCTCTGACGGTCCCTTCTTCGTCTCCGTCGTCTGCCCCTCAACCTTTGCCTCTTTCTTTTCCATGATGTTCTGAAGATTGATGGACCCGTCGGCATTGATGATGACTCTCGCGTAAAAATCGGAAAGCGCAACTTCGCCGATGGTCGCGACGAGCGGGGCATAGGAAATGTCCATCGCGTCTACGTGGAGCGAGTCCCACTTCAGAAAGTCCTCGGCCTCAACCTTGTCCACCGAGGCGAAATTATTGAGGGACACCTCTCCCTTGTATTTCACGCCGGGGCCGGTGTCCTTCGCGTAGGTAAAAACAACCGTGCCTTTTGACGATATGCTTCCGTCGGTCACGATGACCTTCACGAGATCGGCAAAATAGGACTGGAGCGCCAGGACCGGGATGTCCCTGAGTGTAAGCTTCAGGCTGGCCGAGGGCGGCTCGATCGTAACACTCCCTCTTGCGTCAGCAAAACCCTTATCTCCGATCCGGAGGTTCACCGCCAGCTTTCCCTTTGTCTTCCTGATATTGGAAAGATCCTCTCCTTTTACCGTAACCTTTTCCAGGGTAACGACAACAGGGTCCACGGGCATCGCGTCATCATAGGTGATCGTGTACCGGTCAAGCAGAAGCTTTTTAACGGTAAGCGCCCAGGGTTTTTCCGGAGGGGCCTGTTTCTTTTGCGGTGGCGCCTGTCTGACAGCAGGCTCAAGACGTTCGGAAACCTTTACAAGCGTTGAAAAGAGAAGGGTCCCCACGCGATAACGCTTCACAAGGACTGTTCCTTTTTGCGTAGAGACATCTCCGATGACGACCTCTCTTTTCGTCAGGTCTGCAGAGAGGTCTTTCACGGTGGCGACCGGAATATTGAGAAAATCCTTCTTTTCATCGGTCTTTCTTAACCGAAGGGAATTCAGTGTGGCGGCAAAGTCGGAAACCCTGACGTCCGGTCCTTTCTCGGTCTGCTGATACAGATATTTGGTCTGGATATTGATCTCCCCGCCTTCGACCGTAAAGTTTACGAACTTCTCAAGGTAGGGAAGGTATTTTTTCAACGCGATCCGGGATGCCTCCGCAGTCCCTTCAGCGGCACGGGGCTCGACCGAGAAGTTGCTCGTCAGCTTGAAGGCTTCCTGCGTGTCTGTCTGAAAAGAGACGTCAGCGTTTCCTTTTTTGTCTTTCATGGTGCTGAACCGGTTGACCTTTGCCTGAATGTTTTCAAGTCTGGTCCTGAAATTTCTCTTTTCGGAGAGATCAGCAAACGTCACCTTCCCTCCGGAAAGAAGCATTTCATCGACCTCTATGACCGGCAGCGGCTTTTTGGGAAGCGCCGTCGGCTCAGGAGCCTCATCGTTGGCCGTATTTTTCTCCTCGCCTGCGGGTTTTGCGCTCTGTTCCGGAATGAGCGCCAGAAGGTTCGGCCGGCCGTTGTTGTCCAGCACAACATCGATCTCCGGGGACTGCACGTCGATCTTCGCGAAATGCACATTCAGAGACATAAGATCAGACGAACTGATGGATATATCGATCCGGGGGAAACTGGCAAGTGGCGCATCTGCCTTGTCCGTGATCCTTATCTGCTTGAAACTGATCCTTCCGTTCAGGGAAAGCGTCGGGTTTTTGTCCTTATACTGAACGTAGGTTATGCTCGACAGAGTATCCAGAAATCCGGAGCCAAGCTTGAATTTCAATGGGACGGGCGAATAGGCAAGATAATACGGGAGGTCAAGGTCCTTGATGTTCAGATCGATGCTCGTTTCATGCGAATCGACAAAGGGCTTCGAATTCCCTTTGAAGGCGACGGGATGACCATTTACAGCCGCTGAAAAGGCGGGTCTCACATAGGAGTCCAGATAATACGGCAGGTTCGAGACAAAAGGGACGGTGAGCGTGGCGTCCTTTACCGTGTGCCGGGTATGTTTCGGCCCGTCCATAAAATCAATATTCGCCCCCGTGACCTGGATGTTGTTCAGGGAAAACCGCAGGGGAGATGCCTTTGCGTCTTTCTGTTTATCTTCGGGCTTCTTCTCCGCCATCAGCAGAAGGTCCGTGAAATTGAAGGTCAGGTCTTCATTGCGCACAACATTGACGTAGGGCTTTTTCAATAATATCTCTTTGATGATGATGCCGCGCCGGATGAGGGACATAGCCTGGAAGTTGAGATAGAGTTCGTCAAAGGAAGCAAATTTCTGCTGGCTCTTCGGCTCCTTCACCTCAAGCCCCCTGACGGTGAGGGACAACATGAAAGGATTGAACCGCACGGTCTGAATTGCCACTTCGCGCTGGAGGGTCTCGGAAAGCTTCTTGAGCAGGACCGACTTTATGATAGGGGGAAGGACGAGAAATCCGACAATCGAAAAGACCACGAGGAAGATCGCAGCCCTTTTCAGGACCTTCCGCATGTTGACCCGCGCGGCTATCGTTTCAACGATCTTCATCATCTGCGACTATTTGCCGAATACGTTCTTCAGCAGGTCCGTCACCCGTGCCGCAGGGTCGGTCCTGATCTTCTTCTCCTCCTCACCCACCATGTAGAAAAGTCCGTCCATGGCCTTGTTCGTCACGTAGGTGTCAAGATCTAACGACTCCTTGTCCACAAAGGGAAGTGACTCGTATTTGCCCATCATATCCTTGTATTTCTTCGTCACGCCGACGTCGTTCATGGATGAGGAAACCACCGGCTTAAAGGATGCGGCAATTTTATCCGACGTCCTGCGCTTGAAGAATTCCGTCGCTGCGGTGTCCCCTCCGTTCAGGATCTTCCGGGCGTCGTCAAAGGACATTTCCTTGATCGCACCGACAAAATATGAGGTGGCCATGGGAGCGGCCTTTTCGGCAGCGCGGTTCATGCTCAGGATAAAGTCGTCCACCTCCTTTTGATAGCCCACCTTTCTCAGCACATCAGCGACCTTCTGGATCTTTTCCGGCATGAGTATCTTGATGATCTCGTTCCCGAAATAGCCATCCAGCCGAGAGACATTCTTGACGGCATTATCCGTACCTATGGAAAGCGCCTCCTTGAGACCGGACACGACCGTGCTGTCGTCCGGCCCCTGCTTTGACGGTGCGCCCAGACCCTTCATCATGTTGTCCAAAAAGCCCGCATGAGCAAGTGAAACGCTCAGCAGAACTGCGATCGAAAGTGCGGCAATACCCGACCTCTTCATACCCTCCTCCTTCCCCTGGCCTCCACCCCTTTGTTAAAGCTTGATGTTATTTCACCTCTGAGGTACAGTGCGGACACCGGACTGCCTTGACCGGTATCACGGAAAGGCAGAACGGGCATTCTTTTGTTGACGGCGCTGCGGGAGGAGCCTTTTCCTCTCTCTTCAGCCTGTTGACGTTCTTCACCACCAGGAAGACCGCAAAAGCAACGATCAGAAAACTGATGATCGTATTGATAAAAACACCGATGTTCATCGTCACCGCTCCCGCACCTTTGGCTGCTGCAAGGCTTTCATACGGAGAAGGAACCTTTCCCTCCTTCAGGACCAGGAAGAGGTTCGTAAAATCAACATTCCCCAGCAGAAGTCCGATGGGCGGCATGATGACGTCATTCACGAAAGAGGTCACAATTGTTCCGAAGGCCGCACCGATGATAATGCCGACCGCCATATCCATCACGTTCCCCTTTACGGCAAATTCCTTGAATTCCCTGAACATGCTCACCCTCCTTTGTCAGCAGTCAGCAAGGGTATAGTGCAATACCCGAAGCGGCTCTACTGCGGACTATGAATTTACGTTCATCATATCACATTTATTCGCGCTTTCCGACCATATTTCTCGCCACAGAGAAACCTTATTAAGCGAATATGGTTTAAAATAAGGATATAAAGAATGTATCCTTGGAAGACAGACTACTTTGACGACAGGAGGATTATCCATCCATGAGCAACAAAGACGTGCAAAAGGTATTTTCCATAGTTCTCGCGCTGACGGCGGCGGTATTTATTTTGTCGCCGCTGTCGGCATCGTACGCTGCGCCTGCGAAGATCTCCGATCAGTCCATTGATCTGCTCACCCGCACGGGCAAGGCAATGGCAGAGGTGACGGCTGCGGTAAAGCCTGCGATCGTTAACATTGCCACCACGCGGACCGTGAAGATCGCGGGGGGCGGCTCAGACCCGTTCTTTGACGACCCCATGTTCAAACGGTTCTTCGGCGACCAGTTCGGGCGTCAAAGACAACATCCGAAAGAGCAAAAATCATCAGGTCTCGGATCCGGCGTGATCGTCTCTTCCGACGGTTACATCATCACGAACTCCCATGTCATTAAGGATGCGGATGAGATCAAGGTAACGCTTACGGACAAAAAGGAATATACCGGAAAGGTCATTGGGTCAGACCCGAAGACCGAGATCGCTGTGGTAAAGATCGAAGCCAGGAACCTGCCGACAGTGCCCTGGGGCAACTCAGATGCGCTTCAGGTGGGCGAGGTCGTGCTCGCTGTCGGCAATCCGTACGGCCTGAGCCAGACAGTTACCATGGGTATCGTCAGCGCGCTCGGCCGGGCAAATGTCGGCATTGCTGATTACGAGGACTTTATTCAGACGGACGCTGCCATCAATCCGGGCAACTCCGGTGGAGGCCTCGTCAACATCAAAGGTGAACTCGTCGGTATAAATACCGCCATCTACACGACCAGCGGCGGCTACCAGGGCATAGGTTTTGCCATACCGAGCAACATGGTCAAATCGATCATGCAGAGTCTTGTCAAGACAGGCAAAGTGGTCAGGGGATGGCTCGGCGTCACGATCCAGAAGGTGACACCTGAACTCGCCAAACAGTTCGATCTGAAAGAGGAGGCCGGCGCCCTCGTGGGCGACATTATGGAGAACAGTCCTGCAGAAAAAGCAGGTCTGCTGCGCGGTGACATCATACTCGAATACGACGGCAAGAAGATCGAGGAACCTTATATCCTGCGCAATATGATAGCGAATAATCTGCCCGGCGAAGAACACACCGCACTGGTCCTGAGAGATGGCAAGACCAGGAACGTCAAGATAACGATCGGTGAACTCCCTTCGGACGCCCAGCAGCCTGTGGAGACCGCAGATGTCCAGAATGTCATGAAAGGCATAACCGTTCAGGACATAAGTCCGGAGATCGCAAAGAAACTGCGTATCCCCGACAAGATCAAGGGGATCATCATAAGCGATATCGATGAAGGAAGCATGGCTGCCGGCATACTGGCCCCGGGAGATGTGATCCAGGAGATAAACAGAAAGAGGGTGACTGACACAAAGATGTATTCTGAAGTCGTCTCCCGGATAAAAAAGGACGAGTCCGTACTTCTGCTTATTTACCGGGCCGGTTCTTCATTGTTCGTGACCCTGTCGCAGAAATAGCCTTTTGATAAGTAAAAGGGCCGCTGAGGATCAGCGGCCCTTTTTTGTCCGTCTCCCTGCCGCGCCCGTAAGTAGCGCTGCCCCGCCTGACTTCCCGCCGATCATGATTCCGGGATGAAAGATACGGAAACCTCAATAGTGATATCAAGCCTGTGGAGAATCTTTATTCGCATCCTCGTGGCGAGAAAGGGGGCACGTCTGACCGCATGAAACACCCGGGGGAAATGACTATTTCAATCTCTTCCTGCTGATCCTGTTCTTTGCATCGAGAAATATGATCCTGGGCTTGATCTCTTTAGCCCTGGCGTCTTCGAAATAACTGTAGCAGAATATGATGACCTTGTCTCCCACAGCACCTTTGCGGGCAGTCGGCCCGTTCAGGCAGATCTCCCCTTTCTTTTTTCCGGGTATGACATAGGTCTCGAACCGCTCGCCGTTGTTCATATTGCTGATCATCACCTGTTCATACGGGATTATACCGGCCTTCTTCAGCAGCGATTCGTCGATCGTAATGCTGCCCTCATAGGCGAGGTTCGACTCGGTGACCGTAGCCATATGGATCTTGGTCCTGAGCATGCACCTCAGCATGACACCCCCGTGCAGGGTGAAACATGAAGATGATCAAACGAAGCCTGGCCCCTGAACATTATCTTCCTATTCAATGATTTTCGGGACGCGGTAGAAAGCGTCCGTCCTGTCAGGGGCGTTCCGGAGAGCTTCCTCGCGACTGAGCGAGGGGCTCGCTGTATCATCCCGCATGACATTGCTGAGAGAGATCACATGAGACGTGGGTTCGATACCGGTGGTATCGAGCCCGTTGAGTGTTTCCATATAATGCAGAATTCCCTCAAGCTGCTCTCCGTAAAGGGGTTTTTCGTCTTCGGTGAGCTTCAGACGCGCAAGGCGTGCCAGGTGGTCGATCGAGATGTCCATATGACCTACAGCTTTGTCAGGTTCGCCAGTCTGAGGGAAAGCCTCTTCAGCCCGATCTGGGGAAAGTTGACCATCACCTTCTGGTCCTCGCCGTCACCATAGCAGTCGCGGACAACACCGATCCCCCAAACAGGGTGCTTTACCCTGCAGCCTGCGGAAAACGGAGAGCGGACCTTTTTTGCGTCCTGCTTTTTCTTAGTGGCGTCACAGACGATCTTTATGGAGCGGGGATCAGCCACTTTTTCTATCCAGCGGCAGGATTTCTTCGGCAGGTCCTTCATGAAACGTGACGGCTCCTGCTCCTGCAGCTTTGCGTACAGCTTCCTCTTCCGGGCCCCGGAAAGGAACAGGATGTCCTTTGCCCGTGTCATGCCGACATAGCAGAGGCGCCGCTCTTCCGACACCTCCTCGTTGTTCCCGATCGCCTTGAAGTACGGCAGAAGCCCTTCTTCCATACCGGTCACAAACACGACGGGGAACTCAAGTCCTTTGGCGTTATGCAGGGTCATCAGGGAGATATAATTCCCTTCGGAAGCGTGGTCCATGTTCGTCATGAGCGAGACCTTGTCGAGGAACTCCTGCATGTCCCGGCCATCCGCGGATGCCGCCAGTTCGCTGACGTTCTGACGCCGCTCTTCATCAAGCTGCTCAAGATAATGGACCTTGTCCAGAATGCTCTTCAGCAGTTCCCCCGCATTCTTGTATTCTGCGGCCGAAAGCTTTTCGATCAGGTCAACAAACGAAGTCAGTTTCTCCTTGGTCGATGCGATAATGCCAGTGCCGCGAATACAGAGCTTCATGGATTCGAACAGGGAGATCGACTTCTTCTTAGCCTCATTCTCGATCTTGGTGAGGGTTGCGGCGCCGATCCCGCGCGAAGGGGTGTTGATGATCCTCCGCAGACTGACGTTGTCCTCCCGGTTCAGGACAAGGCGCATGTATGCAATGATGTCCTTGATCTCTTTTCTCTGATAAAAACTGATGCCGCCGATGATATGATAGGGGAGTCCCATCTCGCGCAGCGCGTCTTCGATCGCCCGCGACTGCAGGTTAACGCGGTACAGTATGCCTATGTCCCGGTACTTGTACGCCCCCTTGAGATACAGCTCCTTGACGACCTTGGCAATATGCTTCGCCTCTTCTTCTTCCGACGTAAGCCAGCAGAAGTTCACCATCTCGCCATCGCCGCGGTCGGTCCAGAGCTTTTTCGGTTTCCTGTTGATATTCCCGGAAATGACCGCATGTGCCGCATCCAGAATATTCTGGGTGGAGCGGTAATTCTGTTCAAGCCGTATGACCTTGGTCTTGGGAAAGTCCTTTTCAAAGTTCAGGATGTGTGTCACATCAGCACCCCTGAACTTGTAGATGCTCTGGTCGTCGTCGCCGACCGCGCATATATTCCTGTTCTTCTGCGCAAGCAGTTTCACCAGCTGGTACTGCGCATAATTGAGGTCCTGGAACTCGTCCACCAGCACGTACGGGAACTGTTCCTGATACTTCGCAAGGACCTTCGGGTTTTCCTTGAGGAGCTTTACCACAAGCATGATAAGGTCGTCAAAGTCCAGGGCATTGCTCCGCTTCAGTTCGTCCTGATACCGCACATAGACCTTGGCAAGCTTCTCATCGAACCCGAAACCGTCGCCGACAGAGAGGAAATCCTCGGGCCCTATGAGGGACGCCTTCAGCAGATTTATCCGTGAAGATACGCCGCGGTAGAGCGCTTCATAGATCTTGAACTCCTTCAGGATATGACGGATGAGCGTGCAGCGGTCATCCTCGTCATAGATGGAAAAGTCATGACCGAACCCCAGGGCGCCGATGTCGCGCCGGAGGATGCGGCTGCACTGCGCATGAAGCGTGCCGACCCATGAGGATTTAAGTTCTTTTCCGAGGAGCCCCCTGATCCTTTCCTTCATCTCGTTGGCGGCCTTGTTCGTAAAAGTCACGGTCAGGACCGAATCCGGCGATGTTTTCTTGGCCTTCACGAGATAGGCAAACTTGTGCGTAATGACACGCGTCTTGCCGCTTCCTGCTCCTGCAAGCACGAGAAGAGGACCGTCAGTGATTTCAAGGGCTTGTTTCTGCTGGGGATTCAAATGTTGCATGCAAACCTCGCTAGACATCGATTTTATCCGGATGTATTAGGATACCAGATACCGGCATTTCAAATCCAGTTTTCGCCGCGCGCATGCCTCTCTTTGCACTACTCAACGGTCACGCTTTTTGCCAGATTCCGCGGCTGGTCGACGTCGCAGCCGCGCAGTACACCGATGTGGTATGCAAGAAGCTGAAGCGGCACCGCAAGAAGCAGCGGGGCAAGATACGCATGGACATCGGGGACAACGATACAGTTCTGTGAGATCTCACAGATCTCCCCGTCGCTCTCATTCGTCACCGCTATCACCTTGCCGCCCCTGCTGTTGACTTCCTGTATGTTCGACATGATCTTTTCATAGAGGTTGTCCCTCGGCGCCAGAACGACCACGGGGAGCTCTTCGTCTATCAGGGCTATGGGACCATGCTTCATCTCTCCTGCAGGATATCCCTCCGCATGGATATATGAAATCTCCTTGAGCTTGAGCGCACCTTCGAGCGCGATGGGGAAATTGATCCCCCTCCCGAGATAGATGAACCCGCGGGCCTTGAAGTAATTCCGCGCGATCTCCCTGATATGCTCATCCGCGGTCAGCGTCTTTTCGATCTTGCCGGGAAGCATGACGAGCTCCTGCAGCAGGTCCCGGGACGATTCTGCGGTCAGGATCCCCCGTGCCTGTCCCGCGGCTATGGCAAGGAGATATACCGACGTCACCTGGGTCAAAAAGGCCTTTGTCGAGGCAACGCCGATCTCAGGTCCCGAGTGCGTATAGAGCACCGCATCCGCCTCGCGTGCCGACGTGCTCCCGACAACATTGCAGATCGTGAGCGTCCACGCCCCGAGCTTCTTCGCTTCCCGCTGCGCAGCAAGTGTGTCGGCGGTCTCGCCTGACTGCGTAATGACGATCATGAGGCTGTCCGGACCGATGAGCGGTTTACGGTACCGGAACTCTGAGGCAATATCCACTTCGACCGGCACCCGCGCGATCTCCTCAAACAGGTATTTGCCGATCATCCCTGCATGCCAGGATGTGCCGCATGCGACGATGTATATTTTTCTGATCTCCTGTAATCTTTCCCGAGAAATGCCGAACTCTTCGGCATTCACCTCACCGGTCTCCAGCGAAAACCGGCCCCGCATCGTATCGCTGACCGCCCGGGGCTGCTCAAAGATCTCCTTGAGCATGAAGTGCCGGTACCCTCCTTTTTCCGCCATGGAAGGGCTCCAGGTTATGGATGTCACCTCCTTGGCCACCATAGCGCCGTCAAGCGTGGTGACGAGGACGCCCATAGGCGTAATGACAGCCATCTCCTCATCATTCAGGAACATCACGTCCCGCGAATAATTCAGGAATGCCGGCACATCCGACGCAATGAAGAACTCTCCGTTGCCAAGACCCACCACCAGCGGACTGTCCTTGCGTACGCCGACGATCTTGTTCGGGTCCTTCTCGCTGATCACCGCTATCGCGTACGAGCCTTTGACCTTTTTCAGCGCGGCCCTTACGGCATCTTCAAGGGGCCGGCCTTCGGCATGATCCCTGATAAGGTGACAGAGCACCTCCGTGTCCGTATCAGAAGTGAAGACGTATCCCTTTGCGATAAGGTCCTTTTTCAGCGAAAGGTAGTTTTCGATGATCCCGTTATGGACCATGACAATGCCGTCAGAGCGATGGGGATGCGCATTTTCCTCTGACGGTCTGCCGTGCGTGGCCCACCGTGTGTGTCCGATTCCCGCAGTGCTCGCAAGCTGTTTTTCTTCAACGAGGGCAGCGAGCTCCTTGATCTTGCCCTTGCATCTCACCACTTCAATGCCGCTGTCGGCATGAAACGCGATTCCCGCAGAGTCGTATCCGCGGTATTCAAGTTTTCTGAGCCCTTCAAGGATCACGGAAACAGCGTTCTTCTCGCCGATATATCCTATTATGCCGCACATATTTCAGTTCAGCAGGGACAGGGCACGAAAAGAAAACCACTGCCCCCTGCCTTTTCTCCTTTCATCGATCACTGCTTTTTCCGGCTCTTGCGCTTTATTGCCCAGTTCCGCACGGTCCGCTGTTCGGTCCTGCTGACGGCAAGAGACCCGGGCGGAACGTCCTTCGTTATGGTAGATCCTGCACCGATGTAAGCCCCTTTTCCAATTCTGACCGGGGCGACCAGCTGCGTATCGCTTCCGATGAAAACACCGTCACCAATGACCGTGCGGTGCTTTTCCGTCCCGTCATAGTTGCAGGTTATGGTACCGGCGCCAACGTTGACGCCGCTTCCGATCGTTGTATCGCCGAGATAGCTGAGATGAGACGCCTTGGTGCCTTTGCCGATCACCGCCTTTTTCAACTCGACGAAATTCCCTATCTTCGCACCTGCGCCGATCTCGGACCCGGGACGGATATGGGAAAAAGGTCCCACGCTTGCCCCCGGCATGATCCTCGAACTCTCGATCACGGTAGAGTCCCTGACAACAGCGCGGTCACCGATAACAGACCCGCAGATCCGCACGTGAGGAAAGATGGTCGCTCCCCTCCCGATACGCGTGTCGCCCTCGATGAAGACGTTCGGATAGATCACCGTGCCTTTCCCTACCGACGCGTGTGGATGGATGAAGACCGATGCAGGATCGATAATGTCCACCCCCCGGCCGATCAGCCCGCGGACAATGGCCTGGCGCAATACTTCCGATGCCCGGAGGAGTTCCTCCCGGGTGTTCACGCCCATGAACTCATCTTCCCGGCCGATCAAAAAGGCATGAGCGGAAAGCCCCCGTTTCATGGCCAGGCTGACGATATCGGTCAGGTAATATTCTCCCTTGCGCCTGTTCAGCGCGATGCGGCCAACAAGAGAGAGAGCGCTGCTGTGCATCGCATAGATACCACTGTTCACTTCCCGCACCGCCCTTAGCCTGTTGTCAGCGTCCTTTTCTTCAACGATCGCGACGAACTTCCGCTTGTCTCCCCGCATGATCCTGCCGTAGCCGGTCGGGTCGTCCGCAGCAAATGAGAGCACAGATACATGCGCCTTTTCTTTCTGATGCATGCTAAGGAATTTTTTTATCGTTGCCGGACATATCAGAGGGGTATCTCCGTTGAGGACAACGACTTCTCCGCTGAAGCCTTTCAGGGCGGTGAGTGCGCTCTTCAGCGCATCACCGGTTCCTCTGGGGTCTTTCTGAAGAACGAACTGTATGCCCGGATCAGGGATCTCCCGCCTGAACAGATCGACATGCCTGCCGGCGACAACGATCAGGCGTTCGGGATCAAGCTTCTTCGCCGCATCGACCACGCACTGCAGCATCGGCATACCGCAGACCCGATGGAGCACCTTGGGCAGGGTCGAGCGCATTCGCTTTCCCTGGCCCGCGGCCAGGATAACGCATGCTGTTCTCATCAATGAGATTCCCCAATGCGCTGAGGCGCCGCTATTCCTCCGGAGAGTATGATCTTTATCCCCTCATCCACCGGTATATCAGTGCCAAAGACGTCCCCTTCCGGCACCAGCACGATCTCGCCGAGATACAGATTGTTCGTCGGTACGTACACGGCCCTGAGGTTGGTCTCTTTTCCACTGTGGTCTTTCAGCACGGTACTCTCCTTTGTGAGAAAACCAAAGACAAAGGCCCCTTTGCGCGGATATTCGATGATCACGACCTTTTTGAAAGACGAGGTCTGGCTCTCCGGGGAAAAAGCGTCAACCAGCTGTTTCACCGCGGTGTAGAAGCTCCTGAACACCGGTATATTCAGAAATATGCGTTCAAAAAATAGAATGATCTTCTTGCCGAAGACATTCGTCGAAATGATACCGACGACAAAGACCAGGATAATAGCGGAAACAAATCCCAGACCGGGCGTGTGATAGCCGAGGACCCTGAAAAAGACCGGCTCAAGGATGCCGTCAACGAGCCTGAAGAACCAGGCTATGGCAAAGACCGTTATGATCGCGGGAATAAGGACAAAAAGCCCGGCTATGAATTTTCGCTTGAACGTTACCCTGATCGAAACAGCTGTCATACGATCTCTATTGCACCTCTCCAGCCACGACGAACAGCTTCGTCAGCAGGCATGTCACCTGTTGATCTTTTCGGCGACATCATCGGGGATGTCGAAATTGGCATAGACGTTCTGGACGTCGTCATTGTCTTCAAGCGCATCCACGAGCCTTACCATCTGTTCTGCCGCTTTCTCGTCCAGGACCACGTAGGTCTTCGGCAGCATGGTGACCTCCGCAGACCCGACCGGCAGGCCCGCCTTCTCAACCGCCTCTTTCACTGCGGTAAAGTCCTCGGGGGCAGTTATGATCTCAAAGTTCTCTTCCTCCGGGTCGTTCTTCATGTCTTCCGCACCTGCATCAAGAGCAACCGTCATGACCACATCTTCGGAGGTCTTCGTCTTGTTGACCAGGATATACCCTTTCTTTTCGAAGATCCACGAAACACATCCGGACTCCCCGAGGCTGCCACCGTTCTTTGACATGATATGCCGGATCTCCGGCACGGTCCTGTTCTTGTTGTCCGTCATCACCGCGACCATGACCGCTACGCCTGAGGGGCCATACCCTTCGTACAGATACTCTTCGTAGGAGACGCCGGGAAGTTCGCCGGTGCCTTTCATGATCGCCTTCTTGATATTGTCATGAGGCATGTTCACTTCTTTTGCCTTATCGATCGCCGTCCTCAGCCTCGGGTTGCCTTCCGGGTCGCCGCCGCCGAGCTTTGCGGCAGTGACGATCTCTTTTACGATCTTGGTGAATATCTTCCCTCGTTTAGCGTCAGAGTTGGCTTTCTTATGCTTGATTTGAGACCATTTGGAATGTCCGGACACAAATCCCCCTTCGTTTGTTATGAAAATGCACGTGAGCTGTGCTACGGTTTCTTCGATTTTAATGTCTGTATTTCTTCAAGCCGCTTTGCTGCAAACAGGCCTTCTCTGGATTTCGGAAAGTTGGCGACAACGATCTTGTAGCCTTTTTCTGCCTCAACAATATCGTTTAATCCGAACTTTGCTTCCGCATACATGAATATGTCCAGGGCCCTGGGGAACTTGCCTGTCTCAACAGACTGTCTGACCGAAGGTGTATAGAACACAAGCAGTTTCTCCCACTGCTCATTCTTGTGATAAGATTCCGCCAGTGTGCGGTCGATAAGGCCCCGCATCTTCGAATCGGGATACTTGCGGATGAATTCAGCTCTCACGCCTTCGGCCTTGGCATATGCCGGAGGATTGAAGTCGGCAAGGTAGAGCGTCATGAGCCTCCAGCAGCTTTCCTGCGCGAGATGAGACAGGGGATAATGTTTGATTATGTCCAGATATCCGGTCTCAAGCTGAGGCAAAATAGCTGCCCTGTCCGTCTCACCTGTCAGATCCAGGATCTTTTCAAACTCCTTGAACGCCTCTTTGTTCTGGTCCTCTGCGCTCAGTGCCGTTGTGTCACCGGCAGCGAAAACAGGCTGCACATTCAATGGGACCACCGGCACGAGAAACAGCAGCGCGGAGGCAAGATATTTCCTCATCATTTATAATAAAGGCAAGTTCTTCAGACTGTCAAGAATGACACACGAAAGATCATTACGTCTCGAGCCCGTAATCCTTGATCTTGGTGAGAAGGGTCTTGTAACTGACCTGAAGGAGTTCTGCTGCGCGGCTCTTGTTTCCCTTCGTCTCTTTCAGGGCTTTCCCTATGCGCTCTGTCTCGGCTATGCGGACCGCCTCCCGCGTAACCTCATCGAGGGCACCGCTCATCGGAAGGTTCCGCAGAACGGCCTCCATTGCCATCCTTCGGTTGAGAACGATGTGATCTTCAGCGATCTCATCCGTTTCCGACAGGATGATCGCCCGTTCTATGCAGTTCTCAAGCTCCCGCACATTGCCTTTCCAGGGATAGGACATGAGCGCCTCAAGCGCCTCCGCGCTGACGGTCTTGCCCGAGGTCTTCAGTTCCCTGCAGTATTTTGTCATGAAATAATCCACGAGCAGGGGGATGTCATCCCTCCGGTCCCGGAGCGGTGGTATGACGATTGGGAAAACATTCAGACGATAAAAGAGGTCCTCCCTGAAAAGCTTCTCCTGGACCGCTTTCTCAAGGTCTTTGTTGCTGGCAGCCACGAGTCTCACATCTATCGAGATCGCCCTGACTCCGCCCACCCTTTCGATCTCACCTTCCTGGATGACCCTCAGGATCTTCGCCTGGAGGGACATGTCCATTTCTGCGATTTCGTCAAGAAAGATCGTGCCTTTGTCAGCGAGTTCGAACTTGCCTATCTTCCTTGTCTCTGCACCCGTGAACGAGCCTCTTTCATGGCCGAAAAGCTCAGTTTCGAGCAGTTCCCTCGGGATCGCCGCGCAGTTGATCGGGACAAACGGATATTCCTTCCTGTTGCTCAGATGGTGGATCGCACGGGCAAAGAGTTCCTTCCCGGTTCCGCTCTCGCCGAGCAGCAGCACCGTTGTCCTGGCAGGGGCCACCTTCTGCACGTTCTGGGCGACCTCGGTGATCGCCCGGCTTCTGCCGATGATCTCCGGCATGCCGAACTTCCCTCCAAGTTCGTCCCTGAGAAGAAGGTTCTCGGTCAGCAGTCGCTGGTTTTCGAGAGCACGCCTTATGAGAATGATGAGGTGGTCGGTATCAAACGGCTTTGTGATAAAATCCGCAGCACCTTCCTTCATTGCAGCGACCGCGGTCTCCACCGTTCCGAAGGCCGTCATCATAATGACCGGCATGAGCGGGTTTTCCGCCTTCGCAGCTTTCAGCACTTCTATGCCGTCCTTTTTGGGAAGTTTCAGATCAGTGAGCACAAGATCGAGATGACTGTCCCGGATACAGCGGATGCCCTTCTGCCCGTCGCTCGCTATAATGATATGGTAGCCTTCGGTCTCAAGGGTTTCCCTGAGCATCTGTGCCATCGAGTCCTTGTCTTCAACGATCAATATGGTCTGCATGGTTCATCGTATCCCGGGACAGAAGAGTCTACATCCTCGCATGCTTCAGTGCACTTCCGCAGGCACATGCGGGCTGAACAGGATCAAGGGCAAAGAACGACTTCAGCAGCAACCTGATCCGTTCGGTCGTCGCCTGCATCGCGTCGACAACCTCTGTGGCGGCCAGTTTGCCTTCCGAGATCCCCGCGGCGGCATTGGTAACGACAGCGAGACCGCCAAAGCAGATCTCAAGTTCCCGCGCAAGCACCGCTTCAGGCATTCCGGTCATCCCCACCACATCAGCGCCGAGCTTTGCATATGCCCTGATCTCTGCCGCTGTCTCAAGCCTCGGGCCATTCACTGCTATGTACGTCCCTTTCTTCACCACCCTGATCCCCGCATTTTTTGCGGCAGCAGCGAGTTCTCGTCTCAGATCAGGGCAGAAGGGTTCGGTGAAGTCTATATGCACCACTTCGTTCTCATCATAAAATGTTGACTCCCGTCCGCTCGTCATGTCTATGATCTGGTCAAGCACAATGATCGAACCGGGGGTCATCTTTCCGGTTATGCCCCCTGTTGCACCAACGGAAAGCAGCCTGCTGACACCGAGTTCCCGAAATCCCCAGAGGTTCGCCCGATAATTGATCCGGTGGGGAGGGATATGATGCAGGGAACCGTGACGCGGCAGGAATACGATCTCTTTCCCTGCGAATCGTCCTGTCCGATAGATATCTGAAGGCTCACCGAAAGGCGTACTCACCTTCACCGAGTCCCTGATCTCAAAGTCAGGTATATTGTAGATGCCGCTGCCGGCAATCACGCCAATGTCAGGCATGGCATACCTCCGTTACCGTATTCCGGTAATGGTATAATACCTCAGCGTGAAAAAATCGAAAACAGAAAACATGATCGGCCTCGACCTCCACGCCGATATTCTCGGTAAGGCCCTCGGCAATGGGGGCGAATATGCGGATGTCTTTGCCGAGTCAAGAAGCATTACCTCTCTTGTCATCGAGGACGCCAGGCTTGAAAAGATCGTTTCGGGGAATGAAACGGGAGCTGGCATAAGGGTCCTCCATAGCGGCAAGACCTCCTATTCCTTCAGCAATGATCTTGCTCCCGGCCCGCTGCTCCGGGCTGCTGCCGAGGTCAGCCGAATAGCTGCGGGCAGACCGCACCGGGAAGTCCGGAGGCTTGCACACAGGACATGTTCAGAGGAGTTCGGGATACGGACCTTTCCCGGTGACGTCCCTCTTGCGGAAAAGATCCGTCGTATCAGGGAAGCCGAGAAAAGCGCCCGATCATATGACAGCCGCGTCCGGCAGGTCACGGTGATATACCGCGATTCGCTTCAGAAAGTCGAGACTGCTTCATCAGACGGCTTTTTCACCCGGGATAACCGCATCTATACATCGTTTATCGTCCAGGTGATCGCAGCTCAGGACGGTCTCGTGCAAACAGGATACGAGGCGGTCGGAGGCTTCGCGGGCTTTGAACTTCTTGATGAAGAATCGGTCGAGGCGCTCTCAATGAAAGCTGCGCACCGGGCGGTCTCGATGCTCACCGCCAGGAAAGCCCCCGCCGGCAGAATGCCTGCGGTCATCTCATCTCAGGCCGGCGGTACGATGATCCATGAGGCAATTGGCCACGGTCTGGAAGCAGACCTTGCACAGCAGGGGTTGTCCGTCTTTTCGGGCATGCTCGAAAAAGAAGTGGCATCAGATCTTATAACGGTTATAGATGATGCTACCCTCCCCGGCAAACGAGGGTCGTTCCGCTTTGATGATGAGGGCGCTCCTGCGCAACGGACCATACTTGTGGACAAGGGCATTCTGAAGAGTTACATGTATGACAAGCTGACCGCCATGAAGGAAGGCAAACAATCGACAGGCAACGGCAGACGCGAATCCTATCAGAACAGGCCCATTCCCCGCATGACCAATACCTTCATAACACCAGGGACCAGCGACCCCGAAGAGATCGTGAGATCAGTTGATCAGGGATTGCTGGTGGTAAAAATGGGCGGAGGACAGGTGAACACGGTGACGGGAGACTTTGTCTTCGATGTGCAGGAAGGATATCTTATCTCTCATGGCCGGAAGGGGGACCTGGTAAGAGGCGCCACACTGACCGGCAATGGTCCGCAGATCCTGAAATCCATAGACATGGTAGGCACAGACCTCGGGTTTTCGATCGGCACGTGCGGAAAAGATGCTCAGGGTGTCCCGGTAACCGATGCCATGCCAACGGTAAGAATACCAGAGATTGTTGTTGGTGGAAGCCACGAATAGCTCAACTGAACAGCCGGATAGTGTTGCAAAAATTCCACATTCAGGGCGCATTCTCTCCGCACGTGTTGTTATTTCCCCTTGATATTAAATAATATTTTATTGGCATTTTAATTGCATGTTTATAATTCTGATTACTATGCGTGCACAAAGGACAATAAAAAACGAGGTCTCATTCGAGGGTATCGGTCTCCATACCGGCAAGCACTCGACGGTTACGTTAAAGCCTGCCCCCCGCGATGCCGGTATCACCTTTATCCGCATCGATAAACCGGCTATCATCAAGGCTCACGTCGGTTCGGTAATAGACACTGCCTTTGCCACGACGCTCGGTCATAACGGCGTGAAGGTCAAGACCGTCGAGCATATGCTTGCTGCGCTTGCAGGGCTTGGTATCGACAATATAACGATTGAGATCAATGGACCGGAAATGCCCATTCTTGATGGGAGCGCTACCGGACTGATCAGCATCATCCTGAAGGCAGGCATCGCAAAACAGGGCAAGAAAAGACCTTACCTGAGGATTAACAGGCCCTTTGTCTTTGAGGACGGTCATGCTAAGATCGCTGTTTTTCCCTATAGCGGTAGCAAGATGACATACAGCATTTTTTTCCATCATCACGGTATCGGTGAGCAGCACATGAGCATAGATATAACAGAGGAGAATTTTGTCAGGGAGATCGCGCCGGCGCGGACCTTCGGTTTCCTGAAAGACATCGAATATCTCAGAAGCAACGGTCTTGCAAAAGGCGGGTCGCTGGACAATGCGATCATTCTCGGAGAGGACGGAATTCTGAATACGTCGGGACTCAGGTTCAAGGACGAATTCGTCCGGCATAAAGTCCTTGATTCTATAGGAGATTTTTCCCTCATCGGCTTCCCGATCTATGGACATATCATTGCCAGTAAGTCAGGGCATTCGAGCAATGTCAAGTTTCTGAAAAAAATAATGGCATCGCCGGAGATCTGGGATATTATCACCGAGGAAAAGATATCTTCCGTGCATGAAATGCAAATAACCATTTAAAATCAGCACGTTACTAACTGCCAAGAAAATCCTTCCGCATTTGCATGCTGTTATGCTAAGATAACAAAAAAATAGCTGGGGAATTGCCGTTCCCCAGCTAAAGCAATCACGTATCCCTTACTTATTTCTTTTTCTTCGGAGCTGCCTTCTTCTTCGGAGCTGCCTTCTTTGCTGCCGGCTTCTTTGCTGCTGCCTTCTTAACTGCCATGTTCTTCACCACCTTTCTGTCCCCGCAAAACGGGGAGATTAGATTAAAGCTTTCCCATCAGGATGATCTTGTCACCTGCGAGGAGCTTTTCGAGATCTGCGTCATTATTTTCCCTCTTGGTCTTGAACTCCGTCTCGTCCATCAGCTTTACGCTGATCTTCTTGCTGAACCGCTCTTCAATGTCCTTAATGCCCTCGAGCGGTAGGGATGCTGGCCCTACAATGAAAACATCGACCGTATCAGCTTCTTCGCTTTCAACATAGGGACCGAAGATGAAAGCGGTCTTAACGTTTGTTGTTTTCAGCATGGCTTTCAGAGCGCCGGTGGCACCGAGGGATTTCGCGATTATGCTCTTAAGTTCCGTGAAGAAGGGGGATTTCTTATCAGCCTGGAAATACTTGAGGTTTGCTACTTTCTTGCTGGTGAGAATGCCCATCTTTTCGAGATTGTCGAGTTCTCTCTTGACTCCGGACGGATTTTTTCTCAGAAGGGTTGATATCTCTCTGACGTAGAACCTTTCGTCAGCATTGTTAAGAAGGAGTGCCAGCACATCAGCGCGTATCGCCGATGAGAAAAGACTTTTTAGTGTATCACGTGCCTGTTTAGTCATCGCTTGTGTATATTTATACAACAAGAGATTTGCACTTGTCAACAAAAAAATTATAATTAAATACAGATTATATGATTTCAAGAACGACCATGACATTATTCATGAACAGTACTTCCATCCTTAACAACGATCATCTTCATGCATGGAACGAGATATTACTATTATGATATGAGACAGATAGAATAAAGAACGATCATTGTTATAAAGGGTGGTTTCGTTGCATAAAAATGATGAAAGGGCATGGATATATGTCATTACTATATGTTGCGGTCTTTTCTTCTCGACCACTACAGGCAGGAAAACCAGGAAAGGCAGAGGTCAGTAGGTAAATACTACGGAATCTTTGGCATGAGTAACGAGCATGCCTGCATCGACAAAACCCGTTATCCCGGAGATGCAATGTTCTTGCTGAATGTGAGATGAATGTGCGGATGGCGCGCAGACATACAATTTGCCGTCCATTTCTGAAAACATGCCAAAGAGTTCCTGAAGAGATGCAAAACTCTCGGCCTTCATGCCATCAATGTATCCGGTCACCGCAGACTTCACTGCCCTGTCAAGAAGAAATATCTCCGCTTCGTATCCGAATGACAGGGCAACAACAGCCTGAGCAACAGCACTCGAAACAAGTTCAAGCCTGTCTTTGGGGTCATGCGTCAGGACATATATCATACGGGTCACGCCAGACCTCCTGACAAACAGAAGCTATATGAAGAGCGTCGTATTGGAGTCGAATGCACTGCCCAGAAACGCAGCCACCCCGCCGAACTCGATGCCGTCCATCAGGTCTTCCTTCCTGATCCCCATGACGTCCATGGACATCTGGCAGGCGACGATCCTGACACCGAACTCAACTGCAGTGTCCACGAGATTCTGGAGAGACGTGACATTCTTCTTTCCCATCATGTAATGGAAGAGCTTCGGTCCGATCCCCGCAAAGTTCATCTTTGATGTGGGCAGCTTCGAAGGACCCTTCGGCCTCATCATGGTAACCATTTTTTCGAGAACGTTCTTGCCTGCGCCGGTCATGGTCGGCTTCTTCAGGACATCGAGCCCCCAGAAGGTTACGAATATGGTAACCTCCTTGCCCATGGCAAGCGCACCGTTAGCGATGATGAAGGCAGCCATTGCCTTGTCAAAATCACCGCTGAAAAGCACCATGGTCATGTTCGACCTGTTGCCCTCCACCTTTGCCAAACGCTCCTCAAGCTCTTTTATCTTTTCCTGGACAGCATCAGCGCTCATAGGTCCTCCGCTATTTTTTTGTGATTACTACCGTTATATCCTTGCCGGACTTGGTCAGGTTGTCGAGCTTGTTGCCGGTCTCCTTGCACCAGGCAAGAACATCGGGCTCAAACCCTGCATCATCGCAAACCGCCTCAAAAACATCTCCTGACGTACCTTTTTTTACCGCTGCCGCCATCTTCATGATCGGCATGGGGCAGCTCATTCCCTTCAGATCCAGTTTTGTCGTTGCCATACATCCTCCTCAAACGAATAATTAGTAATATAGCGCATTGTCAATAAGTTTAGCAACTAAATTTCAGCCTTTTTGAAATATCCCCTGACAGTCTCGAGATTTCTTCTGTCATCATCGTCAGAAATTTTCGGTGTCTCAAGCACCAGGGGAATACCGGTAAAGAACGGGAGATTGACAAATCTTCTGAAGCTCTTATCCCCGATGGCCCCCTTGCCGATATGTTCATGCCTGTCTACACCTGCGCCCGCAGGTTTTTTTGAGTCATTGAGATGGACCAGCTTGAGCATATTCCTGCCGCAGTATCTCCGGATCTCGGCTGCCAGCCCGCCGGCACCCTCCTCCGTGCTGATATCATACCCTGCAGCAAATGCGTGGCAGGTATCGATACAGATGCCGGCGATAAGTCCCGGCGTAACCTGCTCCATGATCTCAGCCAGCTCATGGACCCGCGAGGTTATATCTCCGCGCTCACCCGCTGTATTTTCCAGCAGGAGCCCGGCGTTCCAGAAGCTCTTTTCCGCAATCCGCTTCAATGCCATGACAGCGCGTTTCCGCGCGACCGCGGGATCGTCTCCTGATGCGCTTCCCGTATGCAATACCACATATTCAGCACCGACCTGATCGGCTATGCACAATTCCTCTTCGACCATCGCCATAGATCTTTCTGACAGATCCGGTCTTGCCGACGCGAGATTTATGAGATACGAGGTGTGAATAAAGGCAGGATGTATATCATACACCCGCTTTAACGCCCTGAACTGCGCAATTTCTTCCGGCTGCCTCTTTCCGAGCGCCCACCCCCTGGGGTTATGTGAGAACATCTGCACCGTGGTACAGCCCAGATGCTTCGCCCTTTCAAGCCCCTTATCCATGCCTCCGGCAATAGATACATGTACGCCGATTCTGCGTTTCATATCTTACATCATAACAAAAAAGGCCCGCCGGCAATCGCCGGAGGGCCTCCCGAATTCATTATGTTACGGTTTACAGCTCAGTGACCGCCGTGGATCAGGACCGGCAGGCAGCGCACACAGACAAATTTTTCCTTTCCTTCATGCAGGCAGGCCAGAAGCACTCTTTCCGTGTCAGAAATATTGCATACAAAACACTGCGCCATCTTTTATCCCTCCAGCTCGTTGAGTTCTTTTACGACCTTGTCAGGATCGATGTTGTGCATCATGGCGCCAAATGACAAAGACTCGACGTTGATGCCCGGGCAGGTAAAACAGCCGCCACCAAAATATTTCTGAATAATGTCCTTTGCTCCGGGGACATCCCTGATCACATCCCCGATAAGAGAATCTTTTGTTATGGCCTTCTTTTCACTCGTTGACATATTGTATCCTCCTTGGTGATGTTTCACTGTTGTATGAGTAATATTACACCAGGGAAGAACCGGATAATATGACTTTTGTCATATGGACAGATTCTAACTGAAATGTTCTTACTTCACCACGCCGCAGGCTGCCCTGGCGCCGCCACCGCCGAGCGGTGCCGGGGTGTCGGCATAATTGTCGCTTCCGGCGTGCATCATCAGGGATCTTCCCTTGATGTCAGCCACTTTCAGGCGAGGGGCCAGAACCGGCAGGAATGCCTTCCCATCTGAAGCCACATGGAGCGCAGGCAGGTCACCGAGATGGCCATTGCCGTAAGGCCCTTCATGCTTGCCCGTCTTGGCAGGGTCGTAATGACCGCCGGCTGCAAGAGCAGGAACTGCTTTGCCATCCTTCATGGCATGGGAGCAATCCGGGTTGTCATGCACATGGAACCCGTGCAGACCAGGTGCCAGATCGCTCAACTGCGGCGTTAGGATAAGCCCGTATTCGCTGTCAGAAGCTGTGATTGTGCCGATTTCCTTCCCAATCCCCTCTTCGCTTACCAGGTTGACCTTGACAACTACATCCTCGGCAAAGACAAGACCGGAAAACAACAGAATGCATGCTAAGCCAAGAATAGTTTTTACCATCATGTCTTCTCCTTTGGTGTATATTCCCGTCCCGGAACAACCGGCCCGGAGTTTCTGTGACAGCTCTCTGGTAAAAGGACTGTTATCATGCTGATGTTTCAAATATATTGTCGACTCATTCAATCCCTTCTCGGGGCACCGTTCGGGCCTTCATCCCGTAAGCGCGCCATGAAGACATTTATGCCACGATCAGATAAGGTCGAAGCGGTCCAGGTTCATAACCTTGTTCCAGGCTGCGACGAAGTCACGCACGAACTTTTCCCTCGCATCGTCCTGCGCATAGACCTCGGCCAGGGCGCGCAGCTGCGAGTTGGAGCCGAAAACCAGCTCCGCGCGCGTGGCTGTCCACTTGGGGTTACCTGTCTTTCGATCGCTCCCTCCGAACGCGTCCCTGGCATCGGACGTGGGCTTCCACACGGTGTCCATATCGAGCAGGTTGACGAAGAAGTCGTTGGTCAGCGTCCCGGGCCGTTTCGTGAACACGCCATGCTGCGACTGGCCTACGTTGGCGCCCACCACCCGCAGGCCGCCGACGAGCACGGTCATCTCGGGCGCGCTCAGGGTCAGGAGTTGCGCCTTGTCCACCAGCATTTCCTCGGCCGACACGGTAAATGCCTTCTTCTGGTAGTTGCGGAACCCGTCGGCCTCGGGCTCCAGCACGGCGAACGATTTCACGTGGGTCTGGTTCTGCGAGGCGTCAACGCGGCCCGGGGTGAAGGGCACCTCCACCGCGTAACCGGCAGCCTTGGCCGCCGCTTCAACCGCCGCGCATCCGGCCAGCACGATGAGGTCCGCCATGGAGACTTTCTTACCGCCCGTCTGGGTGCTGTTGAAAGCCTGCCGGATGGTTTCCAGCACGCCCAGCACCCTGTCCAGTTGCGCCGGCTGGTTGACTTCCCAGTCCTTTTGCGGTGCCAGGCGAATGCGAGCGCCGTTGGCGCCGCCGCGGTTGTCCGAGCCGCGGAAGGTGGAGGCCGAGGCCCAGGCGGTGGAGACCAGCTCCGCCACCGACA
>VEOY01000013.1 GCA_012026685.1 Nitrospirota bacterium
ATAACCCCGAGTTTTCCATGCTCGAATTCTATATTGCCTACAAGGACTATAATTTCCTGATGACCCTCACCGAGGAGCTGTTTGCCGAGGTAGCCATGAGAGCAATCGGAACGCTCAAGATGCCGTATGGAGAAGATACCGTGGACCTCACGCCTCCGTGGCCGCGGGTGCCCATGCTCGAAGCCCTCGAAAAGAGCGGCGTTCCTGCAGAGATATTCACTGACGCGGAAAAGGCGAAGCAGTGGGCGCGGGCAAAGAAAATGGATATCCCCGACGGTTCTTCTCTCGGCAAGATACTCGACGAGATATTCAAGGAAACGGTAGAGCCGGGACTGGTGCAGCCCACCTTTATCTTCGATCATCCTGTGGAGCTTTCGCCCCTTGCTAAGAGGAAGCCGGAGAATCCCGCTCTCGTCGAGCGGTTCGAACTCTTCATCTGCGCCAGGGAGATCGCGAATGCCTTTTCCGAACTGAACGACCCCTTTGACCAGAGGGAACGGTTCGTCTCACAGGTCGAAGCGAAGAAGGCCGGGGACGATGAAGCGCATGAGATGGACGAGGACTTCATCCGGGCTCTCGAATACGGCATGCCCCCTGCTGCGGGTGAAGGCATCGGCATCGACAGGCTCGTCATGCTCCTGACGAATTCAGCGTCCATACGAGACGTCATCCTCTTCCCCCAGCTTAAACCTGAACAGCCGCAATGACGCACCGTCGCGCGCTCGCATGAAACTTCCATATCAGCTCTTCATCGCCATCAGGTACCTGAAGTCGAAGAAAAAACATAAAGGGGTGTCTGTCAATACCGCCATCTCGATCGGCGGCGTTGCCGTGGGAGTCATGGCGCTCCTTGTCGTCCTGTCGGTCATGTCCGGTTTTCATCTGGACCTCCAGAAAAAGATCCTCGGGGCAAATGCCCATATCATCATCCGGGAGATGAAGGGCTCCATCACCGATTACGAACAGGTGTCGGCCCAGATCAGGAAGAACCCTGAGATCACAGCGCAGGCGCCCTTTGTCATCGGACAGGTGATGGTCTCTTCCGGCAACAGGGCGCACGGGGTCTTCATCCGTGGCATCGACCCCGGGATAGAGGCGAAGACGACCGATATCCTCGCGCATATCAAGGAGGGGGATGTCAGCAAGCTGAGCGGGGACGCTGACCTGCCCGGCATCATTCTCGGCAAGGAGCTTGCCGCGACCCTCGGCGTGCTGCTCAATGACAAAGTCAATGTCGTGTCCCCCATCGGCGAGATAGGCCCCATGGGCATGCTCCCGAAGGTCAAGCAGTTCCGGGTGGTCGGCATTTTCGAGATCGGCATGTTCGAATACGACTCAAATCTCGTGCTGACCGCCATGAAGCCGGCGCAGGAATTCTTCGGCATGACAGACGGCATTTCCGGTATTGAAGTGAGGCTGAAGGACATTTACCGGGCGCCTGAGGTGAAGAAGCAGCTGCAGGAAACCCTCGGTTTCAGGTATATGGTCCTCGACTGGATGCAGATGAACAAAAACCTCTTCTCTGCGCTGAAACTGGAGAAGTTCGCCATGTTCGTGATACTGGTACTGATCGTCCTGGTGGCCTCCTTCAATATCATCAGCAATCTCATCATGAACGTGATCGAAAAGAGCCGCGAGATAGCCATCCTCAAGGCCATCGGCGCAACGAACAACAGCATCATGGCCATTTTCATGCTTCAGGGCCTTTTCATCGGATTCATCGGGACCGGTATCGGCATCATCGGCGGATATGCGCTCGGTTTTATCCTGAACAGGTATCAGATCATCCGGCTGCCTGCAGATGTCTATTATCTGAGCCATCTCCCGGTAAAGATGAGCGCCTTCGATTTTATCACCGTGTCGCTCTCTGCGATCATCATCAGTTTCCTGGCAACGCTCTACCCTGCATGGCAGGCGGCGAAACTCAACCCTGTGGAGCCGCTGCGTTATGAATAAGATCATAGAAGCGATCGGCCTCAGCAAATCGTTCCGCACCGAGGCCGGCGAACTGGAAGTTCTGAAAGGGATCGACCTCGCATTCCACGAGGGCGAGATGGTGGCCATCACCGGCGCTTCGGGAGCGGGGAAGAGCACGCTCATGCATATCCTCGGCGCGCTCGACAGGCCTTCTTCGGGCAAGGTGCTGTTCAGGGGCACAGATATGTTTTCCATGGATGACATGGCACGCGCCCGGTTTCGGAACCGAAGCGTCGGTTTCGTATTCCAGTTCCACCACCTGCTGCCGGAATTCAACGCACGGGAAAACGTCATGCTGCCGGGTCTGATCAGCGGCCAGTCTCATGCGTCGGCCAGCCAGAAGGCCGGTGAACTGCTCAGTGAGCTTGGTCTATCTTCCCGGCTGCTGCACAGGCCGGGGGAACTTTCGGGTGGTGAACAGCAGCGGGTCGCCGTTGCGCGGGCACTGATGCAGGATGCCGGTCTTGTGCTCGCCGACGAACCTACCGGCAACCTTGACACGGCCACGGGTAACAGTCTCTTCGAGCTCCTGCTCTCCCTGAACAGCAGAAAAGGGATCACGTTCGTGATCGTTACCCATAATACCAGCCTCGCAGACCGCTGCCATCGTGTGCTCCACATGGCTGACGGACGTTTCATCTGAACCCCGCGCCGCGTTATACTATTGCAAACGGTTACCGGAGGAACCTATGAATTCCAGCCATAACGTTGTCCTGTCTCTCGTATGCTGTCTGACCTTTACGCTCGTTGCCGCAGCAGCACCCGCCGGTGACCTCAGGCCTGCAGAGGTGAAAAAAGATGATCGCTGCGCGGTATGCGGCATGTTCGTCGCCAAGTACAGGACATGGATAGCCCAGATCGTCTTTTCCGACGGCAGCTATGCCGCGTTCGACGGGCCAAAGGACATGTTCAAGTACTACCTGCAGCCTGGCAAATACGCAGCAGCGAAAAAGCCTTCTGATATTACCGCTGTCTATGTGACCGAATATTATTCCGCGAAGCTTATGGATGCAAAAAAGATGTTCTACGTGGCCGGAAGCAATGTTCTGGGTCCCATGGGTGACGAGCTTATCCCGGTTGCATCGGAAGAAAAGGCCCGGGAGTTCATGAAGGACCATAAGGGAAAAGAGATCCTGACGTTCCCCCAGATAACCATGGATCATCTCCTGCGTTCCCATGCGCAGTGAACCTCGCCTCAAAATACGGTATATAGCCTGCCTGTTCGCGCTCTGCGGCCTTATCCTTCTCCTCGGCTGCGGCAAGAAACTTGCGCAGTACCAGCAGGCCTCGGTCCACAACAACAGGATCGTCATCCCGCTGGACGAGGTGAAGGACGGCAAGGCACATTTCTACACGTTTACGCACGGAGGAAGGCAGATCAATTTCTTTGTCAGGACGGACGCTAAGGGAAAGGTATCGTCTTTCTTTGATGCGTGCTACACGTGCTACAGGCAGAAGAAGGGATACCGGCAGGAGGGTACTGACCTTGTCTGTCAGGAGTGCGGCATGAGATTCGGGCTTGCCGAAGAGACCTGGGACCCGAAAGGGGGATGTGATCCCATCCTTCTTAAGAGCACGATCGAGAACAACAGCCTGCTCGTAGATATTTCGGTCATCGAAAAAGGCGGCAAGCTGTTCCGCTGATCAGTCTTCGTGGAGTATCCCGTGGGTCATCCTGAGCCTTCGCTGCGCCATTGCCGCAAGGTCAAGATTGTGCGTGATGAAAATGAAGGTTATCTCCCGTTCGCTGTTCAGCCTCCTGAAGAGCTGCATGATATCATTCTCCGTCTCCTCGTCGAGATCTCCGGTCGGCTCATCGGCAAGGATAACGCGGGGATCATACATGAGGGCACGTGCGATAGCGACGCGGCGCTGCTGTCCGCCGGAAAGCTGAGAAGGATAGGCATCACATCTGTCACCGATACCCACCATACCGAGCAGTTCGGCAGCCCTGGCATGGCCGCCCGTGTTCCGGGCTTTTCTGAACAGGCCGGGCAGCATGACATTCTCCACAGCGGTAAGCATCGGAAGGAGACTTGCAAACTGGAACATGAATCCCACCTTCTCGTTGCGGTACTCTGACAGACGGTCGTCATCAAAGGAGCATATGTCCTCTCCCTCAAAGAGCACCTGTCCGGAGTTGGGCTTCATGATGCCGCCCACAATGGACAGCAGCGTCGTTTTCCCCGATCCGGAATGTCCGACTATGGACACGAACTCCCCCTTGTTTATCACGAGGGATACCCGGTCGACTGCCGTTATCGTCTGATCACCAACAGCATAAACCTTCCTGAGGTCGGCAACGTGTATCTGCGCCATGGTCCTATTCCTTCTTGATGGCCATGAGAGGCTCCATCTTCTTTATTGACCGGATCGGCGAGAGTGCGCCTGCAATACAGACCGCATTTCCGACCAGGAACCCGACACAGGCAATGATGATGCGCTCGCCCACGCCGAGATGCAGCGGCAGGTTCTTCAAGATCGAAAAGGTCTTGGCAAGCACGATCGAGAGCGCCGTCCCGCCGAAAATGCCGATGACGCTGCCGATACTGCCGATGATAATGACCTCCAGGAGGAAAACGGAAACGATATGGGATTCCTTTGCCCCCACGGCGCGCATGATGCCTATTTCACGGGCACGTTCGTTGGCGATGGCAGAAAAGATCGCCCAGGTGAGAAAGCCTGAGAGAAAACAGATGAGAAGCATCGTCAGGACAAAGATATAGTTGATGTCCCGGAGCGTCGTGATGATACTCTTGCCGATGTCCTTTCTGGCCATGGTATCGACCTCAATAAAGGAGTCCTCGATCTGTCCGGCAACCCGGTACGGGTCAAGGCCTTTCTTCACCTTCACAAAGACGATGGATATCTGCCCCGGCTTGAGGTCGGTCTTGCCTTTTCTCATGATATCATCGAGGTTCCCGTCGTCGATGAAAAGCGCGTTGTCCAGACCGGTGCCGGTCTTGTCGAGAATGCCTACCATCTTGAAGATATTCCCGAACAGCACGCTGTCCACCTCGACGAGTCCCACCCGTATATTGAACGCCGACTCACTGCCCACGAGGGCCTCACCCTTCTGAAGTTTTCTGCCGAACTTTTCGGTCAGCCATGGCTTTACGATAAAATCCGTATCCTGATTGAAGGCGACCACTACGGTCTCCGGCACATCACAGCACTTACCCTGCATGGTCGTCAGATACGTCTGGTAGGTCAGCGAATCGATGCCCGGTATGGCCTTCAGTTTCCCGACGATCGCCTTGTCCATGTAGAAGGACTTTGCCTTGTTCTCCAGGAGCACGTCCTCGGCAAAACCGCGGGAACCCGCCGGAACCACGAGAATATCCGCGCCAAGCCGCTCAGAGGCAAGTCTGATGCTGGACGATACCCTCCTGACGAACGACAGGGAAAAGACAAGCGCGGAAACCAGAAGCGCGATCGCAATTATCAGGATCACCGTACGCAGCGGTTTCCTCCTGACATTGCGCAGTGCAAACGATGAGAACGTAAATTCGGATTTCATGGCAGACCGTATTATAAAGGATTTCTGCCATTCTTTCTATGCGGCATCAGCCGCATAGAAAGAATGAGCAGAGAGAGGAAGAAACTCTATTTGAAGTTCGCGTCGATACCGCAGAGAACAGCGCTCTTGTCGCCCAGTCCCATGCCCTTGTGGCATGCAAGACAGGTCGATGCCGGCTTGCCGATGATCTTCTTGGCGTCTACGTCATACAGCTGGATCGTCCCGTCCGTTATGGTCTTTCCCGGTATTGCCTTTCCGTCAGGATCACAGCCCTCGGTCGAGGTCCTGAGCGTAAGAAGTGCATACTTCCCGTCAGGCGTCGGGATGGCGTCATGGTTCTGGCCGGCTGTGCTCATCTTCTCATCCACCATGGCAAGGGTCTTGCCGTCGAGGAGCCAGAACCTGTCAGCTGCCGACTGGAAGATATACTTGTCGTCCTTGCTGAAGTACTGCCTGAAGGTGATCGTCTTTCCGGGTTCGCCGGAATGGGTGGCCTTGGCCAGGACTTTCCACTCGCCTTTCTCCATTGCCGGGAGGTCGACGAGCACAAAGTCTACCTTGCCGTTTGCCTTGCCGTCATCGCCCTTCATGGTGACGGTAATGAGGAACTTCTTGAAGTCATTGGAATTCGTCCCGTGGACAAAGACATAACTGCCTGACTTATAGCCAAGCCCGTCAATGAATATCCTCTTCTTGTGCTCCATGGTCTTCTTGTCGAACACGTCCACGTAACCTTCATTGCCCATGAATATCGGCAGGAAGTTCGCCTTGCTCTGTCCGGAAGCGCAATACAGAGGCGGCTTTTCACCCGGTGATCTCTTGTCAGGGTCCATGGCAATATCCTTGACGACCTTGCCGGTCTTCAGATCGGATACGCCGACATGCTGCTTCTTGTTCGGGTCCAGAACATAGGTCGACCAGAACATCATTGTCGTGTCACCGTTATCGATCCTGGCGTCATGGGTCGGATGGGTGTTCTTGTCGCCTATAACAATTCTGTCAAGATTCGAAACCTTGATCGGGTCGTCAGCATTATTGGGGTCGATGGCAACATCCGCCTTCGTGAAATGTCCGCCCATACCGGCAACATACACCGTGCCGGAGTAGGTCTTCTTTGCTGCCGTCGCAATGGAGGTCTGTGTGTCAACAGCAGTAAACGCGAGGTATCCGCCAGCTACCAGTGTCAAGGCAACAACAATAAACAATATTTTCTTCATGTTTTCTCCCCGTTATATTTTTTGTACGTTCGTGCAAAAGCACCTTACCTCCCCTAAGCATTGCATAACTTAGGCCTCGTCACGATCACCACCTTTCTGTCTTATTTAGGCTGAAATTTGACTGCTTCAGTATGTAGCTAAGAATAGCATCCTGGTCACTTTGTTATCAACGTGAATTTCTAACTTTAGACTATCTATCTTATTGATTTATCAGGATAATTGATCGACCATTCCTGCTCCTGTCGAAACGAGGCCGCGCGAGCTGCAAGAACGTGACCGACCGCTCATGGATCCGGAATATACCTTGACAGGGTTGAGATCAATTTCTGAGGGCGGGACGCAACAAACAGCCCGTGTTCCATCGGTCATTTCAACGCTTCGGAAACGTCCGTCCGGCGACGACAGTCACCTCACGGGTGAGCACATACTCAATAGGGCGATAGAACGAGACAGAGGTCCGCGCTACGGAAGGCCGAGAAAGCGCCGGTTTCCCAATTCCTCCTGGACCTGGAGAAAAACCCGCGCAAACCTTCCTTTGTACACTGAACCGCTCGGACTGGCAGTGAGAACCTCAGAGCTTTCGAAGTTCTGGAGCAGATCTATCATCTTGTCGAGCGACTCCTGATGCAGGACCTCTATGGAATCGCGTCCGGGCAGAGACGTGGTCATTCTGCGGTCGATAAAATCCCCGAGCCTTTCCTGATTGATGCCGGAAAAGAAGACCATGCCCTTGAAAATACGTTTGTTCGTCTTAAACGAGAAGAGAAAGCGCTCGAGCGAATTCTCAAGGAAGAGATCGTTCCGCATCTGCGTTTTCCTGTCGATCGACATCGCCTGAAACCAGTACTTTTTGTCAATAATACTGTCGGCCTTCATTTCGAGGAGCGTGTGACCGAAGTTCTTCCTGTCCACGGTATAGGAGTTATGCGCGACCGTGTCCGCCGCAAGGTGACTGAGATATCCGTACACAAAGGCCTTCTGCTGCGCTGTTCTGGCCGCCTTCAGGAGATCGAACCCGACTTCCCAGCTGTGCGAGCATTTTTCATCCGGGAGGTATTTCTTGCCGATGATGATGTCTGCCATGATATTGCCATACAGGAAGTCCTTCCGGTATCTTCTGAGGATCTCCAGGACCCCTGCAGGCAGAAGCGCCCCGAGAGAAAAAAGTTCGTTCCCGAGATAGATGTGGGTCAACGGCCCCCAGGCAAAAGCGGCAGCAGGGACCAGCAGAAATGATATGACAAGGATTAATTTCGATATTCTCATATGAGCCTTTCTATCACGTTCAGGATGAGCCTCAGGCCGATGGCTGACGCTCCTTTCGGAATGTACGGGCGGTCCTTTTCGACCCAGGCAGTACCGGCAATGTCCAGATGTACCCAGGGGGCCTGCCCTGCAAATTCAAGCAAAAAATATGCCGAAGCCATAAGCGACCCTATTCTTCCGCCGACATTCTTGATGTCAGCGATATCGCTCTTCAGATACTCTTTATACTCCTCATAAAGCGGCATCTCGCACACGCGTTCGTAGGTATCGTCCCCGGATTTTTTGAATGCATCCAGCAGCTGACCGTCATTTCCCATCATGGCGACCGCCTCGCCGCCCAGCGCTATTGCGCATGCTCCGGTGAGGGTTGCGATATCGACGACCGCGCGGGGCTTGAACCTGCCCGCATAGCCGAGAGCGTCCGCAAGGGCCAACCTTCCCTCTGCATCGGTATTGACGATCTCGATCGTCTTTCCGCTGAACGATCGGACCACGTCTCCGGGCTTGACCGCTGCTCCGCCGGGGAGATTTTCGGTGGCCGGCAACAACCCGACCAGATGAATGGGCAGTTTCAGCTCAGCGGCGGCCTTCATGACGCCCATGACCGCAGCGCCTCCGGCCATGTCATATTTCATTTTCTCCATGCCCTCAGAGGGCTTCAGCGAGATCCCGCCGCTGTCAAACGTTATCGACTTTCCGACAAGGACAACAGGGGCCTTTCTGTCGCCGCGGTATTCCAGAACGATGAATCTCGGCGGTTCCTTCGATCCGGACGACACGGCGAGATATGCTCCCATGCCGAGCTTTTCGAGATCCTTCCTTCCGAGCACCTTCACGGACACGCCCTTACCCCTGAGCGACAGAGCGACCCTGGCCATATCAGAAGGGGTCATATCGTTCGCCGGGGTGTTGATCAGGTCCTTGGCAAATGCAGACGCGGCAGCAACGGTCTGCACGTACCGGATGCGCCGGTTCAGGTCCGCGGAGGGACTACAGAGCATGGTCAGTCCAGCTATCTTCTTATCCGGTTTTTCAGAACGGTAGGCATCGAACTGGTAGAGACCAAGCAGCGCTCCTTCGGCGAAATCCGCAGGTGATTGCCTGCGCGCTGAAAGGAATTTTGTCGACAGAGCAGGTTTTCGTATGCCGAGATCTCGGAGATAGGTAAGTGCCCTTCCTCCGGACCTCCGGACCCGTTCCCGTGACAGATCGTCCTTTTTACCAAGCCCGACGAACAGAAGCCGCTCGGGCCTGATCCCGTCAGGAGCGTGCATGAGCAGAACTTCCTGGTCCTTGCCGTGGAAATCCTTCTTCCAGACACGGGAGATCAGCTTCGCGATCGCAGCTCCGGCCCTGCCGTACGGATGAGGGCCATCTTCGGAAAAAAGCAGGATCAGGACATCACAACTGCAGTCTGCTTCACTGATGTTCTTTATCGAAATATGCATGAATAAACGATGAATCCGTTCCTCTGATAATATCTTACGCTCTATTCTACCCAATACCCCTCCCTTTTATCCACAAAACGCCCGTTAAAATAACTTCATCCCGCAATTGACACCAACGATGCATTAAGGCAAAGTGTATGTATGAAAAGGAAAAAACGGGCCGGACCTCTCTCGAAAAAAGGCATCCAGAAAATAGCCGGAAAGCCTTTCACGGTCGGGAATCGTGTGACCCTCGTCTGGAAGGACCCCGAATCTTTCCAGAGCATCTTCGCCGCTGTCCGGGATGCCCGACAGACGATCTATCTCCAGTTCTACATCTTCCGCAATGATGAGACCGGCACGGAACTGGCCAATATCCTGAGGACCAAGGCCGGCGAGGGGGTTTCTATCTATATCCTGTACGACCACTTCGGCTCGCTCTTTACCCCGGGAATATTCTGGCAGGAGCTGAAAGACTGCGGCGTGCAGATCGCAGCATCCCACCCGTTCAAATGGACGACCCCCTTCCACTACATGCATCGTGACCACAGGAAACTGATCATAATCGATGGCGTCAAAGCCTTTACCGGCGGCCTCAACATCGCCAACGAATACCGCGGCTATCATCGCGTGAAGGCCGCCCGGGCCTGGAGGGATACCGGCATTTTCCTGGAAGGCCCGATCGTCACGCGCCTTGTTGAAGAGTTCCGGAAAAGCTGGACTGTATGGAGCGACAGTCCGGTCATGCCGCTCAGAGAAGCGGAACCGCAGACATACGGCGTTCCGGTGCTGCCGATCTTCGCAAGTTCTGCCCGAAGCAGAAGGAGGATGCGCCGGCTGCTCCATTACAGCATCAACAACGCCCAGAAGAGCATCTACCTCACCACGGCATATTTCATCCCGAGCATGAGACTGTTGTACATCCTCGAGCGCGCTGCTGCGCGGAATATCGATGTGAAGCTCCTCCTGCCGGGCGTTTCGGATGTCTCGTCCGTCTATTTTGCCGGCAGGGCGTTCTACAGCCGGCTGCTCAGGGCAGGCATTGAAATATATACCTATAACGGGGTCATCCTCCACGCCAAGACGGCGGTGTTCGATTCCACCTGGTCTGTCATAGGTTCCGCGAATCTCGATTTCCAGTCCATGAGAAGGAATGATGAAGGCAATGTGGGGATCATGGACAGGGGGTTTGGCGAGCAAATGACCGAGGTGTTCCTTGATGACATGTCCCGCGCAGAAAAGATAACGATTGAACAGTGGATGAAGCGGCCGTTTCACGAAAAAGTGCGGGAATTCTTCTATGCCCTCTTCCGCTCACGGCTCTGATGTGCTACAAGCCGAAGTTCTTCAGCGCTGACGGGAACTGCCCCATATCCATGAAATGAATGGTCAGCAGACCCGCTCCTGCAGCACGCGTGACATTCCGGATATTATCGTCTACGAACAGCACGTCACCGGCATCAACAGCCATGTCATGACAGACATCGGTAAATACCGTAGCGTCCCGCTTGCTCTTGTGCAGGTGGTAGGAATTATAGACCCGGTCAAAGCGGTCGGAAAACGGCGTTCTCCGGTCGATCTCAGCCAGCCAGTCCGTCTGGTCGCTGAGTATACTGACATTTCTGCCTGCGGCTCTCAGCCTGTCGGCATGCGCAAGCATCCCGGGGCGCAGTACAAACCGTGAAATGATCTGCTCCCTCATATACGCGTCCGTTCGCCCTATTCCTGACTCTCTTCTTACTGCTGCCCAGTATTCAGCCTCGGTCGCCCTTCCGGTCACATAACCTGTCCGGTGTATCAGTTCCTCAGCGGTCCTGAAGAAGCTGTCAGGCGCGAGGCCGCTGTCTTCAGCAATGGCACGGAGGCCCTGATAAAAGCCCTCCTCTGCTATTACTCCGCCGAAATCAAACAAGACCACCCGAATCATTGAGATAGTTTATTGCCGCTTCCGGGCAAAAAACAAGGGAGACCGGCAATGCCCCGGCCCCCTTTCTGCCGTGTATTTCCCGCTTCAGTATCCCGGTTCGTACCGCTGACCTTCGCAGACCTCACGTATATCGTCCCTGATGAGCCGCCCGTCTTCCCATACACGTTCATGGATCTTCTTGCATCTTGTCCGATCATCATATCCTGAGGGCTCTGCATAATAACGGCCCCGTCGGTCATTGGTATAATATTCAACCGGTCTGTCATGGTAGTACGCTTCCCTGCCCCCCCGGGACGCAATAAACGCGATGGTCGCGCCGACTATGGCCCCGATTACGCCTCCGATCACGCCGCCCCGCCAGGGATTACTGTGGTCGAGAAGGGCACCTGACACGCCGCCCACAGCAGCCCCTGTACCGACACCCTGCGCATGATAGGGTGTACACCCGAAGATGAGACCTGTCATGCAGATGACAAGCAAAGCCGAAACAATGGTTTTCATCATGGTCCTCCTTACCTGTTTAACTGAACTCC
>VEOY01000018.1 GCA_012026685.1 Nitrospirota bacterium
AGGTCAGACATGATGTTCCGTATGGTTGCCGATGAAAGCCCTATAGGAAATTTCTTGGTTATTGCCCGTGATCCGACAGGTCCGGGCGTGCTGATATACAGTTGTATAACAGCCTGCAAGATCTGTCCGCTTCTTTCATCCAGACTCATTAGCACTCTCCAAGTTAGAGTGCTAATAATCTAACAGGTAAGGGATATGGGTGTCAAGAAAAATAGAAATGCCATTATATTTCAATGGGTTAGTCAACAGATCGCGGCCTGCAGGGCTACTCCTTAAAAAGCCTCTTCTTTCCGAATTCCGGGCCGGCTTATCGTTGGCTGATTCCTTGCACTAAAGCCCCGGGCTTCAGATAAGTATCGTCTTTGGGATAGAAAAGCCGTTGAATTCTGAGGCGTACGAGATGGTATAGGCACCGCTCGAAAGGATCAGGACATAATTGCCTATGGCCGGCTCCGGCAGAAGGATGTTCTTTTCTATCACGTCAAAGCTGTCGCAGCTTGGGCCGGCAAGGGTCCATTTCTTGATCTCCCTGGACCCCTCAACAACGTAGCTGTATTTGATGCCACCGATGCTCTCCATGAGGCCGTTGAAAACGCCGACGTCAATGGAAAGCCATTTTTCATCTCCCCGGCTGGTCTTGCCGCTCACCTTAGATACGAATATGCCGGCATCGGCGACCACTGACCGTCCAGGTTCGATAAAAATGCGCGTCTTTTTCGGGAATTTCTGGTAGATGGCCCTGTTGATGTTCTTCTCGATCGCCGGGATGCCGACCACATCCTTGGTGTACCGGATCGGGTAACCGCCGCCGATGTTCAGAAGGGAAAGCTTTATGCCTGCCCTGTCAGCCCTGTCCCAGAGGTCCTTTGCCTTGTCAAGCGCAGAGTTCCAGTTATACATGTTCGTACACTGGGAACCTACGTGAAAGGTTATGCCGACCGGGTTGAGCCCCTTCTTCTTTGCAAGCAGGAGGAGTTCTTCCGCCTCGTCGACCTCAACGCCGAATTTTTTGCTGAGCGGCCACTCACTGCCTTCATTCGGCACGGTCAGTCTCACATAGACATGTGCACCCGGGGTGTATTCGCGCATCTTGTCTACTTCTGCTGCGGAGTCATAGGAGAAATAGTCAACGCCTGATTCAGCTGCCATCCTGAGAAAACGAAAGGTCTTGATAGGGTTGCTCGTGATCATCCGGTCACTGGTTACCCCGATCGATTCGAGTACGCTCATCTCGCCCTCTGAGGCTATCTCAAAACCGATACCGAGGCTGTTGATAAGCTTCAGCACCTCGATGTCCGGGTTTGCCTTGACCGCATAATAGACCTCGGCATTCCTGATATTCTTGCCGATTGCATGGACCTTCTGACGCACCTTTGCCTTGTCCATGAGAAGGAAGGGCGGCTCGAGATCTGTCTCCCGTATAAAGTCTATCGCTTTCTGGATCGTGGACTTCGGCGTGATCCTGGTATGATCTTTTGTTATGCGAAAACGGTGGTTCATGGTGTTATTGTCCTTGCGTATATTTTTTGTATTAAACGGTATTTCTCAGGAAAATTCAATGCAACACAGACATCGACCCGTGCAGGGCCGGTTCAGGCTGAAAGCATGGACTGGACCTTGTCAGCGATGCTGTGCATGCTGAACGGTTTCTGTATGAAGCCGAGCAGACCCTGCTGAAGCGGAAAGCCTGCTTCCCCGGCAGTAGTATGGCCCGAGGCTATGAGTATCCTTGCCTTGCCGTTGATCTGCCTGATATGGTCAAGGGTGTCTTTTCCGCTCATGACCGGCATAATGAGGTCCAGGATCACAAGGTCGATTGCACCGCACTGTTCTGCATAGATCTGCAGCGCTTCTTTGCCGTCTGCGGCCTGGATCACGCGGTACCCCAGTTTCTCCAGCATGGTCCGCAATATGTCCCGTATGTATTCTTCATCGTCAACAACAAGGATCGTCCCCTTGCCCGGTGCCGGATCTGACCTTGATGCAGGTTCAATGCGGACTGCCGGTCTGACCGCAGGGAACGCAACGGTGAACGTTGTACCGCTTCCCGGCGACGTCTCAACGCTTATCTGACCGTTATGATTCTTTACGACACCATACACCATGGCAAGGCCCATACCGGTCCCTTTGCCCAGTTCCTTGGTTGTGAAAAAGGGCTCGAATATGCGTTCTTTTACCGTGTCGGGGATGCCTGCTCCGGTGTCGGATATCGTGATGACCACCTGGCGAAGAGGCGTTGCTGCAGGCGCTGCGGGATCAGGGGCATTGTCCTGAACGGATGTCCTGATGAGAAGTCTGCCGCCGCCGGACATGGCGTCCCTCGCATTCAGGCAGAGGTTCAATATCACCTGTTCGATCTGGCTTCTGTCGCCCTCTATGGTCATATCTTCCGTGCCGAGATCCGATTCGATCGCTATGTTCCGGTCAAAGGTCTTTGAGATGATCTTCAGGACCGCGGCAATGACGTCATTGACCGCAATCGGCTCTATAACGTATTTTCCTTTTCTCGCAAACCCGAGAAGCTGCCTGGTCAGCTCTGCAGCGCGGTCCGAGATATGCTCGATCGTGTCCGCCGATTCATACAGGGATGTGCCCGGCCTGAGCTGTGCCTTCAGCAAAGATGCGTGCCCCAGAATACCCTGGAGCATATTGTTGAAATCGTGTGCTATGCCGCCCGCAAGGGTGCCGATAGCTTCCATTTTATGGGCCTGAAAGAGCTGCTCCCTGATCGCCTCTTTTTCTTTTTCCTCATCACTGCGTTCGAACTCGGCCGCCACGATCTGTCCTATGGTCTGGAGGACCTTGATGTCTGATTCGGTTATTTCGCGCGGAGCGCCGAAGGCCCCCAGGATGCCGACAGCCTCGCCCCTGCTGTTAAAGATGGCGAAGCCTATGAAAAAATCGGCCTCTGCCTCGGCAAAGGCGTGAACGTCCGGAAACTGCTCCCTCAAGCCTGTGTCAATGATGACGATCTGTTTTTTGTCCAGCACTCTTTCGTCCGGCGTACCCCTGAGGCTGATATCGAATGACTTGCGGACAGCACCGTTCATGCAGAGGGAAACCACGTGCTCTGTTTCGCCGTCCGGGTCGATCTTCGAAAGATACGCATGGAGGGAGAAGAGACGTGATATGGTCATGACGACTTCTTCAAAGTAATCGCTGCCCCGTTTCACTGCTGCGAGATGATATATATTGTTCAGCATGCGTGCTTCCCGGTCGCGCAGTTCCATCGCATTTCGGATTCTGCTGCTCAGATCCTCGAACTCAGTAATGCCTTTATAGTCAGGGATCTCTCCCCGGCTGATCGGTTCGAGGATATTGCTGAGCGGTACGCGGATGTTCCTTCGGAGAGAGTAGATGAAGAGCAGGGTTACGGCGCTCAGGATAAAGCCGGTGACGCCGTAAGCGATATTTACACTGCGCAGCAGCGCCGCGTAATCAGCAGCGTCTTTGAATATGATAATATCCCATTCCCAGGGTTCGAAGCGGATACGGTAGGAGTAATAGTTCCGGCTGCCGAGCGCCACCTGACCGACGGCATTGTTCTTCCTGATCGCTGCCGCTGCCCCTGAAAGTTCCTTGCTGGTATTTTCTGCAAGCAGCAGGGGTTCCCCCCGGTGCATGACCATGCCGGAGATACGGTTCTGCCGCATGAGGTCCTCGACCATGCCGAGCGCCGTTGCCTTCTTTATCCTGACGGCATTATCCTCGTGCAGGGTCCCGGCCCTGAGTATTTCGTTCAGGCTGAGGTCACAGACCTGGTACAGATCATGTGCGATCTGGACAAATGACTCCTGTATCCGGTCATCAGCGAATTGCGAGACAGAACGCAGGACGAACATATAGAGGCCGGCCCAGGAGAGCAGGGCGGTCGCGATAATCGGAGCGATCGTCCTGAAGGCAAGTCTGTTGCGCATCTGACCGGGATTCTGATTCATCGGAAGACAGGTCTTGCGGTCTGCTGATGCTTCGGCCAGACAACCTCGGTCTTTCCCTTTAGCACCTGTGTTACCACCGTGAACCTTTTGATCTGCAGTCCTGTCCGGTCAACGCCGTATCTGCCAGAAACGGTCAGCATATCGAGCTTCGAAAATATATCGCGCAGCCTTTCCCTGTCCAGAGACTGCGATTCCTGCGCTGCCGCCTCGAGTATCTGACCGGCAGCATAGGCCGTGGCAGCGAAGTGAGAGGGCTTTTTGTGGTAGACCTTCATAAAATGATCATAGAACTCTCTGCCGCCGGGAGGGTTCATCCCGCCGATCACTTCCCACTGGGACGAAGAGAAAATATATTCCGCATCAGGTCCGAGTTTCTCAAAAAAGGACGGCAGGCCCGGGCCTACCGGAGAATAGAAGGCCCGGGGGGACCATTTGATCTTCTTCAGGGCCGACCGCATACTCAACGTCTCCTCAAGATGACCGCAGATCATTACGGCCTGTGCATTGGCATTCCTTGCCCGAACGGCTAGGGC
>VEOY01000102.1 GCA_012026685.1 Nitrospirota bacterium
ATCTGGCCGTTTCCGTCAGAGACAACAAGACCGGGCAGGGGATCGCCGCTGTCCTGCAGAAATGACGGGGCAGCAAAACTGCTGAAGGCGATGCCGAGCGTTGTCCTGTGCCAACCCGACGACCCATTCTGCGCTCTTTCGAACTCATAGACCTTGCCCATACTGTTGCCCGCAATGATAATGACTTTTCCGTCGGCCACCGTGGCTGCGGGCATACCGTACATTCCAACAGACACGCCACGAAAATAATCATTGTCCTTCACGAACGATATGCTGCCGGACTTGCTCGTATTCCGGTATAGAGAAAGAGCTCCCGTCGAGTTCCCGACGATAAGATCAGGTTTCCCGTCGCCGTTGACATCTGCCAGAGCAGGAGCGGCGTCATCACCCACATCGATATTCGGCATGTCGACCTTTGTCCAGAGAGGCTTCTGTATGGTCCCGGTATTCCTGAGCACGATGACCCTGCCGGATTCAGATGAAAATCCGCCGGTACCAACAACTATCTCCGGACTGCCGTCATTGTCAAGATCGCCCATAGCCGGCGAGGCAAACGCTCCGACGCGTATGCCGTCAAAGTATCCGGGAACAGCCTCCCAGGTGCGGTACGCACCCGAATCTCCTCTCTTATACAGCCTGAGAACTCCGTCCTTACTTCCGGCGATGAGTTCCTGCCGCCCGTCATGGTCAATGTCAAAAAATGTAATGCGGACAAACGGCAGGACCTCCATGCCGCTCTTGTTAAAGACGTTCGACGTATTTTCCTCGCACATGACCGTCTGAAGATATTTTTTCGGTACTGGTGCTGCCTGCGGTATGGGCGGAGGTGGAGGAATGATCACTTGTTTCGGCGGAGGCTTCACTTCGGGCTGCGGCACACAGGAAACAAAAAAGAAAAGAACGAATAAGAACGCTGCGATCCACTTCATGTTTTAGCATACAACAAAAAAACCCCTGGCTGCAAAAAAACAGCCAGGGGTTTTTCTTCAGCAAATCCTATTTTACGATAACCTCAAAGTGAACGCGCCTGTTCGCTTTGGCTTCAGTTGAGTTCTTGTTCTTCGGAGTCGGTGTCTCAGGCATTGCAAGCCTTGTCTCACCATAGCTGATGGTAGAGAGCCTGCCGGCGTCAACGCCTTCTTTCACCAGGAACTCTTTAACAGCATTCGCCCTTCTCTCGCCGAGCGCCATGTTGTAGTCGTCCTTTCCATGGGCACAGGTATGGCCCTCGATCTGGACCTTGATCCCTGAGTTCTCCTTCAGGGTCCTGATATCCCGGGCAAGGATCTCTTTTGCTTCACTGGTAAGGGTCGCCTTGTCAAAATCAAAATGCACATCTTCCAGCACGATCTTCTTCGGCTCAGGAGCCGGGGCCGGGGCTGGCTCAGGTTTTGCTGCCGGCGGCGGAGGCGGAGGAGGCGGCGGCGGAGGCGGTGTCGGTTTCACCGGGCAAAGTTCCTTTGCCTTTTTGGTCGCTTCCATTGCCTTGTCAATAGCATCTTTATCCCTGCAGGCCCAGTACAGCCTGTATGCCTCGTCTTTCATTGCATTCGCAGCATTGAACTCATCAGGGCACTCTTTATCCTTGCCTGCCTTCCTCGCTGATTCCACAGCACGGTCTGCTTCAGGCAACTGGGTCGGGTAATACCACAGGATGCTTGGCTCCTTCGGCGCATATTCCATGCCCGCGCATCCGATAAGCGAACTGAGTAAGCCAAGGACCAATAAGACCAGTACAGCTCTGAGCGTTGTTCTTTGCATAATTTGCCCCCTTTTAAGATGTAGTATTAAGAATAAGGAAAAGCTTTACGTTTTCGTTTAAATAAAATTCATTTCATCTTGTTTCAGTCTACCAAATTATACTGTATTGTCAACAGTATTTAAAGCCGTATTTTTTCAAAACAGATATTCCTGCCCTCATTTAATCAACGGTTCTGTATGTTAAAATAAGGATAAGGAAAATATGTATGGGAATAAGGACAGACACCGGCCATATCACGAAAGATGAAACCCGGCAGGAACTGAAGAAACCGCCGCTCTATCGCGTTTTTCTTCTGAATGATGACTATACGACCATGGATTTTGTCGTCTCTGTCCTTGAAAAGGTCTTTCACAAGAAGACCGTGGAAGCAACGCAGGTGATGCTTCATGTGCACAAGAACGGCAAAGGTCTTGCCGGCACCTACACACGGGAAATCGCGGAAACAAAGATAGCGACGGTGCATACGCTTGCCCGGGAGCATGAGTTCCCGCTGAAATGCACCATGGAGAAGGAATGATCAATAAAGAATTCGAACTTATCATTGAGGCCACGATCAAGGATGCCAGGTCACAGCGCCACGAGTACCTTACCGTAGAACATATCCTGTATGCCATACTTCATGACGATCGCGGCATTGATATCATACGGAATTGCGGCGGCGACATTTCCGGCATCAAACATGCGCTCTCCGAATATTTCAGTGAGCATATTCACCGGCTTTCGGACAGGAACGCGTTCCCCCAGCCTACGGCAGGCTTTCAGCGCGTTCTGCAAAGGGCGCTGACCCATGTTCAGTCCGCGGGCAAAGAAGAGGCTGACGCAGGAGACATCCTCTCCGCGATCTTCCTTGAAGAGGATTCCCCTGCCGTTCACATTCTTCACGGGGAAGGCATACACCGCCTCAATGTCCTTGAGTATATATCCCACGGCATCTCGAGGACATCAGAACCGTCTCCGGGCGTGCCGGAAGACAACGGAATTCACGGGGACCAGGAACAGAGAGACCGGCATACAGGGGACCCCCTTGCCGCGTTCACTGTCGATCTCATAGAAAAAGCATCCAGGAACGAGATCGACCAGCTCATCGGCCGCAGCGCAGAGCTCGAAAGGATGATCCAGGTCCTCAGCAGAAGGCGGAAGAATAATGTCATCCTGGTGGGAGAACCCGGCGTCGGCAAGACCGCGATCGTTGAGGGGCTTGCACTCTCCATCCATAAAGGTCTCATTCCCGAAACGCTGAAGAGGAGCAGGATATTCTCTCTCGACATGGGAGCACTTTTGGCCGGCACCAAATATCGCGGCGATTTCGAGGCGCGGCTCAAGGCCACGATCAAAAGCCTTGAGAAGATCCCTGACGCCATACTCTTCATCGATGAGATCCATACGATCGTAGGCGCCGGTGCCACCAGCGGAGGCTCCATGGACGCTTCGAATATCCTCAAGCCTGTGCTGAATTCCGGCAGGATGCGCTGCATCGGCGCAAGTACCTACGAGGAATACAAGAACTACTTTGAAAAGGACCGCGCCCTCTCCCGCAGGTTCCAGAAGATAGAGATACAGGAGGCGAGCATCGATGAGACGGTAAGCATCCTTGCAGGCCTGAGAGCGTATTATGAGGATTTCCATGGCGTCCACTACACGGAAAAAGGTCTGAGGGCCGCGGCAGAGCTTTCCGCAAAATACATCAGCGACAAATATCTTCCTGACAAGGCGATCGACGTGATCGACGAAGCCGGTGCCGTGGCACGGCTTTCCGCAAAGGCGGGGAAAAGAACGATAGGAACGCCGGAGATCGAAAAGATCGTGGCGAAGATAGCCAAGATCCCTCCGCAGACCGTTTCAGCATCGGACATGAAGAAGCTCATGACGCTCGATACAGACCTGAAGAACGTAGTGTTCGGCCAGGAGGAGGCCATTGCTTCGCTGGTCTCCTCCATCAAGAGGATACGGGCAGGGATGGGCAGTCCTGACCGGCCCATAGGGTCGTTCCTGTTCCTCGGTCCGACCGGCGTCGGCAAGACCGAGGTCTCCAAGCAACTTGCAGCGGTCATGGGGGTAAAGTTCATCAGGTTCGACATGAGCGAGTACATGGAAAAACATACGGTCTCCCGGCTTATCGGGGCACCTCCGGGCTATGTCGGGTTCGACCAGGGAGGGCTGCTGACCGACGCGGTAAGAAAGCATCCGTATGCTGTTCTGCTGCTCGATGAGATCGAAAAAGCGCATCCCGACATCTTCAATATCCTCCTTCAGATCATGGATTATGCGACCCTGACGGACAATAACGGAAAGAAAGCGGATTTCAGGAACGTTGTCCTTATCATGACATCCAACGCGGGCGCCAAGGATATGGACAGACTGGTCATAGGCTTTGGAGACAGGTCCGGGGACAGGCAGCTCAAGGGCAAAGATGCCGTCACCGCCATATTCAGTCCTGAGTTCAGGAACCGGATCGATTCGATCATCACGTTCAGACCGCTGACCACTGATGTCATGAGAAAGGTCGTTGACAAGTTCATGGCAGAGGTCAGGACCTCGCTAAAACACAGGAAGGTCCTGCTGACATATACGGCTGATGCGCGGGAGTGGCTGGCGGCAAAGGGATATGATCCCGTCTACGGCGCCCGTCCTCTCGGCAGGATCATACAGGAAACGATCAAGGATGTTCTTTCCCACGAGGTCCTTTTCGGACGGCTCAGAAAGGGCGGGGCGGTAACCATTGGCAGCGCCGACGACCACCTGACGTTTACCTATGAAACGTAGCATGTGTCGTCATCGGCACAGGCATATGCAGTGACGCACGAACACGTTCGTTAGGTTACATGCCCATATTCCTTCTCTCCGACGATATATCCTTTCCTCCGCCCCATCTCGCGGAAAAAGACGGACTGCTTGCTGTCGGCGGAGACCTGAGTCAACAAAGGATCCTTGCGGCCTATGCCGGCGGCATATTCCCCTGGTACACCGAAGACTCACCCATCCTCTGGTGGTCGCCGGACCCCCGTCTTGTGCTCTTTCCTGACGAACTGGTCGTGTCGCGAAGTCTCAGGCAGTGCATCAGGAAAGGACAATTCACGGTTTCGTTCAACAGGGCATTTGACCAGGTGATACGGTCATGCGCGGAGATCAGAAGAAAGGAACAGACCGGCACATGGATAACCGGCGAAATGGAAGCAGCGTATTCGGCCCTGCATCGTTCCGGACACGCCGTCTCGGTCGAGGCCTGGGAGAACGACGAACTTGCCGGAGGCCTTTACGGCATCGTCATGGGCAAGGCGTTTTTCGGAGAGTCGATGTTTGCGAGAAAGAGCAACGCATCGAAGGCCGCTTTTGTCGCATTTGTGGAGCACCTGCGGCTTGAGGGATTCAAGATCATCGACTGCCAGATGAGAACCGGGCATCTGCTCAGTCTCGGAGCAAGAGAGATACCAAGAACCGACTATCTGAAGATACTGAAAAAGGCCCTGAAATAGGACCGTCAGACCTTGAATTTCTTCAATTCGACAAGAAGGTTGAACGAGTCTTCCTTGAGCGAGCCCACGACCTCATTCATATCATTTGACGAGTTGATGAGCCTGCTCGTGGCATTGCGGATCTTCTCCATGGAAGTCACCATCTCGGCGCTGTTGTCCTTGTGCCTGCTGATAGCTTCGGCTATATGATATGTCTGGGTCGTGATGTTCTCGATGACATCGGCAATGTCCCTGCTCCTGTCCTTCTGTTCGTTGGTCGCGTTCTTTACCTGCTGTGACATCTCCTTGACCCGCTCGGTCGCGTCAATGATGAACCGACTCCCCTTGCTCTGCTCCTGGATCGCGCGTGATATGTTCTCAGTCTGTTCGGTCATCTTCTCCACGGCATCGGTTATCTGCTTGATCGCCAGTGATTCCTCTTCCGTAGCGCGCTGAATAGCACGTGCCATCTCCGTCGAGGCGCTCGAACTGTCAACGATCTCCTTGAGGGCTCCGTTGACGTCGGTGACAAGCACCAGCCCTTTGTCCACCGTGCTGACCCCTTCCGACGCCATATGAATGCTTGTCCGGGTAGCATCCTGCACTGACCGGATCAGTTCCGCGATCTCGCTGGTGGAGAATGACGTCCGCTCGGCAAGGTTCTTGATCTCGTCGGCAACAACAGCAAAGCCTTTTCCGTGTTCTCCCGCCTTGGAGGCAAGGATGGCAGCGTTGATCGCCAGGAGGTTTGTCTGGTCTGCCACGTCATCGATCACATTCAGTATCTTGCCGATATCCTCGGTCCGTTTGCCGAGGTTGTTAATGATGTCTGAAAGCTGAACAACACCTTTCTTTATCTCTTCCATGCCCTGCAGCGCAGCCTGGGCGGACTGCATGCCCTTCTGGGATGCCTTGTCCATGACCTTTTCCGCAAGATTTACGGACTCGTGGGCGCGCTCGTCAATGTTCTTCGTTGTGGCATTTACCTCATCTATCGACGATGCGATCGCCTCGGCAGACCGGGAAAGGGTATCGAGACTCTCCGCAATGGACTTGATGGTCGAGACCATCTCCTCGATCGAGGATGCCGTCTCATGAGCGGTCTCACTGAACACGTTGGAATGCTCTGCAACCTTTTCTATCGAAGCAGACAATTCGCGGACAGATGAGAGCGCATCCGTCGAAAACCCCGAAAGACTTTCCGCACTCTGGGACACCAGCACCATGGAGGAGTCGGTCTGGCCCATGAGCATCGCCGTTTCTTCTATCGCCTTCTTCTGCACGTCAGAGATCGTCAGCACACCCTGTGACGCAAGGGCAATATTGGAGGTAACGGTGGTGACGCCGTTCGTGATGTTCAATACCTTTGAAAGCATGTCCTTCAGATTGAAGGCCATATCGTTGATGGCCTTCTGAAGCGAGGCAACCTCATCTTCGCCCCTGACGCTGAGTTCTGCGGTAAGATCACCGCCGGCAATAGCGTCCGCGGTCGTCTTCATTTCCACGATCGGCCGGGCAATGAACTTTGTTATCGCTACGTAGAACAGGATGATCGAAGTCAGGAAACAGACAACAGATATTCCGAGCGCCCAGACAAGGAGCTCATAGATCTGGGAATTTATTTCCCGGGTATGGATACCTGCTCTGAGATATCCGGCCACCTTGTTATCCGCGGTCATGAGGGGGAACGACAGGTCAAAATAGTCATCAGCATCCTGCACAAGGTGCGTCTTTGAAGCAAGAACCCTGTTCGTCACAGGATCTTTCAGTTCCTTACCCACTTCGTCAGCCTTGTTGTGAAACAGTATCTTCCCTTTGACATCGGTAACCATTGCATAGCCGATACCTTTATCCCTGCCGACCAGTTCGGCCAGTTTCTCATTGACGCCCTCGAGGGACTCGACAGGTATGCCAAGGTTTACGGCCTTGCCAAGTTCTTTCTGCATACCTTCGGCTATGGCGGAACTCTTGGTCAGCATGGCCTGCTTGTATTTCTTCGAGGCTACCCCGGTAAGAACTGTGGTGTTCAGGCCGAGGATAAGAAACAGGATCGCGGCAAGCAGAGCGATCGCTTTGTTCTGCAGACTCATGGTCAAAAACTTCTTCACTTTATCACCTTTGTCGCAGAGGTCAGGATATCAAACGGCACTTTCAGGCCCATATCAGTCGCCTCCTTCAGGTTTATAATCAGATCGATCTTCTTCGGTGGTTCCACGGGTATGGCTGAGGGCTTGTCACCTTTCAGCGCGCGCGCGACCATTCTTGCAGCTGTCCTGCCCTGCTCCTGCGGATTGGCGGAAAGCGTCAGTATGATGCCGCTTTGCTCCCCTCCCCCGATGGTCGCAGCCGTCGGTATCCTAGACTTCCTGACAGTACTGATGATGTTCGTCACGCAGTGCATCGCAGCGCATCCCGTTGTCAGCAGAAGCGCGTCAACATTGGCTATTTTTGCCAAATCCTCCTGCCTTTTCACATTGAACTTTGCAGAACGGTAGCCGTAGGTCGACTCCAGACGGGCAACATCATTTGCCTGAAGCACCGTGTCTTTCTCCGATGTGCTGTATACGACGCCGAGGGTCGAAAACCCCGAAATCGCCTTGAGATTCTTCACGAGGCTCGCAACCGGCACGGTTGAGCTGACACCGGTAGCGTTCTTGCCCAGAACACCGAGCGACTGAGGGTCATAGACGCCGGCAAATATAATAGGCACATCTGACGTCTCGGCAAGTGCGGCGACTGTGGCAGGGGCACCATACGTGACTATGACCTGTGCACCCACCGCAACGAGCTTTCGTACGGAATTTGCCCAGGACGTGGGTTCAGGGGTAGGGGGCTGGAGCACGACCTCCGCGCTTCCGGGTCCGATGCCTTCCGCTGCGAGTCCCTCAGAAAATGCCTTGTGAATATCCTTGTAATACGGGATATTACCTGTCATGACCACGCCGATGGTCTTTCCGGCAGCGGCAGCCTCAGAAGAGAACATCCAAACAGCCGCAATGACGAAAAAAGAAAGCGGCTTCAGGTATCTCCATACTTTTGACATGGGAACGCTCACCCTACCATCTCTTGGTCAGAGAAAACACCAGGATATGCGCCTCGCCATTATCGATGTCATCATAGGGATTGCCGGCAAGATCCTTCAACCGCGCATATTTGTAATTCGTGCCGAGCGAAAACCCTCCCTTGAGATCAAACTGGCCGCCCAGGGTATACAGGGTCTCTCTCATCCGCTGCTCCGAGTATGACGCAATGGAAGCCGGTGACAGAAGATTGGGATCTCCCGGATGAAATTTACCCTTGCTTTCCGTATTGCTCACGCCGGCGTTCAGTGTCACGTGTTTTGAAAGCAGGTACTGAATGTCAAAGGAGACGTTCCGCACGGTGCTCTGGTTCGTTACCCCGGAATCGAACAGGAATTCAGGCACCTGAGTACTGTAAGCGAGGTCCTCCTGCTGCTTGTCATGCAGATAAAAGAAGCTCAGTGTGGCAATCAGGCCTTTTACCGGAAGAATGCTCACGCTCCCGAGGAAACGCTCTCTCCGCTGCTGCCTGTCGCCGGGGCTGTCCACCGGATCCCCTTCCTCCGTCAGGAAAAGCAGGTTGTCACGATGTTCGCTCGTGAGACGATAGCTCGCCAGCGCAGTAAGCCACGTCATCGGTGTCCAGGTGACCGACATCTGTCCCTCGTTCGATTGGTGAGGTTCGATGTTGATAGCGGGGTTTTGAATGCTCTTATGGATAAATCTGATGTTCGTTTTGAGCTGCTTCGCAAGTCTGACATCTGCAGACAATGTTACCGAATTTTTCTGGCTCTCCAGCGGCATGAACCACCGGTCAGCGGCCTCACGTTCTATCGTTTCGTGAGCATATTCACCTTTCAGCACGACACCTGAGGGCAACCGGTAGCGGGCGGCAACCGTGGCCGTTCGCACGATCTTTGAGATGGATTCCTCAATAGTGCATTTATAGTCACCTGTCGAATTCAGAGAGGGCTTGCAGACATCGGCAAACTCGACGCTGTCGGGATTATCCACCCGGGATTCGGCCTGACGGTATTTGAAGAAAAGCGAAAGATCACGGGTTGCTATCCAGCTGACTTCCCCGGCGCCGATGAAATAATTCGCCTCAGCCCCGCTGTCCCTGTTCATTTTGTCCGACCTGGTAAGCGTAGCAGCAGCAACCAGTGCCCCGGTATATGACGTATGAACCCTGACAGTATC
>VEOY01000159.1 GCA_012026685.1 Nitrospirota bacterium
ATATTGACGAACTGACCAGGAAACTCATGGAAAACGGCCGCTCGCCGGAGACACCTGTTGCAGTCGTACGCTGGGGAACACGACCGGACCAGAAGACGATCGTCGGCACATTAAAGGATATCGCGGCCATCGTCAGGGAAAAGGACATTAAGCCTCCTGCCGTCACAGTCATTGGCGATGTGGTGAACCTGCGAAACGAGCTCAACTGGTACGAAAAAAAACCGATGTTCGGACAAAGGATTCTGGTAACGCGTGAGCACTCTGACGGATTTGAATCGCTCGAGGAACTCGGAGCAGAGATTCTCCAGTTCTCTACGATCGAGATCGTACCCCCGGAAACATGGGATGAACTCGACTCGGCGATCGGGAATATCGATACGTATGACTGGCTTATATTCACAAGCACCAATGGCGTAAAATATTTCTTTTCTCGGCTGTTTGAAAAAGGCGTCGATATCCGTGAACTAAAAGGTCTGAAGATCTGTGCCATAGGCACAAAGACTGAATCCGCCATAAACAGTTTCGGTATCAGGGTTGATCTGGTGCCGGAGGAGTTCCGGGCCGAGGGGCTGATAGATGCATTCATAAAGGAAGGCACAGGGATGAGGGCTAAAGGCAAAGGGCTGGATACGGGGCCCCTGAAGGGGATGAAATTCCTGCTGCCCCGTGCAGAAATCGCCCGCGAGACATTTCCTGATAAAGTGCGCGAAATGGGAGGCACTATCGACGTACCCGTCGCCTACCGCGCTATGAAGCCCGATTACCATGGCAGACGACTGAAACGTTTTCTTAAAGAAGGAAGGATAACGGTCGCGACATTTACCAGTGCCGCAACATTCACGAACTTTCGGGATATCATGGGTGAGGACGCTGATGAACTCCTGAAGAACGTCGCAATATCGGTCATTGGACCGGTAACGGCAAAGGCAGTCGAAAAAGCCGGCCTTACGGTTGACATCATGCCGAAAACAGCCACGATAGAGGCAATGGTGGAAGAGATCAAGAACTGGGTTTTGCATAAACGGAGATCCCCCCGGGAACAGACAGTTACCACACGGACCCGCACCGAAGGCGCAGCATTTTTTCGCGGATATTTCTTCGCCCGAAATTTACCTTCTACTTTCAGGCATTCTGGATCGTCTGGAAGAACAGCCGCAAAGCAATAAAGGGAATATATCCCGCCGAGGTATGGGCCGAGAGCAGTTATGAAATTGTCCGCGCACTTGAGAACATCGGCTCAACGATCAGCGTTACAGGTATGGACAATCTCAGGAAGTTCGACGGTCCCGCTGTTCTTATTGCCAATCATATGAGCACACTCGAAACATTTGCCCTTCCGTGCATCATACAGCCCATCAAGCCGGTCACTTTTGTTGTGAAGCAGAGCCTTGTCGATATGCCGGTCTTTGGACCGATCATGCGTTCGCGGGATCCGATCCTTGTAGGCAGGATAAATCCGAGAGAAGATCTTAAGGCCGTCCTTGAAGGAGGGACAAAAAAACTTCAGGCAGGACAGTCGATCATTATTTTTCCCCAGAGCACACGGTCGATTGACTTTAGACCGGAAGAGTTTAATACCCTCGGCATCAAGCTCGCGCTCAAGGCAAATGTGCCGGTGGTGCCGATTGCGCTCAAGACCGATGCATGGGGAATTGGGAAAATCGCCAAGGATTTCGGCCCCATTGATCCCGGGAAAAAAGTGTGCTTTGCCATCGGCGAGCCGATGACCATTCTGAACCGGGGCGCCGAGGAGCATCAGGAGGTCATAAAGTTCATCATCGGGAGACTTGAACAGTGGAAAAAGGAAGACAGGGTATGAACATTGCCAACGAGATGATACAGGAGGTCCTGATGGATGTGCCTGACGGACACAGGCATATCAGGACGAAGATCATCCTGAAGGATAATACGGAGATCGTCTTTCAGGAGGCTGCTATCGCAAATATTTCAAGGGCGTATATCACGCTCAAGACCCATCCGCAGACCACTTCAATTCGGCTGAAAGGTCAACATCCGGAGAACAGGAAGAAGGGCTTTGCAGACTGGCAGTTGATGGAAGAATAAGGACATCGTTCGGGAGAAAAAAGGAGGGACATAAAGTCCCTCCGGTCTGTTACAGAACAAAACCTCACTATTTAATGAGGCCTTTTTCCCTCAGGTACTCCTCGCTCGGGATCTCGACTGAGCTTGCGCCGCCGCCGTAGGAATACATAAGCCGTCCTACATTGATCATCTCCCTGAGAGCCTTCTTTATCTCGTCCTTATCAAGGCCGCTCTCGGCATTAATACCATTGATGATGTCCTTCTCTTTAAGCTTTTTCTTGCCTTTAGCTGCTTCACAGAAGGCGAAAATCTTATCCTGAAGTTCTGACATTTCCATCGTTTTTTACCCCCGTGATGAATTTTTAGCGTGAAAGGGGCAGCAGCTCGAAGGCTGCTGCCGTTCCCCTTGTTATCTTCTTACCACTTGAAGGTCGAAGACGTCCTCATGGTATCGCGCATGAAGGTGAAGTCATCTATACACTGGAAGGTGAAGTCGATACCGGTCATGGAGAAGAACCTCTCCCAGCCGATCCTCTCGATCCACTCGCCGATCCTCTCATGCTTCCGCGCATTCTTTGCATAGACCTCGACAATGTGCTTGATCGCTGCAACGACCTTCGGCCAGCGCGGCGGCTCATTCGAGATGTAAGGAATTACCAGCTTCGAGAATTTCGGGCTGGTCCTGAGGCTGTTGATCTTTCCGCCTACCACGATAGCAACACCGTCGCGCTCCGGATCCTTGATGCTGATCGGAGGACATACGGTAAAGCAGTTGCCGCAGTACATGCACTTCTCAGCATTGATCTTGACGCTCTTGTTCGCGGGATCAGGGCTGATGGCGCGTGTCGGGCAGGAGCCGATAACGGTCGGCAGTTCGCACATGTTCTTAAAGTTTTCGTGGGCAATCGTCGGGACCTTGGTATGGACCGCAACGACTGCGATGTCAGAGCAATGAACTGCACCGCACATATTCACGCAACATGCAACTGCGAGCCTGACCTTGTTGGGAAGCCTCTTGGACTCAAAATATTCCATCAGTTCGTCCATCATGGACTTCACGAGGCCCGATGCATCGGTACATGCGCTGTGACAGTGGACCCAGCCCTGGGTATGGACGACGTTCGTGATGCCGGCACCAATACCGCCCATCTTGAAGCCTCTTGCGGCCAGGTCTTTTCTGAGCGGCTCGACCTGCTTTTCGTCGGAGACGAGGAATTCAACGTTATTCCTCGTGGTATAACGGAAGAATCCGCCGCAGTACTTGTCTGCAACGTCACAATGCTCGCGGATCGTATCGGTCGCCAATATCCTCGGAGAGGCTACCCTGACGGTCCAGATTTTGTCTCCGCTCTCTGCAACATGCACCATGAGACCGGGGTTGATGACTTCATGATATTTCCACTTGCCGTAGTTCTTCTGGATAACCGGCGGCAAGAACTGCTTATAATGCGGCGGTCCAATGTCTGTTTTTCTCTGTGGTAATGCCATGTTCTTCTCCTCCTTAGATAATTATCTGTAAAATTTAGAATTTGTATTTGCCGGTCTTCTTCTCTTCCGCTTCCTTCGCCTTGAACGCAGCCATATCGTCCTCGGTATAGAACATGAACGGATCTTTCCTCGGCTCCTTGATCTGCTGCGGGATCGGCGCCTGACCGATTCCTTCGAGGAACGACCGCATGCCTTTCATCTCGATCACCTCGCCGATCCTCTCCCTCGGCTTTGCGTTCTCATCCCACCATTCCCAGATCTTCCGGACAAGGTCCTTGACCTCGGTGTACGGCGGCTCGACCTTGATGAACGGTACGATAACCCATGAAAGAAGTGAGCCGACAACAATCGGTGCCTTGGACCCGATACAGATCGTCGCACCCCGCTCACCGGTCGGCCTGAGGGCCTTGGTCATCCTGGTGATGCAGTGCATGCAGCGGGAGCACTCTGCGTTGTTGATCCTGAGCTCCTTGCCGTCATAGCTCATGCACTGCGTCGGGCACATGCCGACGATCTCGGCATTGATGTCCATGCCGTTCTTCGCGTAGTTCTTCACCTCGTCCTGGTTGACCTCGATGTTGCCCTTCCAGGTCCCGATGATGGACATGTCCGCACGGGCAATGGATGCAACGCAGTCACATGCACAGCCGGACATCTTGATCTTGAACTTGTACGCAAAAGTCGGTCTGTGGATCTCGTCCTGGAACTCCTGGGTGAGAGCATATGAAAGATCAAGCGTATCATAGTTTGTCCACTCGCAACGGCCCGGTCCTACACAGCAGCTCGGGGTCCTGAGTGCAGAACCTGATCCGCCGAGGTCCCAGCCGCGGGAGGAATATTCGGCGAAGATAGCCTCAAGAGCCTCGGTCTTGGTCCCGAGGAGCACGAGGTCGCCGGTTGAACCGTGAACATTTGTGAGACCGCTGCCGTACTTGTCCCAGATATCACAGATCTCTCTCAGCGCCGCGCTGGTATAGAAGAAACCTGAGGGCTGGTTGATACGGACAGTATGGAAATGGGCAACTCCCGGGAACTCGTCGCCGAGCTCCGAGTATCTTCCGATAACTCCGCCTCCGTATCCGAGGACGCCAACGATACCTCCATGCTTCCAGTATCCAACTTTCGTCTTGAAGCACTTTTCGAGATGCCCCACTGCGTCGTTCGCCATCTCGTTCTTCTTTGCGGACTTCTTCATCTCTGTGACAAAGCTCGGCCAAGGGCCTTTTTCGAGCTCGTCGATCAACGGCGTGTCATACTTCTTCATCGAATCCTCCTTTATGATGATTGTTACATAGCCTAAACCTAGAAATGCAGGCTTTACAGCTTAAAATACCTTTTGCTGTATGGTCAAATAAAAAAATTTAATCCATAAATCATAATTCTTTATTTTCTTTTCCCTCTCCCCGACCCTAGCGTAAAACAGGGGAAAATCGCCCAGAATAAGGCATTTTCCTATTTACAATAACCCCTCTATCAGTGCTATACTTAGCGTGCTCAAATTTATATGTGTCTGCATAAAAATACTCAGTTCCCGGAGGAAACGATGCGCAAAACCGTTTTGCTGGTAACCGTCCTGTTACTGGCATCTTTCACCAGCCTCTATGCCCAGATGCAGCCCACTATAAATGCCGTTGAGGTCAAAGGGCTCAAGCGTATTGAAGAAGGTGCAGTCAAGGCGAAGATATCCCAAAAACTCGGGGAACCGATATCTCAGGAAAAAACGAATGAGGACATCAAGAATATCTTTAATATGGCGTATTTTGAGGACGTCCGGGTAGAGATTGAGGCATTTGAAGGCGGCGTAAAGATCATTTATGTCGTCAAAGAAAAACCGACCATAATCAGGGTAGAATTTCAGGGGAACCATAAGCTCGAAGATGCTAAACTTAAGGAAAAAATATCGGTGACTCCCGGGTCGATCGCCGATACGGTCCTTATCCAGGATAATGCGGTCAAAATTGGCAAGTTCTACGAGGAAGAAGGTTTCTGGCTTACTAATGTTGTGCCCGTCGTCAAGAAGATCTCGGAAAATGAAGTGAGCCTGACCTACCAGATCGATGAAGGACAAAAGGTCAAAATCAAGCATATCGTTATTGAAGGAAACAAGAACCTTTCTGCCCGTCAGGTGAAGAAAGTGATGGAAACCAAAGAATGGTGGCTATTTTCTTTTATCAGTTCTACGGGCTTCTACAAGAAAGAGCAGATGGAAGTCGATGTCGAAAAGATACGTAACCTTTATTACAATAACGGGTTCTTAAAAGTAGTGATAGCTGAGCCTGAGATCACGGTAGATAATGACAAAAAGAACATGACCATAAAGGTCAGGGTCTCCGAAGGTGACCAGTTCAAGGTCGCCACGGTGGACTTTTCCGGCAATACCGTCTTTGACAATGACACGGTCAGAAAAAAAATAACCCTTACTCCGAACTCCCTCTTCAGAAAGAATGTGCTCGAAAAAGACATGGTTTCCATAACAGAGCTCTATTCGAATAATGGATATGCCCTTGCTTCGGTTATCCCTGACCTCCAGCCTGACGAACAGAATAAGACAGTGAAGATTGCGCTGAACATTTCCGAGGGAGACAAATATAAAATAGGGAGAATCGAGATCTCCGGGAACACCAAGACCCGGGACAAGGTTATACGCCGGGAAGTTCGTGTCTATGAAGGCGAGACTTTTGACAGCTCCAAGCTGAAGCGGAGCTATGAGCGGATCAACAATCTGGGATTCTTTGAGTCCGTCGACATGGTTCCCAAGCCGAAATATGAAGACAAGAGCGTTGATGTCGATATCAAAGTCAAGGAGCGGCCCACCGGCTTCCTGAGCGTGGGAGGCGGGTACAGCTCTCAGGATAAGTTTATTGCGACCGCGGATATTACGCAGGGAAATCTTTTCGGAAAGGGACAGTACATAAAGCTGAAAGGGGAACTCGGCGGGACAAGCTCGTATTACGAGTTCTCGTTCCGCGATCCCTATGTTCTGGATACACCTTACTCCTTATCAACAGGAATCTACCGGCACCAGAAGGAATACATCGAGTACGACAAAGAGGCCTACGGTTTCTACATCGGCCTCGGCAAACCGTTCGGAGAATATTGGAAGGGCGACGTGACCTACAACTTTGAGAAATCTGATATCACAAATATCGATGACGATGCATCCGTTGTCGTCAAGGACCAGGAGGGCAAGCATACCCTCAGTTCCGTCACCACCAACATTATCCGTGACAACAGAGACAATTATATTGACCCTACTCGCGGGTCACGGAGTATGCTTACGCTTACCCTTGCAGGACTCGGAGGAGACTATGGCTATTTCAAGGGTCTTATTGATTCGGGCGTGTATCTCCCCTGGGGCGCAATGACTTTCATGGTCCGGGGTCGTTTCGGATATGCCAGCGCGATTTTTGGCAAGAAACTGCCGCTGTATGAACGCTTTTATGTCGGAGGTCTTACCACCGTAAGAGGACTGGATTTTGGTGATGCAGGACCGCATGATGATATAACTGATGAAGCGATCGGTGGTACGACCGAGCTTATTTTCAACACAGAGTTCATTTTCCCTATTTCTCCTGAAATGAAGCTGAAAGGCCTGGTCTTCTTTGATGCCGGCAATTCATACGAGGGATTCAATGAGTTCGGATCACTGAGATACACGTCCGGCCTCGGCATCCGCTGGATTTCCCCGTTCGGTCCCATCAGGCTTGAGTGGGGCTATAACATTGATAAACAACCGGGCGAAAGCTCAAACAAGTTTGAATTCGCCTTTGGGAGCTTTTTCTAAAATATATAAGGAGAGACCGCATGAAAAAAGCAGTATGGCTGGTAGTTATTCTTCTTTTGGTCACCGGAACGTCGGCACTGGCAGCAGAGATAAGCACCGTAAAAATAGGGTATGTCGACCTCGTTAAGGCCCTGAACGAATCCGAATCAGGGAAAAAGGCAAAAACTGACCTCGAATTTCTGATCAAGACAAAACAGACATCCATTGACGAAAAAGGCAAGGCCATAGAAAAGGCAAAGGCTGACCTCGAAAAACAGGCCTCTGTCCTTTCGGCAGAAGCAAGAAAAACAAAGGAAGAAGAGATGGAACGACTGCTCAGGGATTACCAGCGACTTGTCGCTGATTCCCAGAACGAAGTGAAGAAAAAAGAGAGTGAACTCACCAGTGACATCCTGAAAGACCTCCGGGCCATTGTCCAGAAGATAGGTGATGACGATGGGTATACGCTCATCCTTGAAAGCGCAGAAGGACAGATCCTTTATGCAAAAAAAGAATCAGACCTTACAGAGGTTGTTATGAAAAAATATAATGAATTGAAGGCGAAAGCAAAAAAATAGCCTGGCAACGGTGACCAGACAAAAAGGCCTCCTCTACCGGAGGCCTTTTTGTCTGGTACCTCTTTTATGCCCGATGAATGTCAAAGAATTCGCAGAAATAGTCAGCGGAGAACTAATTGGTGACCCGGCGCGGATCATCACCGGGGTCGCCGGGGTGAAGGAGGCCGGAGAAGGGGACATCACGTTTATCTCTGCCCCCCAATATATCAGGCATCTCTCGGAAACAAAGGCGGCCTGCGTCATTGTTAAGGATCCTGTCCCTGGGCTTCCCATCCCGCAGATCAAGGTCCATAACCCTCATTATGCCTTTGCTAAGGCACTCGAATTCTTTTATCCAAAGACAGTTCCCGTTGCTGGGATCAGTGATAATGCCTTTGTTGCTGACAAGGCATCTATCGGGGACGATGTCGCGATATATCCCTTTGCCTATATCTCCGATCATGCTGACATTGGTAAAGGCACTGTCATCATGCCGGGAGTCTTTATCGGTGATCATGCGAAGATCGGCAAGGGGTGCCACATCTTCCCGAACGTCACGATCAGAGAGGGTATTTCTATCGGGGACAGGGTGACCATCCACGCCGGCACGGTCATCGGTTCCGACGGATTCGGCTATGTCTTCGAACAGGGAGAGCACTATAAGATCCCTCAGGTTGGCGGGGTGATCATCGAAGATGACGTGGAGATCGGGTCGAATGTCTCCATCGACCGTGCGACCATTGGCAACACCATCATCCGCAAGGGGACGAAGATCGACAATCTGGCCCAGATAGCCCATAATGTCACGATTGGTCAAAAATCCCTGATCGTCGCCCAGGTCGGCATTGCGGGAAGCACCCAGCTCGGGGATTTCGTTGTCATGGGTGGCCAATCGGCAGTGGCAGATCACTCAACACTTGAATCGGGCACAATGATTGCTGCCCAGGCTGGAATAAAAGGCAATATCGCGAAGGGTGTGTACGGCGGTTCCCCTGCAATTCCTCATGCCACATGGCTTAGGGCTCAGGCATTGTTCGGCAGGCTGCCTGAGATGAACAGAAAAATTCGTGAGCTTGAAAACAGGATATCCAGAATGGAAAAAGGAGAAGATCATGATGAACATTAACGATATCATGAAAAAACTGCCCCACCGTTACCCGTTCCTTCTTGTAGACCGGATCCTAGACTTTCAGCCGGATGTCAGCATTACCGGGATTAAGAATGTAACGATCAACGAACCCTACTTCCAGGGGCATTTCCCCGGACAGCCGATCATGCCGGGTGTGCTCATGATAGAGGCTATGGCACAGGTTGCCGGCGTGCTTGCCTTCAGCAGCGGTGTTGAGGCAAAGTCGGTGTTCTTTATGAGCATTGAAAAAGCAAAGTTTAGGAAGCCCGTGGTCCCCGGTGACCAGCTCAGGATAGAGATAAAGGTTATGCAACAGAGAGGCCATGTCTGGAAGTTTTCGGGTACTGCCAAGGTGGAGGACAAGGTGGCCGCAGAGGCCGATTTCACCGCAATGGTAACGGACAGGGAGATATGATGAAAACAAAAATCCATGAAACAGCTCTGATCGACCAGAAGGCTGAAATTGGTACGGGCGTCGAAATAGGGCCTTACTGCATCGTAAAAAAAGGGGTGAGGGTCGGCAGGAACACCAGGCTCATCTCCCATGTCATCCTTGAAGGAGATACGGAGATCGGGGAGGGCTGTACGCTCCATCCCTTTTCATGTATCGGATTACCCCCGCAGGATATGAAATATAAAGGCGAACTTACAAGGCTGATCGTCGGGAACAATAACACCATTCGGGAATACGTAACGATCCACAGGGCATCGGTGGGTGGCGACGAAACCACGACTGTGGGAAACAACAACTTTTTGATGGCATATGTTCATGTCGCGCACAATTGCAAAATAGGCAATAACATCATCATGGCAAATGCAGCTACACTTGCAGGGCATGTGCTGGTCGAAGACTTTGCCGTTATTGGCGGTCTCGTTGCCATCCATCAGTTCACCAGGATAGGACAATATGCCATGGTTGGGGGCTTCAGCGGCATCGGTCAGGACATCCCTCCCTATATGGTGGCTTCCGGGGCCCGAGCTAAACTCTTCGGCCCGAATATGATCGGACTGAAGCGGCATGGTTTTTCCGATGAAACCGTCAACACCATCAAAAAAGCATATAAGACCCTCTTCAGGGAAAAAAGAACGCTCAAAGATGCGATCAAAAAGGTTTATGATGATTTTCCTGAGTCTCCCGAAATAGAGCATCTTATTACCTTTATCGAAAAAAACAAACGCGGGATCTGCCGGTAAATGCCAAAACTCGGTCTTATCGCCGGCAATGGAGAGTTGCCGCTTGCAGTTGCTGAAGAGGCACGGGCAAAGGGCTACGAGATTGTCGCCGTGGGACTTGAACCCCTCGCGGATAAAGCCCTATCTTCTTTGGTTAATGATATGCAGTGGATCAACGTCGGGAAACTCGGCGATATCATCGGATATCTGAAAAACGCAGGGGTTGCGGAAGCGGTAATGGCCGGCAAAGTCCCCAAGTCTCTGCTCTACAAGAGCAAGATAACTCCTGATCTCCGTGCTATCAAACTGCTCTTCACGCTCAAGGACAAGAGTGATGATTCCATACTTCTCGCTATCGCGAAAGAGCTGAAAAAGGATGGCATTACGCTTTTGAATACCACTGACTTTACCACAACTCTTCTGACCCCCGAAGGAGTTATCACCCAAAATGCCCCAACGGAAAATGAATGGAAAGACATAGCCTTCGGCTGGAAGATTGCAAAAGAGATCGGCAGGCTTGATATCGGGCAGACCGTTGTTATACGAAACCAGGCCGTTATGGCAATTGAAGCCATCGAAGGAACGGACGAAGCGATCAGGAGGGGCGGCTCCCTCGCCGGCGCGGGGGCTGTCGTCATCAAGGTCAGCAAACCTCAACAGGATATGCGCTTCGATGTTCCTGTTGTCGGTCCTGATACTCTCAACGCTATGATCGCGGTACAAGCGCGGGTGCTGGCAGTTGAATCCCAAAAGAGCATCTTGCTTCAAAGGGAAAAGATTGCCCCGAAAGCAGATTCCGCCGGTATTTCCATAGTTGGCGTCAGCGATCGCAACGCATCATGATCACACTTTTTTGCCTCTCATTTTTCTCCTGCATTCTCCGCATTAAAGGTTGACATCAAATGTTTTGTTCTGTTTAAATAGCGTGCTACTTGTAGTTTTATGTTGTTCTGATAATCATATATAGACAGCGACTTTTCCTTTCCGGGGGAGGCTCAAGCAGCGAAATGTGATTTTTTTCAGAGCGCTTTGCAAAACAAGCGTGTTCGGCTATGCGTATGCAATAGCTATTATTACAAGGAAGAGGTGCCTATGTCACAAAAAACCTTTGCAGTTGCAGTTGCACCTTTGCTGTTCCTTCTTTTGCTGCTACCCTCTGTCGGTCTGTCTCAGGAATCCGAAACCTGCCTTTCCTGCCATGGTGTCATGAAAGGATCGCTTAAGACGCAACGCGGGACCATGGTAGATCTGAATGTGGATACGGAAAAGTTCAATGCCTCGGTCCATGCAACACTTCCCTGTACCGAGTGTCACATGAGGTTTTCGGCCGGCTCTCATGCAGCATCCGGATCAGCTGTTCCATCCGACATCCTTTCGTTATCTTCAAAAATAGCGGCAAAGTTCAAGAATGACCCTGTTGCCGGTGCTGCCTGCGCAAAGTGCCACGCAGAGGTCTATCAGAAGGTCCTCTCCGGTGTGCATGGAAAGAACATCACAGAGAAAAAACAGGTGGATGGCGCATTCTGCTTGGACTGTCATGGTTCGCCGCATTATATCACCAGAGTCAAAGATGGCAAGTCGCCCATGAGCCGCAAATATCAGGTTGAGACCTGCGGCAAGTGTCACGGCAGTCAGGCAATCATCGAGAAATATAAGCTTGAGGAAAACGTTATGGACAGCTTCAGAGAAAGCTTCCATGGAAGAAAACTTCATCTCGGACACACGCGCGCGCCGGTCTGCACAAGCTGCCATAATGCACACGACATCAGAACGAAGAGCGATCCGGAGTCGCCTGTGTTCGGCAAAAACAAACTCGAAACCTGCGGCAAATGTCATAGAGGAGCAAATGAGAAGTTCGTCCCCGCGATCACACATAAGCGTCCCGGCCCCATACCGCATTATGGGGAAAAATTGCTGATCCTTCTTACCATGGGGACCTTTGCGTTCATCATCTCCCATGTTCTGCTTGAGGCCTTTGCTGATATCAGAGATGCAGTCTTCAGGAAAAAGGAGGGGAAATAATGAGCGAGACGAATACTGAAACGACGGGCATTCCCAAAGAGATTGAGCGGTTCAATGTGATTTTCAGGATACAGCATGTGCTTATGTTCACCACATTCCTGATACTGAGTTTTACGGGGTGGGGTCTGAAGTACGCGCATGACCCGGAAGGCCTCTCAAGCGTCTGGATCCGGGTCTGGGGCGGACCGGATACCGCGGGTCTTATCCATAGAATAGCTGGCATCACCATGCTCCTGGACTTTGTCTGGCATGTGATCTATCTCATCTATCTGTTTGCGACAAAGCAGATGACCATCAATACCAAAACAACGGTCATCCCTCTGCCAAAGGATGTCTTCGACGTGATCAAGAATTTCATGTACTTTTTCGGCCTTTCAAAAGAAAAAGCGAAGTTCGGTAAGTATTCTTATGCTCAGAAATTCGATTATTGGGCGGTTTTCTGGGGCATGTTCATCATCGGCTCCTCCGGCTACGCACTTGCTTTTCCGATGCAGGTATCATATATCATTCCTTCTTTTACCTCAGGATGGATATGGGAACTTCTCGGGCTCATGCATAGCGATGAGGCGCTCCTTGCGATCGTCTTTATTCTTTTCTGGCATTTTTATAATGAACACCTCAAACCAGAGGTGTTCCCGATGAGCTGGATCTGGATTACAGGCAAGATATCGACCGACAAGCTGAAACATCATCACCCTCTTGAATATGAGCTTCTCTTCCCTGAGGAAGCGAAGAAAGAGAAGAAGGGATAGGAGGGGATATGACAGTGAAAAAGATAATCTTAATTATATCAATTGTTCTTGCATTCTCTGCGTGCAAGTTCAAGGGAAACGTCGAGACAAAATATGAAGAGCCTCATTCTTCTGTTATTGAATCGTTAAAAGATTCGGGACTTCCCTGTTTCAAGTGCCATTCCTATGAGAAATATGCTCAGAACAAAGCGGGGATATTTTCCCACGCGAAGCACAAAAGCCTTGGCGTGCACTGCAATACCTGCCATCTCATAAAGGAACACAAGGAATCGAATGTGATCAAGGATGCCTGCGATACCTGTCACAAGCTTACCTCGTTTACCCTTTCCGGCTCAGGCATGCCGGTGAACTTCTCCCACCAGAACCACGCAAAGAAAGCCGCGTGTGGCACCTGCCATCCGACGCTTTTCCTGATGAAGAAGGGAAGCACGAAACTGGCCATGGACGAGATGTACAAAGGCAATTCCTGCGGTGCATGCCACAACGGCAAGAAAGCCTTCGCCGCTACAGAATGCACCAGATGCCATGCTAAGATGACTTCCTTCAAGAAGGAGATATCCTATCCGTCAAAGACCATGTCTGCCGTTGTCTTCAGCCATGAGCTTCATACTGCAATGTTCAAATGCGATGACTGCCATACAAAGCTTTTCAAGTTCAAAAAGGGCGCTTCCGGCATGAAAATGGACGACCTCTACCAGGGAAAGTTCTGCGGCTCATGCCACAACGGCCAGTCTGCATTCGGTTCAAGCGACTGCCAGCGCTGCCATAAATAACGCAGGGAGACAGGGGCACCGTCAAGGTGTCCCTGTCTCCCTGCGGTGGAAAGAGTCCCCGTTCACTTGAAATCGTAGCCAAACATTATGACGTACGTCGATACCCTGCATCTCATCTGAAAAGAAGCGTACGATCAGATATATCGTCATAATTCGTAATTGATTTTGATAACAGACGAAAGAGCGCGGCAATATGATTGTCCGCCGACGGCCATAGTAACTTGCAGACCTTAAAGTTTGTTGCGGCAGTACGCACTACTCGCAGCCTGCAACATTCTGATTTTATTGTACTTTTATGAGAATGTTCCGGCAATGGCCGAGCATTTTGTCAGTCTCTCAATACGCCTTGTATGATTGCCTGTCAATGCCATATACCCATAAGTCGTGAAGAGACTTACCGGATATTTGCAGTCTTGATGAAAGGGTTCTTGAACAGCAAAGAATAAAGGATTATGGAACCTCTTGAGAAACGCAAGGAGCAGGAAAGGCAAGATCAGCCGCACTTTCCGCCTTTCCCCGTCAATAAAAGAGCCGTTTTCGGGTCAACGTGATTGAACATACACGCTGGCTTTTCAGCTTCCAGCCAAACCAGTTTCGGGATGACCAATTACCCTACAACGGCTCCAGAATGATAAATGCGATGCCCCAGATCCAGGAAACCAAAAGCTTTTTCTAAGTGGGTGCATCGAAGGATGTTTCAGGCTTCCTTCTCACGTCTGAAGGCATGCTCACCACATCCTACCCCCGCTCCCTTACCCAGTTGCTTGATCCTCTGGTTTTACCCAGCCCGGGGTACCGCAAATCTCTCTTTCTATTTTTAGTATAGCTCATTTCTATAGATTGTCAAGAGACGCTACCCTGTTTATAAACAAGACATATCGATCTGATAATATTTACTTTTCTCTCTGATGAAGAAACAGTTCAATCTGATATAATTTCTTTGAAAGAGAGGATATATGCATGAAGAGCACAATATGTTGTTTTTTGATTTTTTTTCTTGCATTTCTTATAAACGTTAATTTAATCACAGAAGGCAACGCTCTTGAGCGCACCAAGCTATGGCCAAATATGTGCGCCTCATGTCACGACGGGACGACTGCCATATCCAAGGATGCCATACGGGAAAAATTTCAGACCGTAGATGCCTTCACGAAGGCTGTCCTGAAGAAAGGCGGCCGCTGCATGAATATCCTGAAGAACGACGAGGATCTTATCAGGAAAGTGGCAATAGAGATTGGACTAAGAGAATAGGCTAGGAGCTCAACCCTCAGCGATCCCAAGCTTCTTGATCTTGCGGTATAATGTCGCAAGATCAACGTCCAGAGTTTTTGCGGTATCCTCCTTACTCCAGTTGTGCGCCTCCAGCGTTTCCTTGATAATCTTGCTTTCGCAATATTCCATTTTATCTTTCAGTGACCTACTGGTCTTTGCCCCCTGCTGTGTTCTGATCCTTTCAGGGAGATCGTCAGGCTCTATCTGGTCGCCAGATACAAGCACTACCGCACGCTCAATAACGTTTCTCAGCTCCCTGATATTGCCGGGCCATGGGTAGCCGTATAATATCTCCATTGCCTCATCACTTATCCCTGCTACTTTCTTGTTATTCGCTTTGCTGCATTTTTCAGCAAAATGTCTGGCAAGCACGCTGATATCCTCTCTCCTCTCTCTGAGAGGAGGAATCTTAACCTCAATGACATTAAGACGATAATAGAGATCTTCCCGGAAGAGCCCTTTAGCGATCTGCTCTTCGAGATTCTTATTCGTGGCTGCGACAATGCGGACATCCGCATGAAGAGACTTCGTGTCTCCTACAGGAAGCACCTCCCCGGTCTCGATCACCTTAAGTATCTTTGCCTGGAGACCCAGTGGCATATCGCCGATCTCATCAAGAAAAAGCGTTCCCTGATCCGCCATTGTAATAAGGCCCTTCTTATCTGTTGTTGCCCCGGTAAATGCTCCCTTCTTGTACCCGAACAGTTCGCTTTCAAGAAGATTCTCGGGGATAGCAGAACAGTTGATGGAGATGAACGGCTTATCCTTCCGCTGGCTGTTGCTATGTACGACTTCGGCGACCATCCCCTTTCCCGTTCCGCTTTCACCGAGGATGAGGATATTGCTCCGGGTGGGGATGACCTTCTGGAGCATTTCAAAGACAGAGAGGATCTGGGGAGAAATGCCCACGAACTCTTTAGAGCCGAACTTCTGGCTCAACTGCTGCCTGAGGATGAGGTTCTCCATCACAACGGTCTTGTGCTCGAGCAGCCTCCTGACCGTCATTTTGACATCCTCGTTGATAAAGGGTTTCACAAGATAGTCGCTTGCCCCTTTTTTCATTGCCTCCACAGCTGACTCGACCGAGGCGAAGGCCGTCATGATTATCACGATAAGGTTTGGGTTGATCTCGAGAGCTTTTTCGAGGACCTCAAGGCCGGTCATGCCTTCCATCTTCAGGTCTGAGATCACGAGATCAAACTCTTCCGTCTCTATTTTTCTTACCGCGTCCTGTCCATTGTATGCGGTAGCGACCCTGTATCCCTCCCTGCTCAGAAGAAATTCCAGAGCTCTGCATATATCACGCTCGTCATCAACCACCAGAACTTTGTATGAATCAGCTTTCATGATGCGGCACCCTCACCCTGAATATGGTCCCACCGTTCGGACCGTTTTCTGCGATGATATCTCCCTGATATCCTTTGATGATATTATAACTGACTGCCAGGCCAAGCCCCGTGCCCTTTTCCTTCGTCGTGAAGAACGGATCAAAGATCTTCTCCATATTTTCCTCAGATATGCCAGGGCCTGTATCAGAAAACGATATTTCCACCTCATGCTCAAGGCGCCGAGCCCTTATCTCCAACATCCCCTCATTGAGCATCGCATCCGCTGCATTCAGGACGATATTTACAAAGACCTGTATGCATTGGGTCTCATTCACACGGACACTGGGGAGATTCTCGGGAATATCCTGAGTAACCCTGATATTCTTCATCCTTTTATCGTACTTTACAAGGTCGAGCGTCATCGTGATAAGATCGCAGACCTGATGATATTTGAGGTCCTTCATGGTTGTCTTCGCAAAACTTGACATCTGCCGCACGATATCGGCGATCCGGCTAATGTGTTTTGCTATGGTATCGAGGCTTTCTTTCGTGAAGTCATCGTGCTCCATCTCCCTGAGGATCTGGACGTATGAAGAGATCGACGTGAGCGGATTGCCG
>VEOY01000106.1 GCA_012026685.1 Nitrospirota bacterium
AGGCAGGAAGCACAAGAAAGATACCAAAGAGGGAAAGGCACCGGCTGATGAGGGCGGCTCAGGGCCCGGCAAAGAATAAGCAGACCGTCAGGAGGGAAATACAGAGGGGATGTTCCGAAAGGGACACCCCCTCTTTTTTTGTGCGGCAAGCACACTGATATCACCTTTAATGTCTATACCCCGGAAAAATTATCCTCGCACGTATGGCCCCATCATTTTTAGTAGTCGCCGCACCAGGGTCTCATAATGTCTGGCGTCCTTTTGGCAAACCCGGGTCATTTGCCCTAAACAGCCGTGCCAGCCTCACCTGTCCGCAGGGGCAGGTGGATCATGCGTAACGCGTCAAACCCTTTTTTGGGCCTTTACTTCTTTGAACCGGATAATGAATTCTGTTCCCTCGCCTCTTTTCAGGTTGATCGACCCCTGCAGCTGATGTTCGACAAGAGTGGTGACGAGATACAGACCCATAGTCGTTATATCCTTCAGCTCGAGAGCTTCCGGCACCCCTATGCCGTTGTCCCTCACGGTCAGGCCATACAGCCTCCTGCCATCACTCTCTTCCCCGACCTCCCGAAGCATTACAGACACTTCCCCGGCGCGATTGGCCGGGAAAGCGTACTTCAGGGAATTGGTAACCAGCTCATTCACGATGAGGCCAAGGGGGATTGCGGTATCAATGCCGAACGTAATTCCCTCTGCATCGAGCTGCAACCGGATCTTCTCCGGGTTCACACTGTAAAACCTGTATAAATTCTGAACGAGGACCGAAATGTAATCGTGGAAATCAACGTTTGAAAGGTCTTTCGAACGATACAGTCTTTCATGCACCAGAGCCATCGCCCTGATCCGGTTCTTAATGTCACTGAAGAACTCCTGAGGCCGCCTTCCCTGAACAAAGTCCAGCTGGAGGTCGAGAAGGCTTGCGATAACCTGCATGTTATTCTTTACCCGGTGATGGACTTCCTGCAGGAGCACTTCTTTTTCCTCAAGAGAAGCCAGTATTTTGCTTTCAGCCTGCTTGCGCTGGGTAATATCCCTCACGAAGCCAACGGCATGCCATCTACCCTCCATCCGCAGCGCGGACAGGGACAGCTCCACCGGAAATTCAGTGCCGTCCTTTCTTTTCGCTGTCATTTCAACCGTTTTTCCGACCGCGCTACCTTTGCCCGTCTCTCTGAAATGCTGAAACCCCTTCTCGTAATCCCTAATGTAGCGGTCAGGAACAATAACAGCGTGCAGGTAACTGCCGAACGCTTCCTCAGCCGCATATCCGAAAATACTTTCTGCAGCAGGGTTCCAGAACGAAATATAACCGTTTTCATCCATCATGATTATGGCGTCATTGGCCGTCGTTGTAATTGCCCGGTTCTTCTGCTCGCTGAGCAAGAGCCTGTTTTCTATCTTTCTGCGGTCCGTGACGTCTACGATGACAGCCAGGCAACGGGCAATGTTCCCGTTCTCATCCCGTTCAGCAGTCGCGGAAAGGAGGACATCCACCAGTTCGCCGTTCTTCTTCACAAACCGATAGGGGATGTCTTTACAGAACCCGTCGAGCAAAAAGGCCGGACGGACAACCTCGGCAGCATATTGCCGGGATGCTTCTGCATAAAAATCGGTCGCCTTTTTGCCGAGCACTTCATCCCGCTCGAAGCCAAGCGTTTTGAGCCAGAAGTCATTTACCTCGACAATGACCCCCGTGGCGTCTTCGGAATGAAGAAGCACCGGTGTTTCATTGTACAGAGCGCTGTATTTGTCTCTGCTCTGACTGATCAGATTGTATGACGCGGCGAGATTTTCCCTCATGGCGTTGAAAGAATCAACAAGGTGTCCCACCTCATCGTCGCCGGCCTTCAGATGAAGCGCATCAAACCTGGCCTGGCCCATGCTCTGCGCCGCAGTTCCCAGCGCCTTGACCGGTCGTACGACCGTCCGCTCCAGCACGATACCGATGCTGAGGACAATGCCGACAAGCACGACCAGCATGACCAAGACGGCGCGGTGGAACTCCCGCTTCCATTCTGCAAGATGCATTGAGAGATCAACCGTAACGGTCAGCGTGCCGAGCTTCATGTCCAGATAGGCTATCTGCATGGTCAGTGTCCGCAGGTTTTGCACCTGTGCCGTTGATCGGGGCCCCGGGACGTTCCCCAAGGGATAGAGCGATCTGCCTGGGGCATCCGTCAGGAGGATACTTATCCAGTCGCTGTTATTGTTCAGCAATGCGTCGAAATTCTCATAGATCGTATCCAGCTCCCTCCCGAGGAGGAGGGGGATCATCCCTTCGACGACACTCTCCAGATGCCGCTTTGTCGCCTCCTGATATTGCCGGTCCATCCCCGCAAGGGACTGAGGCATCCAGTACCCGTAGATATAGCCGATAAGCAGCGCCATGAGGCTCAGAAGAGGGAGAAAGATTTTCGTACGAAGGCTTACCGCCATCAATCCCCCGAGACAGGCTGCCAGTATTTTTCAATGCCCCAGGAGGACATGACCGCGTAGTCACTGTACGTGACGGGGATAAGCTGCTCGACCGGGACCTTACGGAGCATTTCCCTGCCTTCAGGAGAACTGTTCAGGGAAAGAAGGGCCTTGCGAACTTTTTCCCGGATATCCGCCGGGACCCTTGGATGGGCAGCGACAGGGTGAGAGGGGAACGAGCGTGTTGTGTAGATAGTACGAAGGGCGCTGCGTATCTCCTCATTCTGCTCCTGCAATGTCTTTTCGACCCCTCCGCCGGCTGCGGCAAGGTCCTTTACGACATGCAGGTATACAGAGCTGTGAGTTTTTACATAGAGCGGCTTGACCGAAGCGTGAAAGAGCTGGTTGAGGTCAGCCTTCGGCAAAAGCGTGGCGCCGATGGCGTTGGGCGAGGGAAAAGCAACTACCTTGCCGTCCAGTTCGGCCGGGGTATGAATCGGGCTGTTCTTGCGCACAACAAGGATGCCGCGCAATGGCACCTTATCTGCCACAAGCGGGATATACCCCTGAGCATCGTGGACCTGCACCAGATGATAGGGGTTCAGGTATACAAAATCGAACTCGCCGCGCTCGATAGCCTTTTCAAACGCTTCGATTGTCAGCGTCGAGTTGAGACTGAATGTGAGCCCTGTACTTTTTTCAAGGTCCTCTATGATGGGCTTCCATATCGCATGAAGCTTCCGCTGCTCGAACTGCGGCACGACCCCGATGGAATACGTCTGCTGACCAGCATAGGCGGCATGTTGTTCCAAAGCGGGGAATTGCCAGAAAAATGATGCAAAGGACATCAGGAAGAAAAACAGGCACAACCTCATGCACTGGTTCATGGCCTACCTCCTTATCAGCATCGCGTTAATCCCGAGCCTGACAGCGTCAGACCCGTTTTTTGTACTTCAATGCCTTGAACCGGATAATGAACTCCGTCCCGCCGGTCCTGTTAAGAGAGACAGTTCCCTGAAGCTGATGTTCGACCAGGGTAGTGACCAGATAGAGCCCCAGGGTATTGATGCCTGTCAGATCAAGGTCTTGCGGTATCCCGATCCCGTTGTCCTTTACGGTCAGTTCATACAAATCCCTGCCGTCATCCTCGCGGCCTGTTCTCATGAGCTTTACCAGCACTTCTCCTGTGCGGCCCCCGGGGAAGGCATATTTCAGACTGTTGGTTACCAGCTCGTTCACGATCAGCCCGCAGGGGATGGCCATGTCAATACCGAGCGCTATGTCTCTGGCATCGAGATTGAGCGCAACCGTGGTCGTGCTCACATTGTAGAACCTGTACAGATTATTGATGAGCGTTTCAAGGTAATCAGAGAAATCGACTTTCGAGAGGTCTTTCGACATGTAAAGCTTTTCATGCACCAGGGCCATGGATTTGATCCGGTTCTTTATTTCGCTGAAGATCTCCTGGGGATCCCTGTCCTGGACATATCCCAACTGGAGATCCAGCAGGCTGGTAATGACCTGCATATTGTTCTTTACACTGTGGTGGATCTCCTGCAGGAGCACCTCTTTTTCTTCCAGGGACGCAAGTATCCTGTTTTCGGCCTGCTTGCGCTGGGTTATGTCCCTGAAAATACCGACCGCCTGCCACTTTCCCCTCGTCCGTATCGCGGAGAGGGACAATTCGACCGGCAACTCGGAGCCGTCCTTTCTCCTGGCCACCAGTTCCAGCGTCCGCCCTACAGCGGCCCCCTCACCTGTTTCCCTGAATGCCTCCATGGACTTCCTGAAATCGCTCAGGTACCTTTCGGGTATGATGAACGTATGCAGGTCCCGGTTCATCACCTCTTCTTCCGTGTACCCGAAGATCTTCTCTGCGGCAGGGTTCCAGAAGGAGGTCCGGCCGGCCTCATCCATCATGATGATGGCGTCCTTTGCGGTCGTCGTGATCGTCCGGTTCTTTTGCTCGCTGATATGCAGGTCTTCTTCCATCCGCTTCCTCGCGGTAATGTCGAATACATACTCGATGACCTGAACGACGTTATGTTCCTTGTCAAAGATGGGATATCCGTGTATCTCTACGATACAGGTATTCCCCTGCTCATCGTAATGTGCATGTTCGATGACCGCCGATTCCCCTGTCTGCTTTATCAATTCAATGATGCAGGGGTGCTCATCGCCTGAACAGGGTTCATGCCTCTTGTGCGTCAGGGCATAGCAGGTCTGGGCAGCCGGCATATCGCCGAATCCCGCAGCGGGATTGGCAAGTTTGATGGTGTAGTCCCGGGCATCTATGACATAAAAGGGATGGGTCAGCGCATTCAGGATATTGTAGAGAAGTATATTACGGGCTTCGAGGGAGTCTATGGTCTCCAGGAGACGCGAGGTCATGGCGTTAAAGGCGCTCGACATGTCCCCGATCTCATCTCCGTCCCTGACCAGAACAGGGGTGAACATATCGCCCGCAGTGATCTTCCTGGCGCTGTCAGCCAATGTCTCGATGGGCCGCATCATGTGGTTCAATGCGACCAGACAGAGGGAAATGCTCAAAAAGACAAAACCGGCAAGGAAGACCCCCATCACGGAGAGCGTGCTCAGAGAAAGGTTCACCGCCTCGCGGGTGGGCAAAGAAGTGTGCACGAAAAAAGTCCTGTTCCCCACCGCGACCTTCCTGCTTACGTGCATGATCCTCTCACCGTGCAGGCCGGTCTGTACCCCGTCCGATGTCTCTGCGGTAAAAAAGGTATTACGATATATCACCGAGGGGTCGGGATGGGCAAGTACTTTTCCGTTCTCATCCGTAATGAAGACGATACCGGTCTTTCCGATAGACCTTTGAACCGCATTTTCCCATATCCGGTGAAGTCTGATCTTGCCGACAAGTACGGCCAGCACCGAGCCGCTCTTGATGTCCTTGACCGGCAGCGACATCGTCATATGGGGAATAAAGGTCCCGCTCTCGAATGTCACCGGCCCGAAATAGGTCTCCCCGGTTTTGCTGGGGACCGTAAATTCATCTTTTTCTCTGAGATCACGGAGGTCCTCAGGTCTGAAGACCTCGACTCTGGATACCCTGACCCTTTCCCTGCCCTCCTTGTCGATAAGGGACAGTTCTTCCATTATGTTATGGTGTTTTACGTGCTCGCTCATGAGCACCTGGGAGAGAAAGCCTGCATCGCTGATCCCTCGCAGATGCGCCCGCTCATACTCCAGCACAGCAAGACCGAGCAGCGCCTGCAGTTCGTGGATGTCCCAGTGCATTTCGTTTGCTGCAAAACCCGCAATTTCGTTCTGCAGATTCAGAAGTTCCTTTTTCTCATTGCTGTAGAGCAGAACGGAAAGGACCGCACCGAGGAGTGCAAAGGAAATAAGGAGCAGGAACGTGACGGCAAAAACGACCCTTCTTCTGATGCCGGTGCGCTTCATGACAGGGCCTCGACATCCCTCTTTTTGGTCATCGGATGATCTGATCGGCCCTGCGCAGGACCGCCTCAGGTATCTCTATGCCTGCGTCATGGGCCGCCCTGAGGTTGATCCCGAGAAAGACTTCGGCATTTTCGACCGGCAGATAGGACGGGGAGGTACCGCTCAGAATCTTGTGGGCAAGACGGGCAGCCTGCGAGCCTACAGAGTCGTCCGTAGGCCCGTAGGACATGATCAGCCCGTGCTGATAATCTACATGGCCGGCGGAAATTACCGGCAGGTGACGTTTATTTGCCTCGGCTATGACCTCACCGACATGAGAGCCTACCAACCATGAGTGGAGGAGAAAAACCGCGTCAATGTCCTTCGGCATGGATGACATCGCTGCGCGCAGGTCCTCAACCGTCTTCACCTCGGCAATTGTGAGCTTGAACCCTGCCTTTGCGCAACTCTCCTCCAGTTTTACCAGGCTCTGTTTTGCAGCGCCGGTATCGAATGCGACCGGTGCGAACAGATGTTTAGCACGCGGAGACATTGCCGAAAGCCATTCGAGCGCCTTGGGGGTGCTGCCCTGGAGCTGGACTCCGGTGATGTTGCTGTCATGGTCTGCAAGGCTCTTCACTATCCCTGCCCCGACGGCATCATACATGATGAACACTACGGGAATATTCGTCCCCCGCGTAATCTCTTTTGCCATTTTAACCGGAGGTGTCGACATGATCAGGATCAGGTCGACACGTTTGGCCACCATATCTTTGATCGCTTTCTCGATGGCCTGCTTGTCTTTGGTCTGGGTCTTGATATAAGTTGCGTTTTCCCCTTCAATGTATCCATACTTCGGCATATTCCGCAAAAATCCCGGTGCACCCTCTTTTTCTTCCGGGTTGGGGTCGACGTATCCTATGACATATTTCCGGGGGCCGGTCAGGCGCTCGCATCCGGTATACACCATGAAGACAAGTGCCAGCAGCAATGCCGGGAGGACCGCATTACATGCTTTTGTCAGCTTATTCGTAACGTTGCATATCATGGCTGTTCCCTTCCTTCAGCGGACAATAAAATCCGCCTGCTTTATCACCTGTAAGGGGACCGAAATGTCAATGGCGCGGGCTGTCTGGAGATTAATGCCAAGAAAAAAATCGGCGGTTTCCACCGGCACCTGCGCGGGAACGGCGCCCCGCAACAGTTTATCCACCAGACGGCTGACCTGCTCCCCGAGTCTCGCATCGCTTTCGCCATAGGACATGAGGATCCCTCTTCTGTACGGAGAGTGGGTGGAAGATGCCGTAGGGATCCCGCGGGAAGCGGCGCTCCTGACGATCTTGTCCACATTGGACAAGAGCATGTGAGAGCAGGTCATCCAGATGGCATCGGTATCCGGCGGAATGTTCTTCAAAGAACGTTCCAGCTCCCCGGCGTTCGTCGCGTTCTCCGTTATTACCTGAATACCGAACTTCGCGGCAGTCTCCCTGAGGTCATCGACCGTCATGCGCGCGGCATCGTCCGTGTTATGAAAAGGGACATAAATGCGTTTCACGCCGGGCACGATCGCGCGAAGCCAATCCATCGCCTTCGGCGTACTGCCCCTCACCTTGACGCCGGTAAGCTGCCCGCCGGGTTCAGAAAGGGACTTTACGATACCTGAACGGACAGGGTCATGCACGGGTCCGAAAACGCCCGGGACGTTTGTGCCATCAAGGGCTTCCTTGAGTTTTTTTGTCGCTGGGGTGGTAAGACTGTAGATCAGATCAACCTTCCTGCCCAGCATTTCACGGACCTTTGCATCGACATTCTCCATCCCGCTCAAGGGGCCGTCATAGAGATAGATGATGTTGTTGCCTTCGTTATAGCCAAGTTTTTCCATCCCCCCCTTGAAGCCGGTAACGACCTCCTGGAGTCCGGCACTGGGGTTAATAATGCCGACCGTGTAAGTTTTCGCCCGCTGCTGACGACAGCCGTTCTGAACGGCCAGGGGCAGTATCAGGGCGGCGATCAGCACGAAATAAAAGAAGATTTTGGCGTTATCCGACTTCGGCATGTTCACGGGTATGCACCTTTTTGCTGAAACGTTTCTTTACTTTATAACTCCTAATTACCAGATACCGGTATCATTGTCAAGCTCTATCCATAAGGTCATCTCCAGGCCGAACTTTAGATGTATGAGCGAGATTCCGGTCATGCCCGAACTGCCTTTCTGCTCGTCCGGTGATGCCCTTCAGACAGGCGTTCACATATCCTGCGACAGGACCTTCTGATAAAAGGAGCATCCTTTGCAGTCATCGCACTTTTGGGCAAACGTACCCTGCACCTTGCCTCCGCAGTATGTTCCTCCAACTGCCCAGCAGACCCGGCCAAAGTATGGATGCGCAGGACACTTTGCCTCCGGCCCTCTGTCCCTGCCGCATTCCATGTATTCCCAGCATTTCTCCCTGCGGAGGTCCTCTTCGCTCTGATACGGAAAGTACAGGCTTACGGAAAGTCCGTTGCCGTTCCTGTTCTTCGCAATAATGTGCCCCCCGTGTTCCTCCATGATCTTTCTGCTGATTGACAGCCCGAGTCCTGTGCCCCGACCGATCTCCTTGGTCGTATAAAACGGCTCAAAAACGTAGGGGAGCTTGTCCTCGGGGATACCGGGGCCGGTATCCGAGACACGAATGGCAACGTAGGGTGTCTCATGCAGCTTCTCCGCGGTGGTGGTTACACTCAGGACACCGCCGCCGGGCATGACATCGATCGCATTCGCTATAAGATTGTTCACCGCATGGCGCACCTGCTCACGGTCGATCATGGCCGGCCGGTCAGTGCCGAACAGGGTATGAACCTTTATGGAATGCTCATCGCATATGGCAGAAAACGTCATGATACATTCTTTTGTCATGTCCGTGACCGGTGTCCTTTTAAAGCGTATCTTTGCATCCCGGGAGAAGGTCAGGACGTCCCTGAGGATCAATTCAAGCCGGTGCACTTCCCGCACCATAATATCAACGTATTCCCGCTCTTTCGGTGACGATGATATCTTCTGGAGCCTCCGGCCGAACCCGCCCACCGCCGTCAGAGGGTTCCGTATCTCATGGGCAATCTCGGCAGTGAGCCTCCCCAGTGCCGCCAGTTTTTCCGCCTCAATGAGTTTCCCCTGGGTCTTCAGTATCTCCTCGGTCTTCTTCTTCACTTCCGCTTCAAGGCTCTGCGCCCACTGCTCCATTTTTTTCCGCGCGTCTCCGAGCTCCCCGGTCATCGCATTGAACGTGACGGCAAGCCTGCCTATCTCATCCTGAGACGTTACCGCCAGCCTTTCCGAAAGGTCGCCGCGAGCGACGTTCTCCATGCTGTCCGTAAGGGACTTCACCGGATTGAGCACAAATCTCCACAGGACGTAGTACAGCGTGATGCCGCTTGCGGTCAGGTAAAGAAGAAAATAGACAGAGCTGTCGATGTTCTGCTGATGTATCTTGAGGTCCATCGGCAGGAGCGAAAAGTCGGTCGCCAGTATGCCCAGCACCTTCTGCTCCTTCTTATGGGCATGGCAGGCAGCAGAAGAACAGTCAGGATCGTTGTAGATCGGTTCGATATGCCTGAGTACGCGGGAGCCGTCATAAGCAGCATGAATGTCCCACGGCCTGTCTCCCGAAAGCATTGCCGCCAGAAACGAGGGGTCCCCATGGCATCCGATGCAGGCACGGGAACCGCGTCCGGCGTGTCTGCCGAGATCGCTTCTGACGGCCGAATAACATATGATTCCCTGAGTATCGTAGATCTTCACGTCTGCTATGGATTTTGTGGCACCGATCGCTTCGATCGTCCTCTGGATGTCTTCACGCCTCGCGAGGAGCATGTCATTTCTGACGCTTTTTTTCAGGACCTCCGAAAAGGAGGTGACGAACGTGAGCGTATTGTCTATAAGGTTCTTTTGATCGTTCTGCAGGGATATATACCAGAATGCACCGCCTCCGGCAGTAATGAGCATTCCGATCAGAAGGACTATTTTTGCGGTGAGGGATGCTGTAATGCGGCGCAGCACACGCGACCCGTTATCTGCGCAGTGTTCGTTCTTCATATCGCCCTGCGCAGTCTATATATTCGTCATTCCTTGATCCGGGATATGAAGAGCGGCCTCCACACCTTCTCTTCTTCCGCACGAACTCTTCCTGGTTTCTTTCTCTGCATACATTACACGGTCAGCCTCATTCAGCATATCGGTTATTTCGCGCCGTGTCTCCGGAGCGCAATATGCCATACCGGTGCTTACCGAAAGCCGGTAGCGGCATTCCCCGCGCTCATTATGCTCGGCTATCCTCTTCTGCAGCCGCCCGACTACGGCATTTGCCTCGCTCTCGGTGCCGTATCCTGCCGAGAAAACAGCGAACTCGTCTCCACCGACACGCGCGACGATATCGGTTTCACGGAAACTTTCCCTGAGAATTGCAGACGTCCTGATCAGGGCGTGGCACCCTTCGGAATGGCCGAAGGAATCATTGATGACGTTCAGCCCGTCCACATCCGCAAAAAGCATTACAAACCCCCTCTTCATGCGAACGGCCGATTTCTGCTGCTGCTCGCACATGGTCATGAAGCCGCGCCTGTTGTACAGACCGGTCAGGTCATCGGTCAATGACAGGGACCGGACCGGACCGTCGGTCCTGAACCGTTCCGATATGTCCCTTACAATGTGAACAATACCCGCCAGCTGATTGCTGTGATCAAACCGTGGGAGGATCTTTATCTCGAGGTGCCTGTTCACACGCGGTTCAAATATCTCTGTTACGGAAGGCATGCCGGTAGCCAGTGTCTTGCAGGCCGGGCATGATTCGGGGGCAACATCCGATCCATGAAATGAGCGATAGCATTTCCGGTGCATGATCAGGGAAGAAGGCATGCCGAGCATCTCTTTTGCCGCCTTGTTCACGCGGATGATATTGAAATCCCTGTCATGAATGGTCACCGCGTCGCTGATGACATCAAATGTCTCTTCCCATTCCTTCTTTGAATGGGCAAGCTGGTCTTGCATATCTTCCCTCCGGGACAACATCCGGGACATGAACATCCCGGAAAAAATGAACGTGGCCAGCAGCAGGATGCGAAAAAAAAGATCGTATCCGGGCACGTCCAGGATGAATGCGTCCATAAACGACCCTTTTGACGAGCATGCGGCATCCATGAACCACATCAGCAGACCAATACCAACCGAAATGAACGTAACCCCGTGTTTCGCCGTAAAGCCGGTCTTTCCGTCCCTCTGTCTTTCAATCACGGCACATATTCAAAGGCGCCGATATCGCAAACAGCCGAGCCATTGCTGTCTCCGTCCACAGGGCGTGACAGCCCGCGCTGGTCCGTTGTCAGACAGGTCGCATCGTCCGCGGCGTCCATTGCCGCACTGCCCGTCTGCAGCGCCATAGTTCTCGTCAAGCCTCCGTTATCAGCAAGGACGGAAAGTTTCGGATCGCCGGTCACACTTGATGCTGCACATGCGGTGCCGCTGTTGTTGTATTCCAGGTTGACCGATGTCCCTCCCCGTGCGGTGTTGTTACAGAGGACCGCGCCGGACGGATGGGCCACGAGCGCGTTGTAAAGCTTGATATATCCCGACGACGAAGCATGCAGGTGATTGACCGGGGAGGAGTAGCTGCTGGTATTGTTATAAAAGGTTGAGTTGTAGATGTTTGCGGACGCGTTTGTATTTGCATATACGGCGCCGCCTCTTCCCGCTCCTGCGCTGTTGCCGACAAAGGTAGAATTATAGATGTTGAGGTAATAGACGGCGTTCTTCATGTAGATCGCGCCTCCGCCGTATGTGGTGCTGGTGGTTGTAAGGCTGTTGGTTTCAAAGGTACTGTTGTAAATATAGGACGTACCTGAAAGCGGATAGAATGCGCCCCCGTTGTCCTTGGCATAGTTGCCGGTGAAGGTCGCGTTGTGAATTGTAGCGTTTCCGGTTATGATCGCCCCTCCTCCTGCGTTTGTAGCGTAATTGCCGGTGAAGATCGCGCCTGCAATGCCGGCAAAAGCCACCGACCCTCCGTCGGTTACAAATATCGCACCGCCGCTGTTGGAGGTAGTGTAATTGCCTGTAAAGATGTTGCCCGAATTATTGACAGCTACCGAACCTGAAGAGAGGAATATCGCCCCTCCGCCGTTACTGGCATGGTTCCCCGTAAATGTGTTGGCGCCGTTCAGCGTAACCGATGACGAACTGTATATTGCACCGCCCTGTCCTGATGACGACCCGGCTGCATTGTTTGCAAACGTCCCGTCCGTGATAGTGACTCCGTTTGCGGCATAGATGCCTCCGCCGCTTCCTGACGTCGATGACGACGTATTGTTGCTGATCGTTGTGCCGGTTGCGGTCAGGGTTGCGGATGAAGTCAGATAAATACCGCTCCCTGAAGTGCCGGAGTTGCCGCTCACGGAACCGCCCGTGATAGTGATAACCGATGCGGCACCGCTGGCCCATATCCCGCCGCCTTCCAGCGCTGACGTATTATTATTGACATTCGTATTGGTCAGTGTCAGAGGGGCTGCTGATGTGTATATGCCGGCGCCTTTGCTGCTGGAGCCTCCTGAGCCGCCGGTGATGGTGGTCGACGAGATAGTCGTTGCATTCGTAATGCTGTTCAGGGCTACAGCGGCGCCGTACAGAGTCGCAGCGTTATTCGTGAAGGTGCAGTTGCTGATCGACAAAGGCGTTGCAGCCGTCGACCCGGTTATATAGATTGCGCCCCCCTGATTCGAGCTGGCGTTGCCGGTAAAGGTAGCTCCGTCAATCGTCGTGGATGCACCCGCACCCGTGCTGTGTATTGCGCCGCCGCCAGTGCCCGAGCTGACGCTGTTTGCATTGAAACTGGAGGAACCGCTGATTGAAAGGATAGTCCCATTATTGTAAATAGCTCCGCCATTCTGGCCCGTGTTATTGGTGAAGGCGGTACCGGTAATGTTCGTCGCCTGCGTACCGTTTGCCGACAGGTATATCCCTCCGCCGGTCCCGGTGCCCGCATTTTCCGAGATGGTGCTGTTGCTGATCGACAACGTCTCCGTAAGGGCGGTAGCGTATATGCCGCAGCCTGTCTGGCAGCTGTTTTTGTTGAAGGCCTCGCCGCCGATAGTGCTGCTCTGGATGGTCGCGGTCCCGCCGTTAATGTAGATCCCCGCGCCATTTTGTCCCGTAGACAGCTGGTTGCCCTTTACAACGCAGTTCCTGATCGTCGGCGCAGAGGAGGCGGAGATGGAAATGCCCCGTGTGGCGGTGCCGGCGGCAGCCTGATTGTCAATCGTAAAGCCGTCAAGAACGGCAGTTGAGTTTTCACCGCTGCTGAAGGTGACGACCGGGCTGTTCGTGTTGTCACCGATTATGAAGGTAACAGAGGCGCCGCTTTCCGCCTTTACCGTGATATCTTTCCCCAGGAAGTTGATCTTCTCCGGATACGTCCCTGCGCAGACGAGAAGCGTAGAGCCGTTGGTTGTTCCGGCATCGGCGATCGTCGTCTGTATTTTATTGAATGGCGCCGGGTTCGTGCTGCATACGGCAATTTGGGCCCCGTCGTCATCCCTGATGGTCAGAGTATGGGTGGTGATCGCACCCTGCGTCGCATTGATGGGTGCTCCCATGTCCACGATAACGGTCTCGTTGCCTTCAACAAGGCTGTCAGCAATTATGGTCATCGTTATATTTGCGGTCGTGCTGCCGGCAGCTATGGCGATCGGGCTTGCCGTAATATGGTAATCAACCCCACCGCCGGTCGCCGTACTTGTGGCGTTTACGGTGAAGGGCACCGTCACCACGCGTCCGCTTGCAGCGCTCAACTGGGCCGTAATCGTATAGCTGCCGCTTTCCATTGCAGTCATCTGTGAGGCTGTCGTAAATGTTACCGCCGGCGCCGGGGCGTCGTCCGTGATCGTCAGGGCGTGGGTAGTGATAGCTCCCTGGGTAGCATTGGTCGGAGCCCCCATGTCCACGATCACTGTTTCATGGTCCTCATCAAGGTTGTCTGACGTGATGCTGACTGTTATGTCGGCGGTCGTACTCCCCGCCGGGATCGTTACCGGACTGGCAGACATGCTGTAATCGAAGCCTCCGCCGGTCGCCGTGCTGCTGCCGTTTACCGTGAACGGAACCGTAACATCTTTGCCGCTTGCAGCGCTCAGCTGGGCGGTGATCGTTGCAGTCCCGTCTTCGCCTGCGGTTGCCTGTGAGGACGTCGTAAAGATCACCGTCGGCGCCGGATCATCGTCCGTGATCGTCAGGGTATGCGTTGTTATAGCCCCCCGAACTGCGTTGGTCGGGGCACCCATATCAACGACTACCGTCTCATTGTTTTCATTCAGGGTATCCGAGATAAGGCTTATCGTTATATTTGCGGTCGTGCTGCCGGCAGCTATGGCGATCGGGCTTGCCGTAATATGGTAATCAACCCCTCCGCCGGTCGCCGTGCTGCTGCCGTTTACCGTGAATGGGACCGTCACAGCTTCGCCGCTTGCTGAGCTCTGCTGCACCGTGAGCGGGGCGGCCCCGCTTTCATTTACCGTCGTTTGGGCTGCGCTGCCAAATGTGACGGAAGGCGCTATTACCCGTACTGCGGAATTGCCCGTTGGTTCGCCTTCGGCATCGTGCACCCCGTCCGAAGCGTAGATCCGGTAGTTGAGATCCCCGTCCCCCGCGGCCGTAAGAGGAGCGATGGTTGTTGCATATATGCCG
>VEOY01000024.1 GCA_012026685.1 Nitrospirota bacterium
AAATCCTATTTCGCCTTCACTTCAGCCTCGACCGTCATCTCTTTGCCATCCCGCAGAATGGTTATCGTTATCTTTTCACCGGGGCTGAGTGACTTAAGGATCTCGGAATACTCCCTGAGATTGCTCACCGCCTGAGAGTTTATCCGGATGATGACATCACCCTCCTTCAAACCGCAGGCCTCAGCAGGAGTATCAGGCATGACTCCCGAAATCCGGCATCCCCTGCCGCTGAATGCAAAATCAGGAATCGTGCCGATACTGACCTTCCGCTCCTGCTTCTGCGAAGGAACAGCTTTTTCGCCGCCTTTTACTGTCCCCGTCAATGGCTCTTCCCTGCCAGCCAGGTATTCGATGACCTCGGCCGCAACGGATGCGACTTTCTCAAGCCCATCCCCATCGATCTTGTCAGGAGTGTCAGTTGGACGGTGATAATCCGGATGTGGCCCGGTAAACAGTTGAACGGCAGGCACACCGGCGGTCTCAAAGCTTATTTGATCGCTTGAATCGAGTTTTTCGGAAACCATCTCGGTCTCTACACCGGTGACATATGAGGCTCCCCTGAAGATGTGGGCCCACTCCCGTGCCGAACCGGCACCAAGGACAAGCAGCTTTTTCTTTCCGAGGCGGCCGACCGTATCCAGGTTCAGCATGCCAATGCATTTTCCAGCAGGATACAGTTGCTGATGAGCCGTGTAATATTGCGACCCTCTCTTTCCTGCCTCTTCACCGGTAAATGCAGCAAACACAATGCTTCGGTCAGGGCTCAGGTTTTTCCTGAGTTCTCCGGCAAGTTCGATGAGCAGGGCAATTCCGCTTGCATTGTCATCGGCTCCCGGATGTACCTTCCCCCTGTTGTCCTGTCTTACGTCAGGCCATCCAAGACCGAGATGATCGTAGTGGGCGCCGACGATCACACTCTGCCCTGACAGAGCGGGTTTTTTTCCGGGGATCACGCCGATCACATTCTTCATCCGTATCGATTGCCCAAGACCCTCGACATCCTCTTCCCACGCCTGGAAATAACTCCCCTTTTCATCTCCTGCCGGTTCAAGGCCGGCCTCTCTGAAGCGTTCCGCGATATATTCGGCTGCACGTTCAAGGCCCTCTGTGCCGAGACCCCTCCCCGCATACTCCGGTTTCGCGAGATGGCTGATCGTCTTTGTCATCCGGTCTTTGGAGAAAACAGCCGGCAGAACAGCGAGCGGCTGCCGTGAAGCAAGCCCGGCCATCTCCACCTTCGGAAATGTTCCGTCTTCATATGGAATAAACGCGGTCATCGGAGAATCAAGCACAGGCCACCGTCCCTTGACGACATTCACCGGCTCATTCCCTTCAAACGCCAGATAGCTGTATTTATGATAATGGGGAAGTTTGCGGCCCAGTCCGGGCAGGGCCTCTGCAAGACCGGTCCCGATAAACATCACTGCCATCTCCCTGTTTCCGGGATTTCGCCCGGTGAGCACGATCGAGTGGTTTTCATGCGGGATCTCTGTTTTGCCTATCCGAAGGTTCTTCTGAATGAATGCAACATCATACCCGTCCAAAGCCGCGACAACCTTATCGAAAAAACGGTTCTCCCTGCCCAGAACGGTGACCGAACGGTCGGAGGGAAATTCCTTTATTTCGCTATCGGGCAATACTTCCACTTCATCAGGACCTGATCTGACGAGCAGGGAAGAAAGCTCCTCGTAGGCTTTAAACAGCGTACCATCTGCGGATGAAGGCAGAATTACCAGCATCTTTTGGGCGCCCAGTGCCTGTGATACGGCGGGCGGTATTTCGCCGAGATCGAGCCTGCGAAAGAGGTCGAATTCAGGGTCGAGGTCAACCCTTATCGGTCTTGAAGGCAGACGGAAACGCAGTTCAGCACGCTTCTGGTCCACTTCCACTTCGGTCTGCCATGCCTTTGCCTCTCCTTCCATCGTCACAGCAACGGGCATCTGCAAAAGATATTTGTCGCCAGCCTGGACCTGTTCGATCGTCAACGCGAGGCTGTAGCCGTCCCCCGCTTTTTCTGTCCTGGCGCTGATCAACTGTATCTTTGGCGCGCCGGTGCGCCCGACCCATTGATCGAATTCTGGAGCGAGTTCCTTCCCTGAAACCCGCTCCAAACTTGCCCTGAGGTCTTCGAAAGAGGCAAATCTGAATGTATTCCTGCGGTAAAAATCGTGAAGCCCGGCAATAAACGTCTTGTCCCCCAGTTCACGCCTCAGCATATGGAAGAACATCAGAGCCTTGCCGTATCCCAGCGCCTCGGATGAGGTGCTGTGGCGCGACCGGAATTCCGCAAGAGGAAAATCCCGTTCATTCGTCACGTAATCCGCGTACTTCTGGAGCGTTGTCTGACGGTACTCTGAAGCGTTTCCCTGCTGCTCCCTGATGAGATGGTCGGAGAGATACGCGGTAAGGCCTTCAGACCAGTTGCCGGAACTGTAGTCAGGAAACACGCTGTTTCCCCACCAGTTATGGAGTATTTCGTGGGGATAGGAAGAGTTTATGATGAACGGGAGGCGGATGACCGTGGGGCCAAGAAGGGTAAATGACGGCATGCCGAAGCCCGTTTCCCAGAAATTCTCCACAAGGGCGAATTTATTATACGGATAAGGCCCGACGAGTTTTTCGTACATCGCGATATACCTGATCGTTGCATCGAGATATTTATTCGCCAGCCCCTCGTCAGGCGCCCGGAGGAAAGCCATGACTGAGATGTGACCGGACCTCCTTGTATATTCATGAAACCGGGCGGCAACAAGGAATATCTCATCCTGCGGCTCAGGAGATTTCCACCGGACAAGGGTCCTGTCTGCCTCTTTAAGATGCCCTGCACGCTCCCCCTGGCTTACAGCATCCCAATCAGCAGGAAGTTCCACCTGGAGATCAAAAGATACAAGGGGTGTTTCAATGAGCGGATACCAGAACGAACTTCCGGCAAGATACACCCCTTCTTCTGAGATCATGCCCGGCGTCTCCCTCATCCCCCTTGCCTGCTCTTTTCCAACAGCCTCGACCGGATGATGAATGTTCCCCCGATATTCAACCTCGAAGGTATGCTGTCCGGCCGGGAGCGTAACTCTGAATGATTCGTAAATAGCCTGGCCCTGCTCGATCATTTCCCTGTTGATAATTACGCCGGGCGTTGGCGTCGCTGGCTCGAGTCCCCTGTGGAGAAGAAAATGAAACTCCTGATGAAAGCTCTCAGGGACTGTTATCGTATCTTTAGCGGAAAAGCGGTGTTCGCCGGGGACAAGCACAACCCTCAGTTCGTGCATGACTCTGCTGTCCGTCCCCATCATTTCACCTGTGGCCAGGCCGGTCGGGAATACCAGCAATGCCAGATACAGGACAAATGCACTGCGGAACTGTTTCACGCCCGGTCCTTTCCATCAGACTTATCTCTACAGCGTATAATTCACTCCAAAGAAGTGCGAATGTGTTGAAAAAGCTCCACAATCTGAGGCTCCGCACAGCCCCTGCATATAGCCATCTGCTATCTTCTGATCGTCACTCAAGGTTATAACTACGTTTACGTGAATCACAATTGATATTTGCCGCCTTCTACCCTATGCAACATGAGTTTTATTCAACCCAGTCTGTGATGAATATGTCCGTTTCACGCGGCTTTTGGGGGTTTCTGTTCGCACCGAACACGAGCTTTTTCCCGTCCGGCGAAAACATGGGGAAGCTGTCGAAGGTATTGTTGTAGGTGAGACGCTCAAGCCCTGTGCCGTCAATGTTGATCATATAGAGTTCGAAGTTGTGGCCGAACTTTTTGATATCCTCGTGCCAGTCGTCCATATTGCTCGAAAAAATGATGCGTTTCCCGTCCGGATGCCATGAAGGCGCCCAATTCGTGGCGCCGTTACGGGTGAGCCTCGTCTTGTTGGAGCCGTCAGAGTCCATGATCCATATGTCGAGCGGTACTGCGATAATGTAATCCTTCTCCATGCAGTCCTTCCACACGGCCTTTTCTTCTTGAGTCTCGGGGTACCATGCCCTCCATGCTATCTTTTCCCCGTCCGGAGAAAACCACGGCCCGCCGTCGTATCCGGCCCTGTCAGTGAGCCGCTTAACCCCTGAACCGTCTGAATTCATGATATAGATATCAAAATCACCTTCTCTCTGCGACCCGAAAACAATCCTCCTTCCGTCGGAAGACACGACAGGCTCCGCGTCATACTTCGGGTTGTCCGTTATCTTCCTGAGGTCGGTCCCGTCACTCTTTGCAAGGAAGATATCGTAGGGGTAAAGGGGCCAGACATACCCGCCCGGAAGCTTGGTCTTCGGGGGGCAGGCTCCGGGCAGATGGCTCGTCGAGGCAAAGACTATCGTCTTGCCATCCGGGAAAAAGAATGAACAGGTGTGCGCCCCATGGTCAGGACTGACCATCTTTTTCTCTGAACCGTCGATATTCATCGTCCATATCTTGTCGCAGTCATACCCTTCCCTGCTTGACTGGAAAATGAGTTTTTCGCCGTCCCAGCTGAAGTATGCCTCGCCGTTGTCTCCATCAAAAGTGAGTTGCGTGACGTTCTTCATATGCCGGTCTGCAACTGCTGTTTCACCCGTCCTTATCTGATCATTCACCAGAGAACAGCCTGACAGGAAAAAGATCACATATGTCAGAACGATACCTGCTTTCATTACACTTCCTCCCTACAGCCAAACAAACCTTGTTTTTCCTGGTCTCTTCTGCCCTTATTTTGAAAGTTATAAAGGAAGGTGTCAACCGTTAATCCTCAGTTTGTCGCGCATGAGCCCTCCCTGAAATCCTTCCCTGCTTGCAAGCCCTTCTCCTCTGTGGTTAAATAATCGTACATTCTTCTGTTTCCTGAGGAGGTTCCATGTCTGGTGAAGATAATATATATGATGTCCTGATCATCGGCGGCGGTCCCGCGGGTCTTTCCGCTGCGCAGTACGCATCGCGCTCGAAGCTGAAGACCCTGGTGGTCGACAAATCGAGGACAGCGGGTGCACTGGCCTACAGCAGCCACATCGAGAACTATCCCGGTCTGACCCGTTCTGTCTCCGGCAGGGAACTGCTCGACATATTCCGGGAACAGGCGGTCGCCTTCGGTGCGGAAGTGGTCGAGGCCCAGGTCATAGGGGTTAAGCTCGACGGCGATATCAAAGAGGTCCTCACCATGGAAGGCGGGTATAAAGGCAAGAGCATCATCATCGCAACCGGCTCCATGGGCAGAAAGGCATCCATGAAGGGAGAGGCTGAGTTTCTCGGCAGGGGCGTAAGTTACTGCGCGGTCTGCGACGCCGCCTTTTTCAAAGATAAGGTCGTCTGCGTTATCGGCAACTCGGAAGAAGCGGTGAAAGAGGCCGGGTACCTGACCCGCTTTGCCTCGACGGTCTATCTCATTTCCCCCACGCCGAAGCTCAAAGTTGAAGACCACCCGGCGCTCACCGCGCAGAATCTGAAGGTCCTTCATGGCACAACCGTGACCGCCATCGAGGGGGGTGACGCTGTTGAGAAGATCCGCCTTTCCGATGAAGCAAAGAAAGAGACCGAACTTCCCCTGTCAGGGGTCTTTGTCTACATCCACGGTTCAAAACCGGTCGTGGACTTCCTTTACGGCACGGTCCCGCTCACCGATGAAGAATGCATTGATGCGAACCGGATGATGGAAACGCCTATTCCCGGCGTTTTCGCTGCCGGCGATGTCCGGTGCACTGAGATCCGGCAGGTGGTCACTGCAGCGTCTGACGGGGCGATCGCCGCTCTTTCCGCCGAAAAATTCCTCCACCACCGGTCCCGTCACAAGTACGACTGGGGGAAATAGTGAGGGTCTGCCTCATCATTTGACAGCCACGAGATGACTGTGGTTTAATACCTTCGCTTTAAGAATAGCCCGGTGAGGCTAAAAGCAAAGGAGTCAGCGTGGGCTGCATTCACTTCAAAAAAACCTTCTCTCTCGCTTTACCAAATTCGCAGGCAGGTGTTCCCTTTTTTCTGTTCTTCCTTTGTTCGCTTTGCGCCTCTCACCTCACCCCTCACGGAGCTATCTATGCCTAAGGAACTGCTCGACAGGAAAGATATCGAACGGGCTATCACCCGGATGGCCCATGAGATCATAGAGAAGAACAAGGGGATCAGGTCCATCTGCCTTGTCGGGATACAGCAGGGCGGCGTGCATCTGGCGAACAGGCTGAGCGCGAAGCTCAAGGAGATCGAGGGGAGCAATATCCCCGTAGGCATCCTTGACATTTCCCTCTACCGCGACGACCTGAATGTGCGCAAGGAACAGCCGGTCGTACGAAGAACGCAGGTCCCCTGCGAGATCAACGACCGCAAGGTCGTGCTCGTTGACGATGTGCTCTTTACCGGCAGGTCTATCCGCGCAGCCATGGACGCGATCATGGATCTCGGCAGGCCTTCCGCGATCCAGCTTGCCGTGCTCGTTGACAGGGGCCATCGTGAACTGCCGATCAAGGCCGACTTTGTCGGCAAGAACATCCCGACCTCCATGGAAGAAACGGTGACCGTGCACCTGACCGGGGACGGCACAGAGGACAGGGTGGAACTCGAGTGAACCTCAGGTCAAAGGACCTCATCAGCATCAAGGACATCAGCGCCGACGAGATCGGCCATATCCTGGAGACAGCCGCCGGGTTCAAGGACGTGCTCGGCAGGGACATCAAGAAGGTCCCTGCGCTCAGGGGCAAGACAACGGTGAACCTCTTTTATGAACCGTCCACACGCACCCGGACGTCCTTTGAGGTGGCCGCGAAAAGGCTGAGCACGGACGTCATCAACATAGCGACATCGACAAGCAGCGTGGTCAAGGGCGAGACCCTGCTTGACACTGCAAAGACCGTGCTTGCTCTCGGAGCTGACATTGTCGTCATAAGGCACAAATGCTCCGGCACTCCGCACTTTCTCGCCAGGAACATCGATGCATCGGTCGTCAATGCGGGGGACGGGACCAACGAACATCCGACGCAGGCGCTCCTTGATCTCTTCACCATGAAAGAGCACAAGGGCGGCATTCAAGGACTCGAGGTGGCCATTGTGGGGGACATCCTGCACAGCAGGGTGGCGAAATCGAACATCTACGCCCTCACCAAACTCGGCGCAAAGGTCCGCCTCATCGGACCGCCGACGTTCGTCCCCGACTGCCTGAAAGGCCTGGGAGTTGACCTATACACGGATATGAACGCCGGCCTTGAGGGCGTCGACGTGATCATGATGCTCAGGATACAGCTTGAACGGCAGGGAAAAGGGTTCTTTCCTTCCACCCAAGAGTATTTCAGGAATTGGGGCCTTACCGCGGCCCGTGTCAGCCGGGCAAAAAAAGATGCGATCATCATGCACCCCGGGCCGATGAACCGCGGCATCGAGATAGCCTCGGAAGTTGCGGACAGCAGCCGTTCGGTGATTCTTGACCAGGTGACCAACGGCATCGCTGTACGCATGGCGGTCCTCTACCTGGTCTCAGGAGTCAGGGAATGAGATTACTGATCACGAACTGCCATGTCGTCGACCCTTCGCAGGATCTGGACACGCTCTGCGATATCCTCATTGAGGACAAGCGGATCAAGGAAATCCACGGGCAAAAGGCAAAAGGCAAAGGGCAGAAGAACAACAACGAACAAAGGACATCGGGCGGGGAACAGGAGATCATGGACGCAAAAGGCATGCTCGTCCTGCCGGGCCTCGTTGACATGCATGTGCACCTCCGGGAGCCCGGGTTCGAGTACAAAGAGACCATCAGGACCGGCACGGAAGCGGCAGTGCATGGCGGCATAACGTCGGTCTGCTGCATGCCGAACACGAACCCGGTCAATGACACCCCCGGCATCACGGAATTCATCATCAGAAAGACGATACAGGAGGGCTCCTGCAGCGTTTTCCCGATCGGAGCCATCACCAAGGGCCAACAGGGCGTGGAACTCGCGGAACTCGGCATGATGCATGACGCGGGCTGCATCGCATTCTCCGACGACGGCAGACCGGTCATGGACAGTCTGCTCATGCGCAGAGCGCTTGAGTACTCCCGGATCAGGAACATGCTCATCATCTCCCACGCCGAGGACCTCACCCTCGCTGAGGGCGGCGTGATGAACGAAGGGCTTCTGTCCCTGACCATGGGATTGAAAGGCATCCCCGACCAGGCTGAGGAGATCATGATCGCCCGGGACATTGCGCTCGCGGAACTTACCGGGGGGAGGCTGCATATTGCCCACGTCTCGACCGCGGGTTCGGTGGAACTGCTGAGGGCAGCCAGGCGAAGGGGCATCGCCGAAATAACGGCGGAGACCTGCCCGCACTATTTTTCCATCACGGAAGAGGCGGTAAGCGGTTATAACGGAAATGCAAAGGTGAACCCGCCGCTTCGCACCAGGAAAGATGTTGAGGCGATCAGGCAAGGGCTCCATGACGGGACGATCGACGTGATCGCTACAGACCACGCGCCGCACCATAAGGATGAGAAATCCGGAGAGTTTGACAACGCGCCCTCGGGAATTTCCGGACTTGAGACCTCGATCGGTCTGAGCATGCGTCTCGTCGATGACGGCGTGCTCACCATGAAAGGGCTGGTCGGGAAGATGGCCTGCACGCCGGCCCGGATCCTCGGTCTTTCGAACACAAAGGGCACGCTCAGGCCGGGGGCCGACGCGGACCTCGTGATCCTCGACACGGAAAAGGAATATGTTGTCGCTGCTTCGGATTTCAGGTCAAAGGGGAAGAACACGCCGTTTGAGGGGTGGACCCTCAAAGCGAGACCTGCGGTCACTATCGCAAAGGGAAGGATATACACATGGGAGTGAAAACCCTGCTGGTCCTCGCGGACGGCACGGTCTTTGAAGGCAAAAGCTTTGGGGCAAAAGGTGAGACTATCGGGGAAGTGGTCTTTAACACCTCCATGACCGGATACCAGGAAATCCTCACCGACCCTTCCTATAAGGGCCAGATCGTCACGATGACCTATACCCAGATGGGCAATTACGGCGTGAACGGGGAGGATGTCGAATCCGCCGGAGGCATCAAGGCCGAGGGTTTCATTGTGAAGGAGGTCTGCGGCTATCCGTCGAACTGGCGCTCGTCCATGGGCCTCTCTGATTACATGGCAACGAACGGCGTTGTGGGCATCCAGAACATCGACACGCGTGCGCTGACGCGCCACCTGAGAAATAACGGCGCCCAGATGGGCATCATCTCGTCCGCGGAGACCGATCCCCGGAAACTGCTCGAACAGGTGAGAGCGCATCCCGGCATATCGGCCTTCGACTATGTGAAAGAGGTGTCCACAGAGAAACCCTATGCATGGGAAGGCGGCTGCTGGAAATGGGGCATCTGCACCGGCATGCCGGCAGGAAGCGGCCAGGCCCCCGATGCCGCTCGGAAGAAGATGGTGGTCTACGACTTCGGCATAAAGATGAACATCCTCCGGAACCTGGTCGAGGCCGGCTTCAGCCTGACCGTGGTGCCTGCCCAGACCGCGGCCGAAGAAGTGCTCGGGATGGATCCTGATGCCGTTCTGCTCAGCAACGGCCCGGGAGACCCGGAACGCATTACCTACGGCATAGAGAACGCGAAAAAGCTCATCGGCAGGCTTCCGGTCTTCGGCATCTGCCTCGGCCACCAGCTCCTCGGGCTTGCCATGGGGGGCCGGACCTACAAGCTGAAGTTCGGGCATCACGGCGGCAACCATCCCGTCATGGACCTTGCTACCGGCCGTGTGGAGATAACATCACAAAACCATAATTACTGCGTGGACATCGCCAGCCTGAAGGGTAAGGTGGAACTGACGCACCGGAACCTGTTCGACGGATCCGAGGAAGGCATGCGCCATGTGGAACTGCCGGTCTACTCTTTACAGCACCATCCTGAGGCAGGTCCGGGTCCCAATGACTCCGCGCACATCTTCGCCCGGTTCAGACAGATGATCGAACAGGGTGTGGCTTGATTGAAAACGCCAACAGCACCTACAGGCTGGCAAAGGATGCATCCCGGTTCGTCTTCAGGACAACCCGTTTCATTGCGGACAAGGGGAGTGTCCTGCACAGCGGCATTTATAACAGGGAGTTCTCCTCGGTGCTCGCGTCATTTGCCTTTGCGGGGACGGCATATTTTCTGCTTGTGATGAGCTTCGGAAAGGGCCCCCTTTTTTATGCGGTGTTCATGCTCCTGTTCATCGGCACCTTTCCCCTGTTCAGGACATATATATTCAGGGAACGGTCCCTTGAGTCTGTTTTTGACCGGTCAAGGGGGTCCGTAGAGGTAAGCCGCCATTGGCTGCGCAGGAAGGTGCTGCTCAGCAGGCCTCTTGAAGACATCAGCAGGATCAGGATCGATACGAAGAAGACGGATGTCGTGAACCGGGACGGCGTCGAGTTCGTTCAAAAGATCTCGGCGCAGCACGGGACCGTGATACCGGGCTTCGGCGAGGAGACGACCTTTTACTCGCTCAGGCTCATGTTCGTTGACGGGACGGAGAGCACGGTCTTTGCGGACAGGAACCTGCAAGACGTGTTGACCGTCCATGACGAGCTGAAGGAATTTCTGAAGATCTGAAGGGTTTTTGAGCATATTATTTTTTCAGTCAGTTCATCTTATGTATGTCATTCCCGCAAGCAAAGCGCGTCGGGAATCCTTCTTAAAGAAAGATTCCGGACAAGCCGGAATGACGGGGAGCGGTGGACATGCAAACTACTAATACTTTTGTGAGGTAATCGTGCCAAAAAGAGACGACATCAGGAAAATACTGCTCATCGGGTCAGGACCGATCATAATCGGCCAGGCCTGCGAATTCGATTATTCGGGCACCCAGGCATGCAGGGCCCTGCGCGAGGAGGGCTACCAGGTCGTGCTCGTCAACTCGAACCCTGCCACGATAATGACAGACCCGGAGACCGCGGACGTTACCTATATAGAAC
>VEOY01000145.1 GCA_012026685.1 Nitrospirota bacterium
AAAGGAGACAGAACAATGAAAAAAGCAGCGGTCATGGTCGTATCCATGCTTCTGGTCATCACCGTGTCTTTTGCACTGGCGGCCGAGAAGGAAAAGAAGAAGCCGATAACACTGTACTGGATGAATGTGGAAACCCAGAATTCGACCATCCCCGGCATGTCGTCGCGGGACATGGGAGGACTGGAGGGCATGATGATGGGGAAAATGACCGGCATGGGCGGGGCCCGCAAGAACCTTACCCTGCAGCTGAGCTCGCCGAAGGCCACCCCCCCTGACCCTGAAGCCACACACGATATCCCCCCCGGGCAGAAGATGGGCGATACGCTTCCGCTTCTCATTCCCGAAAAGACAAAGCCCGTTCGGGGTGAGGAAGGCGAAGAGCCGACCTATGAGAAGCCGAAGTTCCGTATGCTGATGTATTGGGGATGCAGCGAAAACGTCCGCCAGGGGCAGCCGAAGGTCATTGATACGGAAAAGATGAGCATGGCCGAGTTCGGCAAGGCCATGTCAGGACGAAGCGGTTCGCGCCAGTACCCCCCGTCGCCCCGCTCGGGCTGGACCTACGCTGACTGGCCGAACCGGAAACATCACAAGGATATCCCGAAGGACAGTTCGCTGCAGGGCGAGCATTTCGTGCACGGGAACTATTCGCCTGATATCAAATTTTCTGTTGATGACAAACATGATTTTATGGCGCCTGTCGAGTTCACGTCCGTAAAGGGCGGGCTGGCTGACAGTGTCAGGTTCGAGTGGAAGATGATCCCGACAGCACTGGGATACTTTGCCATGGCGATCGGCCAGAACGAGAAGACCAAAGAGACGATCATCTGGTCCTCCAGCGAGATACAGGAGCCCGGATACGGACTGATGGGCTATCTCACACCCTCCGACGTCTCCCGGTTCATCAAGGATAAGGTCGTCATGAAGCCCGATGTCACGAACTGTATGGTGCCGAAGGGCATTTTCAAGGACGCCGGAGGGGCGGCGATACAGTTTGTTGCATACGGTGATGAACTGAACATCGCCTGGCCGCCGAAGCCGAAAGACCCGAAGATCCCGCATGAATACATCTGGTCGATGAAACTGCGGAACAAATCGACAGGGATGCTTCCGATCGGCATGGAGAGCGGCAGGGAGGACCGGGGCAGCAGGGACAGCCGGCAGGAGCAGGATGAGAAGTCCTCTGAAGGCGAAAAAGGCGGTGCCGAGCCCGAGAAGAAGAAGGGCGGCCTTGACAAGATCCGGGGCATTTTCGGGTTCTGAAAGAGCATGCCCTGTTGAAGGGCATGGGATCCGGCACCCATGATGGATAACCACCGGCTGAGAAGGAGCATGTGCGGATAGGGGACGGCTGGAAGCAGGTGCCGCTCCCCGTACTTGCCGGCGGGACGCTGGCCGCTGCGGCGTTCTGTATCCATGCCCTGACCGATACGGACGGTTTTCTGCTCCTCGATCATGTGAATCTGCCCTTTCATGAGTTCGGTCATCTCTTCTTCAGCATGTTCGGGGAGACGATCGGGGTCTGGGGCGGGACCCTCATGCAGCTGTGCATTCCGCTTGGGATCTTCGTCTATTTTTTCACGAAGAGGGAGACCGCAGGAGTATTTTTCTGTTTGTTCTGGTCCGGTGAGAATCTGCTGAACATTGCCGCGTATGTCAACGATGCCCGAGCCCTTGCTCTTCCGCTCGTCGGCGGGGGTGAGCATGACTGGAACATCATTCTCGGGCGCCTCGGGCTGCTCCGGCATGACCATGTCATCGCGGGCGCGCTCAGGGCCCTGGGCTGGTCCGTCATGACCGCTTCGATCGTCTGGTTCCTGTTCAGAGGAATAAAGGGAAGGAACGCTACGGATGGTCCAGGCGGGAGGTCTGCGGAACGATCCGCTGGTATTCCTCGTACGTGACCGCGGAGTGCCATTTCCCTGCCAGTTGCGCGATACCGATGCTTCCGAACAAGACGGCGATGATGAGGCAGGCGAACAGCGCCGGGTTCACCGTCCTTCTCTTCATGAGGGAGACGTCCAGAGCGCCTTTTGCCGGGCAGTGGCTTACACAGGTGAGGCATCCTGTGCATTCCGGAGACCTCACGCTGTTCAATCGTTCAACAGGCAGCAGGGAAGGGCAGTTCTTTGTGCATTTTCCGCAGTGGATGCATGCCTGATCGTTCCTGTTGATCTTCATGGGGCTGAAGAAGCTGACGAGCCCGAGCAGCGCGCCGTACGGGCAGAGGTATCTGCACCAGACGTTCTTGTAGAACAGGGACAGAACGAAGAGCAGTGACAGCGAAACCGTGGTTGTCGCGGTCATCTCCGTGAAGAAGTAAAGCATCTTCACATCCGCGATCTTGTAATAATCTCCTTCAATGAACCGGAATATCGCAGCAGCAGGCATCTTCAGAACGACCACATAGATGAAGAACGCCATGAGAACATATTTCACGGACCTCAGGCCATAGTCCGCATACCGCGGCACAAGAAAGTTCCTCCCGAATACCCTTCTGCCGAGCTTCCCGACACTTTCGGAGATGGCGCCGACCGGGCATATCCATCCGCAGAAACTTTTTTTCAGGACGAGCGCCAGGACGAGCGCCGAGGAGAAGATGACCAGGGCCGCCGGGTGTATGCTGTCGAAGACCCCTTCCGTGATCCAGAGCTTCAGCGCCATAAGGGCGCCGATCGGCAGGAAGCCTTCAATAGAAGGGAATCGGTTCCTCAATATTGCTTCTTCTGTTCCCTGAAGGGCAGCGCCGTGAGCGAGGAAGTGTTCGACGAAGAAGAAGAACCGGTAGCCTGCATAGACAAGGAAAAGGAATATCCCCCACTGTACCGCATAGCGGGCGTACCTCAAATAAGAGCGGTCTGTTTTATCCATGAAAATAGTGTATCCGGCCCGCGCGATTAAAAATATGATCTATATTAGGTTATCATTCAGCAGTCCCGGCGGACTGGATGAGAAAGGTGACCGGTCCGTCATTGACGAGCGAGACCTGCATGTCCGCTGCGAACTCGCCGGATGAAACACGAATGCCCTCGTCGCCGATCATGGAGATCGCCTGATTATATATCGCCTTTGCCTTCTCCGGCGCCGCGGCCCGGTCAAAGGAAGGTCTGTTGCCCTTTCTGCAGTCCGCGGCAAGAGTGAACTGTGAGACGACAAGGATTTCCCCGCTGATGTCCTTTACCGAGAGGTTCATCTTTCCCCCGTCGTTATAGAATATCCTCAGGTTGACGATCTTCTTCACGATGTAAGAGAGGTCTTTTTCCGAATCATCTTTTTCCATGCCGAGAAAGACCAGGATGCCCTTGCCTATGCTGCCGACAGCCTTTCCCCCGACCCTGACCTCTGCCTGAAGTACTCTCTGCAGTAATGCTTTCATGGGCAGATAGTGTCAGTGTCTATGATCAGGGGGAGGTAAAGACAGGGGGAGATTGCGGGTTTTATTATGTATTGAAATGACACGGTATCATCTGCTGGCACTGATCACTGAATCAATACCACATCATCGCTTCAAAATCAGGGGTGGGCACGGTCACGCTGATGTGGCCCCGCCATGGACAGCGCTCGATCTCTTCCTGGCCTTTCCTGATCGAGAAGAACAGGTTTATCTCATCCTTCTGTTTTGCCTTGAGATCGGAGAACAGGATGCCGATCTCGAAGATGTCCTTAAAGGCAACGTCTGTGATCTCTTTCACCCTGATCCAATCCTCTCCGGACTGCTCAAAGAGCTCGGCCCTGATGTCACTGCCGTTTATCGAACAGACGATCTTGACGTTCGCGGGCCGGGAAGCGATGATGGAGAGTGAGAGGGCGCTGTCCATCCCGGTGAACGGGGCAGCCGGATCGAGCCTGAGGAACAGGTGGTCCTCATTGAAGCCGTAGTGAATGGACGAGACAAGACTTAGTGCCTTGTGCATACTGCCCCCGGACTTTTTCACGTCAAGCTCGGCACCCTGGTACCATTCATAATAGCTGGTAAGAAGTCCGTCTATCCTCGGTCTGATAAAGCCCCTGATGGAGAGCGCGGGAGAGACCTCGCGGTCATGTCTGAGCACGGGGGTAAAGAGCTGTGACGGCACGTCCTTCCCTATGGCGCGGTAGACCTGCATGAGGTTCAGTCTGAACAGCTCATCAAAGTCCTTTTCTGTCTCGGTTGAGTGCTCATCGCCGTACCACCAGTTCCAGTCGCTGCCCTCGGCGATATAGATCGACTTCCATGCGTCGTCCAGGTTCATTTCGGGATGGGCGTTCTGGAATTGTTCGAGGCTCTCACGCGTCTCCGCAAGATAGTCCCACGCGAGATTGTCCTCCTCGTGGCCGATCCAGATGCCGTAGTTCGCGTTGATCCATGAGCCGGGATGAAGATGCTCAAGAGGGTCCCCCCGGTGGACCGTGTTGACATATTCCGATATGGTGACGGTCCTGAGCCGTTCCTCAGTGCTCAGCCGTTCGAAAAGGTAGAGGAAGAAATCCCTTCCGTCGTTCTTGTAATGTTCCCACGCATTCTCGCCATCGAGGATTATCGGGACCACATGAGGCCCGTCCGGCGGCAGGGTGGTGCGTATGGAAAGCAGTCTCTGGACGAGATCGTCCGCCGCCTTCCGGGGTTCCCACTGGGAATAGACGAAACCGATGAGGTCCGAAAGCGTATGGTCCCTGAACAGGATCGACACGTCATTATAGGAATAGGGCCGGTAGAGAGCATGCGGATCGATAAGAGCTCCGGTTGAGTCCCTGAGACCCCTGCCCAGTGACGCAGAGAGGAGCCCCTCATCGGTTGCGACCCATTTGACACCGAGCCGTGATATGGTTCCCATCACCTCTTCGCTGACCGACCCCTCCGAAGGCCACATGCCTGTGGGCCGGTAATTGAAGAGCGATTCGAAGTACCTGATCCCCATGTCTATCTGTTTTTCCGCATCTTCAGGGTGCCGGAAACGATGACGCGGAAGGTGCACCTGGGGCATCGCCACCCGCGCCACATCAGTATCACAGAGCAGCGGCAGGATAGGGTGATAGAAGGGCGTGAAGGAAAGCTCGACCTGCCCCGTTGCCGCCATATCGCGATACGCGGGGATGATGCGGCGCAGGATGTCCATCTGCAGGTCGAGGACCCGGGCCTTTTCTTCCTCTGTGTAGTCACGGCCCTTTTCCACAAGGGCCCGCAGGAACGGATCACTGTCGCGGAAGAGCGGGTCTATCCAGCAGAGGTTGAAAAAGACCTGGAGATCCAGGAAGTCCTGGTCCGTGAAATACTTTGCCGCGCGCGCCAGTTCGCTCTGGATAATATGGGTGCCGCGCTTCACCAGAAGCTCGTAGTACCGCGGAAACGGCCTGATCATGTTGTCCCAGTGGGCAAGGAAAAAATTCTCGAGGATAAAGGCGCGCTCCTCCGCGGTGAGGGAGGCAGCGGGCTTCCGGGACATCTCGAGATAGACGTCCCCGGCGCCGTGCTCGGCATAATCGACCAGCTGTTCAAGGAGCGACGGCACAAGGTTGAAATTCTGTTTTATCGCGGGAAAACCCTTCACCATCTCGACCATGTCAAGATAGTCTTTCGTGCCGTGGAGCCTTACCCACGGGAGGCGGTACAGCCCTGTCCCGGGGTCCTTGTAGTAAGGCTGATGCATATGCCAGAGGAATACGACGTGGAGAGGACTATCGGTCATACTGGAAAATGTATTCGTCAGGCTTTGAGAGCCCGTACTCCTCCCTCGCGAGCTTTTCGCGGTAGAACGGGTCGTCCTTAAGCGCCTTGAGCTGCAGGCGCAGCTGTTCGTTCTGCCGGTGCACCTCGGTTATCTGCTTTTCGAGGTTCTTTCGCGTCCTGCTCATCTCGAGGTACTTCACCAGACCCATATCACCGAAGACGAGGCTGATCGACAGATAGATCAGGCTCAGGATGATGATCGTAAAGAAGATCATCCTGTTCCTGTTCGCTTCGGCGCGAACCTGTCGCTCAAGGAGGTTGTGGTAACCGCTCATGCCTTGATGTTGTAAAAACCTTTCTTTCCGCGATATTCCGCAGAATCCGAAAGCTCCTCCTCGATCTGCAGGAGCCTGTTGTATTTTGCCACCCGCTCGCTTCTCGCCAGGGAGCCGGTCTTAATGAATCCGGTATTGCACGCGACAGCGAGGTCCGCGATCGTCGTGTCCTCGGTCTCCCCGGACCGGTGCGATATGACCGCCGTGTAGCCCGCGGTCTTTGCCATCTCGATCGCATCAAGGGTCTCAGTCATGGTGCCGATCTGGTTGAGCTTTATGAGGATCGAGTTGGCGATGCCTTTTCCGATGCCTTTTGAAAGGATGCTGGTGTTCGTGACGAAAAGGTCGTCGCCGACCAGCTGCACCTTCCTGCCCAGGGCTGCTGTCAGCGATGACCAGCCCTTCCAGTCGTTCTCGGCAAGTCCGTCCTCAATGGAAAGGATCGGATATTTCGCGGTTATCTTCTCGTAGTAAGCGATCATGTCGCCGGAGGACGCCTTCTTGCCCTCGAACGTGTAGACGCCCTTGTCATGGAATTCGGAGGCAGCGACATCAAGCGCGAGATAAATATCCCTGCCCGGTTTGTAGCCCGATTTCTCGATCGCCTTGAGCACAAGGGTTATCGCCTCTTCGTTGCTCTTCAGGTTCGGCGCGAACCCTCCCTCATCGCCTACGGCTGTGTTCAGGCCATTTGCCTTCAGGATATTCCTGAGCGTATGGAAGATCTCGGTGCCCGCTCTCAGCGCTGTGGCGAAGTCGGGAAGACCCGCGGGCATGATCATGAACTCCTGGAAATCAAGGTTGTTGTCAGCGTGAGCCCCGCCGTTGACGATGTTCATGAGCGGCACGGGAAGGACCTTTGCGTTGCAGCCGCCGAGATAGCGGTAGAGCGGTACGCCGGCTTCGTTCGCCGAAGCCCTGCAGACCGCAAGCGATACGCCGAGGATGGCGTTCGCACCGAATCGTCCCTTGTTTTCCGTTCCGTCAAGCTCAATGAGGACACCGTCGACGAATGACTGGTCTGTTGACTCAAGACCGCGCACGCGCGGTGCTATCTCTTCGAAGATGTTCCGGATCGCCTTCATGACTCCCTTGCCGTGGAAGCGTTTTCCTCCGTCCCTGAGTTCAAGCGCCTCCCGCGTGCCGGTGGAAGCCCCTGAGGGCACCGCTGCCCTGCCGACGGCGCCGCTGTCCAGATACGCGTCCACCTCGACGGTCGGGTTGCCGCGCGAATCGATGATCTCGCGGGCTATCAGATCGATTATCTCGCCCATGCCGTAAATCCTCCTTACAGATATTGATCTATCAGGTTCTCGATCCGTGCCTGGTCGAGGGGCTTGTCGGCCAGTTCTGCGCGGTTGCCGATGTGGCGCAGGGTCGTTTCGAGAAAGATCTTGAAATGCCTTACCCTCTCCCGGACTTTCGGGAAGCCCTTTCCTGCTGCGATATCCTTGTTCACCTTGTTCAGATCGTGAAAGAACACCGAAAATTCCTCATAGTCATCGTGCCTCAGGAGCCTGAATGTAAAGCTCTCGAAATATAACATATAATTTCTCAGGGATTCAAAGCTTTTGAGGCGCTCTTCCTGGTCGTCATGGCTGTCGCAGAACCTCGATGCAAAGGCGAGGAGTCCATGGATATCCTCACGCAGCCGCAGGGACTGTTCGACGCGTGTCATGAAGCTGGCAAAGACCTCCTCGCCCTGGAGCGCCGGGTTGTAGTACTGCGCAAGCTGCACAATGGTCTGTTCGGTCAGGTTCTTCAGGATGCCGTGGCTGTTCTCGATCTTTCCCCTGAAATGGACCGATGCCCGTTTGCGCTGGATGTCCTTGAGCTCCTGGTGGTAGACCCTCCGCGTCTCCATCGAAAACTGGTAGGCGATCGCACTGAGCAGCATCTGCAGTTCCTGGTTCGCGAGGCTGCGCGATACCTTGTCGATATACCGGTGAAATGAGCCGATCTCGGAGCGCAGCAGGACCAGCAGCATCAGCGACGAACTGAGGGAGACAGAGCGCTGGGTAGAGATCTCGATGAAGCTCATGATGCGTACGAACCTGAAGAGGTACAGATAGATGACCGAGACATGCTTTTTTTCGTCCCGGTCCTTCAGCGTCCGAACGATATTCGATATTGTCGCGTTCGTGATCACGTCGAACTCCGGGTTCATGTTCATCCGGAAGGGGTTGAAGAATGCGTTCTCCCGTATCTCCTTGCTGACCAGGTCCCCCACGTTCAGGAATCCCGTGCAGGATATATGGCCGGAGCGGGAGATGTCCGTTATGAGGCCTTTCATGTTGATAAAGGAATTATAAAGGAGATGGAGCCCTTTCTCCGGCGTGTCCTGACGGTAGAGGTCCTCCCGGAAAGCGTCGATCTTTTGGGAGGAGAGGTATTTTGTCTCGGCGAATTTCTGGAACCAGTATGCGTTCTTTCTGTTTTCCGGTATCACCGCCTCGAGGATGCCCAGCACGCGGAGTATCGTGTCGCGCGCAATAACAAGCTCCTCGTAAAAGTTCCGTGCGGCGATATCTTCGGCGGATGCCGGCAGGTTTTCCAGATTGAAGTACCTGTCCAGGGCCCGGAGGAGCATGTCGAGTTCGGAGAACAGTCCGGAATTGTCCTTTTTTGATTGTGAGACCCAGTCCTGTATCTGATCTTTTCCTGACATATGATCGCTATTTTTTCGGAAGGTGGATCGCTTCCCCGTTCACATCCTCGGCTGCCTCCATCAGCGCCTCTGAAAGGGTGGGGTGAGCATGGATGGTCCCGGCGAGCTCGTGCGACGAGATCCCGGCCTTCATGGCAACGGCCGCCTCATGGATGAGGTCGGATGCATGCGGACCTATGATATGCGCCCCGATGATCCTGTCGGTCGAGGCATCGGAGAGGACCTTCACGATGCCTGATATCTCACCCATGGCATGCGCCTTGCCCAATGCCCTGAACGGAAAGATCCCTTTTCTGAACGATATGCCCTTTTCCACCGCCTGATGCTCACGCAGTCCGACAGAAGCGATCTCGGGTGACGTGAAAATTGCGGAAGGGATGATCTGGTAATCCATGGAGCAGGGGATGCCCATGATGTTCTTCGCGGCAACGATTCCTTCGGCAGACGCCTTGTGCGCAAGCAGCATGCCGCCGGTCACATCACCGATGGCAAAGATGCCCGGCACGTTCGTTTCCATCTTTTCGTTCACGAGGATCTCACCCCGGCTGCCCCTTCCCATGCCGAGATGCTCAATGCCGATGTTCTCTGTGTTCAGGGCCCTGCCGACCGAAACCAGCACTTTATCCCCGGAAAGCTCCCTGCCGTCGGAAAGCTGCGCGTGCGCCGTGCCTTCCCGCACGGAAACGCCCGTGATCTGTGCGCCGGTGAGCAGCCGGATCTTCTTTTTTTTCAGTTCTTTTTCAAGGATCTCCGATATCTCCGCGTCTTCTGTTGCCACGGCCCTGGGCAGCGCCTCGATAATGGTCACCTCACTGCCGAGTTCACGGTAAATGCAGGCGAACTCACAGCCGATCACCCCTCCGCCGACTATGAGGAGGCGTTGGGGCACCTCCCTGATCTCGAGCGCTTCCGTTGAGGATATGACATGGTTCCCGTCAAAGGGGATGGAAGGCATCCTGGCCGGCCGGGACCCGGTCGCGATGATGATGCTGTCGGCAGCGATCCTTTCCCGTGAGCCGTCAGGAGATGTCACGTCGATCTCCCTGTTCGACGCAAGAACGCCTCTGCCCCGTTTCAGCGTGACGCCCCGGTTTTTGAAGAGGCCCTGGATGCCCCTGGTCAGCGTGCTGACGACCCGGGTCTTTCGTTCCATGATCTTCGCGAGGTTAGGGGAGACCCCGCCCTTAAGCTCGATGCCGAAAGCTTCCAGACCGCGCGCCGCGGCAAGGGCCTCAGCCGTTGCCGTGAGCGTCTTGGTCGGTATGCACCCCCAGTTGAGACAGGTGCCGCCGACCTCGCCTTCCTCTACGATCGTCACCTCTGCGCCTAACTGGGCAGCCTTGATGGCCGCGACATATCCCCCTGGTCCGGAACCGAGGATGGCAATTCTCACTTGGACTCCTCATCCACCAGCTTTCTGTAGTCATTTGCATCGAGCAGATCATCCGCTTCGGCAGGGTTGTCAAGTTCTATGACCGCTATCCATCCCTTTCCGTAGGGGTCGTCATTGATGATCTCCGGTGTTTCGGAAAGCTCCTCATTGACCTCAAGGACCCTTCCGCTCATCGGAGAGATCACTGACGATGTGGACTTGGTGGATTCGATCTCGGACATTTCGGTGCCCGCTTCAACCGGGGAATCCACTTCCGGAAGGTCGATATAGACGATGTCACCCAGCGCGTCCTGTGCATAGTCAGTGATGCCGATCGTGCCCTTGTTGCCGGAGATCCTGATCCACGTATGTTCCTTATGGTACCTGAGATCCTGCGGATGCATATTCTTCCTCCTTGTAAGAAGCTCCTTGATTTTCCCTATGATAGCATGTTGACGGGCGGCAAAAAAGGCCAACGGACCTATAGGCGAACCCTGTCCTTCAGTTCGCGGAGTTTTTCGAGGGCCTCGCCCGGGCTGAGCGTTTCCGTGTCGAGCGCAAGGATCGCGTCGATGACCGAACTGCCCGATGCGGAGAAGAGATCGAGCTGCTCCTTTTTTTTCTTCCCGGTCTTCTGCGATGCGAATTTGGGTGCGCCGGCCTCGTTCAGCTCTTCCTTTTCGAGATTGTGGAGCACCTCTTTTGCACGGGTGATGATGCTGTCGGGAATGCCCGCCAGACGCGCGACCTGAATGCCGTAGCTCTTGTCGGCCGGACCTTCCTCGATCTTCCTGAGGAAGATGATCTCGTCGCCCCATTCCCTGACCGAGATGTTGTAGTTCTTTACACCGTCATGGATCAGGGCGAGTTCGGTGAGCTCGTTATAGTGGGTGGCAAAAAGTGTCCGCGCCCTGGTCCTGTTCAGGATATGCTCGGCGATGGCCCACGCAATGCTGATGCCGTCGAAGGTGCTGGTCCCCCTGCCAACCTCATCGAGGATGATCAGGCTGCGCGGTGTTGCGTTATGGATGATGTTCGCCGCCTCGATCATCTCCACCATGAAGGTGCTCTGCCCTTTTGCGAGATAGTCAGACGCGCCGATGCGCGTAAATATCCTGTCCGTTATGCCGATCCTGGCCGACGAGGCGGGCACAAAGCTTCCCATCTGCGTCATGAGCGTGATGAGGGCGACCTGGCGCATGAAGGTCGACTTGCCTGCCATGTTCGGCCCCGTCAGGATGAGCAGCAGGTTGTCCTGCGTATCGATGAGCGTGCTGTTCGGAATGAACCGCTCGCCGGAGAGCATGCGTTCCAGGACCGGATGCCTCCCGTCGGTTATCTCGATGACCGGCTCATCAGCGATCTCGGGTTTTACGTAGCCGTGCCGCTTCGCCACAACGGAAAGCGAGGACAGAACATCAACGGCGGCAAGCGCCGCAGCCGTCCTCTGCAGCTGGTCCGACTCTTCCCTGACGGATCCGAGGACCTGCATGAAGATCTCGTGTTCGAGGCCCTTCAGGCGTTCTTCCGAGCCGAGCACCTTGTTCTCGTACTCCTTGAGCTCCGGCGTGATGAACCGCTCCCCCCCGACCAGCGTCTGTTTGCGGATATAATCCTCAGGCACCATGTCAAGGTTCGCCTTGGTGATCTCGATGTAGTAACCGAACACTTTGTTATACCCGACCTTGAGCGAGTTGATATTGGTCCTTTTGCGCTCACGGGCCTCCATTTCGGCGATAAAGTCCTTCCCTTTTGTGGATATCGCCCGCAGTTCATCGATCCCGCTGTTATAGCGTTCCCTGATGATGCCGCTGTCGCGGATGCTCAGGGGAGGATTGTCAACGATGCTCTTCGCGATAAGGTCCCTGAGCAGCGTCGATTCGGCAATGTCGTCCGAAAGCGCTTTCAGATAGGGTTCGCGCGAGGATGCGAGGGCCTTTTTCAGTGAGGGCAGCTCTGCGAGCGAGTTCCTGATGGCGACAAGGTCCCTTCCGTTCGCCTTTCCTGAAGATACGCGGGATGCAAGCCTCTCGAGGTCCTGGATCTTCCTGAGGGCTGTCCTGAGCGCCTCCAGAAGCTCAAAGTCCTCGGTAAGACGCTCGATCGCGTCATGCCGCATACGGATCTGCGGGATATCGGTCAGCGGCCGCAGCAGTATGTTCCTGAGCAGTCTGCCGCCCATGGGGGTGAGGGTCTCATCAAGGGCCCAGAGGAG
>VEOY01000139.1 GCA_012026685.1 Nitrospirota bacterium
GATATTAATGCTGGTGAGTGCTACCGGTAGATACAGATACATCCAATTCCCTCCTTGTTTATTGATGACGGTCTGCTCAAAACACCGAATGCTGCGTTATGCTTCGAATCTCCTGGACAGACCACCCGAATTTTCATTTTTATGCCGTATGGGGCTGTTTTGCCATGGTGACAATAGGCCGTGATGCCGTTTTTACGAGTTTGCTCAGCTCGCGCGACGAGATATTGCCGTTCTCCGTTATGGTTGGGCTCAGGAGCACCATGTCTATGCTGCTGTTCTGCTTGAGAAAATCCTTGAGAGAGGTGGCAGCGTCCTGAACAGCGGTATATACTGCAGCTGCTATCCCCGAAGTCTTGCACTTTGCCTCGATCGCTGTCTGGACTTCCTGCTCCTTCGATTCCTGCATGATCTGCTGGGCCATTGCAGGCTCGTTCTCCTCTGCAAAAGCCACGGCCGACATTATGTCTTCCAGCTTCCGGGAGAGCTTCTTGTTATTAACCAGGAGAACTGCCATGCCCTTGTCCGTCATCTTGGCCAGGTCAAGCGCATAGTTGAGCCCGTCATCGATCTCACCGTCCTTGTACGTTACGAATAACAGATTCCGCTTCATGTGTTACCTCCTTATTGCTGGATCTCCCTCTATAGAGCACATTAAATGCCAAGGCATAACATATTGAAATTAAATGAAAAGATAGAATGAGATAAATGGAGCGTTAAAAATATGAACAGCAGTTAGGGGGAATTAGTTTAGCTGTTTAATAACTACTGAAAAGATGCAACTAACTGTAGTTAAATGAAAATTGACTCACCATTAAAGGCTTTTAGAGCTATTTCAGGCAGTGTTAAAAATATGAACAGTGTAAACGGCTCGACGGATTTTGATCTGCAGGATGCCACTTAAGATGCCTTGTCATTCCGGCTTGTCCGGAATCTTTCATATGGTTTCAGAATGCTATATCGGCTTCAATTAAGAATTATTTTCGTTTCTTTTCAATCAGATAGGCCTTCTCGATTTTCAGATTTTCCTTGACGCTCAACGTAAGTGCCCATATAATTACGAAAAAGACGCATGCGGCATAAAAAATAATGTTATAACCAATAAATAATTATGAACAATTACTACGTCTTTTTTTGTCTATACTCCGTTGCCATCATGTTTGGAATAATAAAATATGAAGGCATAAGATACAGATTATTATTTGGCTATTTATTCGGTCTGCTTTGTGGCGCGGTGTCATTAATAATCGCAAGCCTCAACACGGCTCTCATTATCGCGGCATTCTTAGGTCTTGTTGCGAATGTTAAGATGATGATGTCGCCAAATAGATAATAAGAAGACATAAGACTGCAGAACATAAAGGCGTAAGAAAGACAGTGACTAATAATGAGGTTATAACACATTGCACCAGGCGACACGGTTTAAAACGGTTTTGGTTTTCAGTTTCAGTGCGATTGCCCCATGCGCTGCTGATGCATGATCGTTAGAGACAATTCATGCCATACGAAATTGCATTTACCAAGCAGATTGAGGTCACTTACCCTGAACAGTATATTAACGAGTGCTGTGTCGGCGGTGACATAGTCGCTGACGCACTGCTCCCGGCGCTTCGAGATACTTACGGAGAGCTGACGGCGGACCAGGAAGATTGGGGTTGGTTCCTATGGTTCTCCCGCTCCGGCGTAAATCTGGCTGTCGACATCTTCTGTGACGACCCCGATGCCGGATCGTTTCGCATTCATCTCACATCGAGAGTCCGGACCATGTTGTTCAGCACGAAAGTCAGCGATACCCCTGAGCTTGAGCAGCTCTGCCGTCTTGTCGTTTCGGCCCTTGCGGCATGGACTGGAAGTCAACCGACGGTCACGCGCCTTGATGCGAAATACTTGCCGATTTAAGCGCTCATGATATAGAGCATCCATGATGAAATGGAACCCGCCAGGACAACAAGAAACTGGCACAAGAGGATCATCGCGGACGCCGAGGATATCGTTGGACGGAGGCTCACAAAGAAAGAAATCAGTTTCATCACTTCTCGTGGTGGATATGTCGCGCTCGAAATGATCCACGACACCATAAAGGCAGAAACCAAAGACGAGATCATCGCTTATTTGAATTCCGAAGTTGGAGAGTCGTCGGACAAGGTCTTGTAGCTGGCCTCGCACAGTTGCATTTTTGGCCTTTCGTGACAGAATGAGGATAGAGAAAGCGATTCGGATTCTCATCATTACATCGGCAGGGATATTGATCAAAGGGGATGGAGAGGAATGCAGGCTCGTGGCCCGCTGATGATAGAGCACCGGTTGATCGAAAGGATGATTGCGGTCATCCGGGCGGCGCTTGAACGGGTCCAGCGGACGAACGAGATCGACCCGCTCTTCGTTGACGTGGCAGTGGACTTCCTCCACACGTACGCAGACCGCACCCATCATGGAAAAGAAGAAGATATCATGTTCAGGGAACTGAAAAAGAAAAATCTGTCTGATGCTGACCGCAGGATCATGAACGAGCTGATCGAAGAACACGAGTTTGGGCGAAAAACGACAAAGGACCTGATGGAGACGAATGCGTCATACAGGAAAGGAAATGCGGCAGTTTTGGGCACGATTACGGAATGCCTGCGTGCATTCGTCGAGTTCTATCCGAGGCATATCGAAAAAGAGGACAAAGTTTTCTTTCCGGCAGCCCGTGCGTATGTTACGGAAGAAGAGGATCAGGCAATGCTTGTCGAGTTCTACGAGTTCGACCGGAAGATGATACATGAAAAGTATACATTGGTCGTTCAGTCACTTGAAAGATAAGATGCAGGACGCGGTGATACCGTTTTGAAGTATACTGGATATCGAATACCGAAGTCTTGCTGCCCGGCGGAATAGGGAGAATATGTTCATCGGTCATTTCGGATTGGGGTTCGCAGCCAAGGCCGTTGCGCCCAGGACGTCGCTCGGCAGTCTTTTCCTGGCATCAGAATTCCTCGATCTGCTCTGGCCTGTCCTTATGATCCTGGGTATCGAGGGTGTGATGATCCTGCCCAGTGTGAACGCCGTCATACCGCTGGTGTTCACCAATTTTCCTTTTTCCCACAGCCTTGCCTTTGTGGTCATATGGTCTTTCCTTTTTGCTGTCTTCATTTTTGTCCTTAGGCAGGACTGGAGAAGTTCCGTCGTCATGGGCCTGCTGGTCGCCAGCCACTGGCTGCTCGATGCTCTTGTGCATGCGCCTGATCTCCCGCTGTTTCCCGGAAGTCATATCCGTGTCGGTCTCGGCCTCTGGTCGTCGTATGCCGGAACGCTTGCGGTAGAGTTCGGTATTTTCTTTTTTGGTCTCTGGTTCTATGTTCGCGCATCAAGGCCGGATGGACGGAAAGGTTCTTACGGTCTCGGCCTCCTTGTCTTATTTCTTGTTTTGATCTACATGGCTTCCATCTTCGGTCCTCCACCGCCTGACGTTCAGGCAATTGAATGGACGAATGTCGCGCTCTGGCTGTTCGTGATATGGGGTTACTGGCTGGACCGCCATCGTCCTGTATCGTCAGGGACTGTTGTGCAGTGACCAGGAGGACTGTCAGCAGGGAACGGTGCGACTGGGGGACGACCGATCCTCTCTACGTTGAGTATCATGATTCGGAATGGGGCATGCCGGCGCATGACGACCGTCATCTCTTCGAGATGCTCATTCTCGAGGGCGCGCAGGCAGGGCTGAGCTGGATCACGATCCTGCGGAAGCGGGACAACTACCGGAGGGCCTTCGACAACTTCGATGCCGTAAAGATCGCGCGCTATGACAGCAAACGTATTGCCGCGCTCCTTTCCGATCCCGGCATTGTGCGGAACAGGCTCAAGATCGGGGCTGTTGTGCATAACGCGCGGGCATACCTGCTGGTGAAGGAGGAATACGGCTCGTTCGATGCGTTCATCTGGCAGTTCGTCAACGGAAAGCCGATACAGAATGCCCGGCGCTCGCTCAGCGACATCCCTGCCCGTACGCCGGAATCCGATGCCATGTCAAAGGAGCTGAAGAGAAGGGGGTTCAAATTTGTCGGTTCGACGATCTGCTACGCCTTTATGCAGGCAATCGGCATGGTCAATGATCATACGACGAAATGCTTTCGCTGGCGCGAGGCGAGGGCCGCTGCAGGAGTTCGTTAATGGCAGACTGTTCAGATTCTGAAATCTGTGGTTATCTTTGTGACGGTGAAATATCATGATCGAAAAGGAGAGGACATGAAGAAATTATTGCTTCTGGTGCTCTGTTGTCTGCTTGCGGGATCGCTCGTCCCCAAAAAGGTCTATGGGGGAGAAGACCCGAAGGATGACGTAAAGGAAGAAGCGAAGTCAGATAAGCGCGTCCTCGGCAAGGAGAATATCGTTACGAAGGAAAAGCTCTCTGCGAGATATCAGACGATCGTGATCCGGGACATAAGCTTTGAGGGCACGAGCATACAGGAGGTGGATGAGACGAAGCATCCCGACTTCAAGGACGTGGTGAAGAAGCTGGGTACGGATGTTCCGGATACGATCGCTGATGAACTGAAAAGGATGGGCATGTTCAAGAAGGTCCTGCGGCAGGGTGATGCTGAAGATGCTCTTGTTCTCGAGATGCGTTTTACCAAGATCACGACCGGCAACCGGGCGACGCGGTTCTTCGTCGGTTTCGGGGCCGGCAGCTCAACGGTCGGTATTGAGGGGAAACTGCTGGATAAGAAGACAGGTGCAGTGCTGGCAAGTTTCGAGAACAACACCCACTCGCCTGCCAGCATGAAAGACTTACACGGCGTGCTGCCTGCCGACGGGAAGAACAACGGCATCAAGATAGCGCGCTTTATCAATAAACTGTAC
>VEOY01000127.1 GCA_012026685.1 Nitrospirota bacterium
GCCTGGACCAGATTCCGGGTCAGCTTTTGGTCGTAAGAGGACGGCTTGACGCTACCCGCCGGATGATTGTGGGCCAAGATCACGGAGGCTGCTTTATGCCGCACTGCAGCCTCTGCTACATGGCGAGGGTGTACGAGAGCATCCTTCACTGTGCCTTCACTTATCAGGGCAGGATAAAGAACTTTGAGCTGGGAATCAAGGCATATCACGTAGAAGACTTCTTCAGGGCGTCCGGCCATGAGGGGTACAAGATATTCGGCTGCAGCTTCCCAGGTATTAAGGACCTTGCGTGAATATTTAATTCTGTCGAAGAAATACCGTCGGGTGATATGAGGAATCATCGAAAGAAAAGCCGCAACATTTTCACCTATGCCGTCAACAGAGGCTAAATCCTTTGGATCTGCCTCAAGCACCGCAGAAAGACTGCCGAATCTGTGAATGAGTTTATGTGCCAGAGGATTGGTATCGAGTCGTGGAATAGCATGAAAGAGAAGCAGTTCGAGCACTTGATGATCTTCAAAGCTATCAAAGCCTTCCTTGAGGAAACGCATCCGCAACCGCTTACGATGCCCGGTGTGTAATTGCCCCCCTGACGCTGTTTTAGCCATCCGATTTCCCCATGTATCTGACGAACTTGTCGCTATATCACATCCAGTTTATTGATTTTGGCATTGCTTTCTATGCTTTCTTGCTGCTGTCACGTGCTATCTTGTCCAGAAGTCCGTTGATGAACGAGGCTGCTTCGGACGATGAGTACTTTTTTGCTATCTCAAGGGCTTCGTTGATCGTAACCGCGGGCGGAATATCATCCCGGTACAGGAGTTCAAAGACAGCGAACCTCATGATGTTCCGGTCAACAGAGGCCATGCGGTCCATCTTCCAGTGCGCAGCCACATCCTGTATCCTCCGGTCGATCTCCTCAAGATGCAAAAGGGTACCTCTGACCAGCTCCTCGGCAAATTTCATGATCTCTGCGTCTTCTTTTTTTGCCGGATCGAGGTCCTCAACTGCCTTGAAGTTTGACCGGGCTCCGGTAAACTCGTGCTGAAAGAGCATCTGAAGGGAAAGCTCCCGTGCCCTGCGACGGCGGTTCATCGCATTACAGAAGCGAGCAGAGAGAAATGAGCAGACAGTTTACCGCAAAGAACGTATTACGCCCATTTGCTTTCGTCGTATTTTCTCTCATGGCTTTAAACTCATTGCTCGTTGCTTGTCGTTATAACTTCTTGAACACCTGAGCCATTTCTATGGCGGTAACTGCGGCGTCAAAACCCTTGTTGCCGCTCTTGGTCCCTGCCCGCTCAACTGCCTGCTCGATCGTGTCTGTCGTAAGCACCCCAAAAGCGATCGGCACGCCGGTATCCAGCGATGCGGATGCAACCCCCTTTGAGACCTCAGCCGCGACATAATCAAAATGCGGCGTGGCGCCCCTGATGACCGTTCCCAGGCAGATCACAGCGTTATAGCCGCCTTTTTCGGCGACTTTCTTCGCTGCCAGAGGGATCTCAAAGGCCCCGGGCACCTTGACGACGTCGACATCCTCTTCCTTTGCCCCATGCCTCATAAGGGCATCGACTGCCCCGTCAAGGAGTTTCCCGGTGATAAAATCATTGAACCTGCTCACGATGATGGCGAACTTCAGCCCTTTGGCCTGCAATTCTCCCTGGATGACTTTCATGGCTGCCTCCTATAGCGTTTCATACATTGCTGAGCATATGCCCGAGTTTCTTTTTCTTGGTCTTCAGATAGATAAGGTTCCTCTCATGGGGATTCATCTCCATGGGGACACGTTCCACGACCTTGAGGCCGTATCCTTCAAGGCCCACGATCTTCTTTGGATTGTTCGTCATGAGCCTCATCTTGCGGACCCCGAGGTCGACAAGGATCTGGGCACCGATACCATAGTCACGAAGATCCGGCTTGAACCCCAGCTTAAGGTTAGCCTCTACCGTATCAAGCCCCTTGTCCTGAAGCTCATATGCCCTGAGCTTGTTCACCAGGCCAATGCCCCTGCCTTCCTGCCGCATATAGAGGATCACTCCCTGTCCCTCCCTGCTGATCATCTCCATCGCCGCATGCAGCTGCTCGCCGCAGTCGCACCTTTTGGATCCGAACACGTCCCCAGTAAGACATTCGGAGTGCACCCTGACCAGCACCGCATCATCCTTCCTGATCTCGCCCTTCACCAAGGCAAGGTGCACGTTGGCGTCCATATCATTTGCATACGCAATGACCGTGAATTCGCCGAAGTCTGTGGGAAGTTTCGTGGTGGATGCCCGATGCACGAATCTTTCGATCCGTGTCCGGTACTTTATGAGGTCCTTGATCGTCACGATCTTCAGGTTGTGGTGTTTCGAGAATTCCATAAGCTCCGGCACCCGGGACATGGTCCCGTCTTCGTTCATGATCTCGCAGATGACCCCTGAGGGATTCATCCCTGCAAGTCGGGCAAGATCAACAGATCCTTCGGTCTGGCCTGCCCTCTGGAGCACACCCCCGGGTTTTGCCCGCAGCGGAAAAACATGGCCCGGGCGGGCAAGGTCTTCGTGCGTGGATTCCGGATTGATAGCCGCAAGGATAGTGACTGCCCTGTCTGCCGCTGATATGCCGGTCGTAACACCTTTTTTTGCCTCGATCGAGACTGTGAAGGCCGTGCCGAACGAGGAGGTATTGTCTTCCGACATCATCGGGAGTTTCAGCTCTCCCACCCGCTCAGGCGTAAGGGACAGACAGATAAGCCCTCTGCCGTATTTCGCCATGAAATTGCTCGCCTCCGGTGTCACCTTTTCGGCTGCCATGCAGAGGTCCCCTTCGTTTTCCCTGTCCTCATCATCCACAAGGATGACCATTCTGCCTTTGCTCATGTCTTCGATCGCTTCATCGATCGTATTGAATTTATGTTTTTGCATGCTTGCTCCTTCTTCAATTCATGCGAATTCAAATCCCGGGTTTCACTCCCTTCTGTCACTCCGGCTTGTCCGGAGTCTTTCTGCAGAAGGATTCCCGACAAGCGGGAATGACAACAAATAAGAGCTCAGCGTCTGATGCTGAAGTTATGCAAACCCCTGTTCCCTCAGGGTCTGCATGAGATTCGCGTCCTTACCCTTTTTCAGGAATTTTGAGACATATTTGCCCAGGATATCCACCTCGACATTCACGGAATCTCCGGGACCCTTGAACCCGATGGTGGTCAGACGGGCCGTATGGGGAATAATGACAAGGGAAAAGCCGTCCTTAAGCACATCAACGACCGTCAGGCTGATGCCGTCGACAGCAACTGACCCTTTTTCCACGAGATATTCCGCTATCCACGGTTCAGTCCCGATAACGATCTTGTATACGTCTCCCTCAAGGGTTTTTGACCGTATTTTCCCTCTGCCGTCTATATGGCCGGTCACAAAGTGACCGCCGAGCCTGTCATCAAGCCGCAATGCCGGCTCAAGGTTGACACGGTCCTTTACTTTCAGTTCACCGAGATTTGATGATCCCAGAGTCTCCTCTGACAGATCAAAGGAAAGGACGTCCCCCTTGATCTCTACGACTGTCAGGCACGTTCCGTTAATGGCTATGCTGTCACCCAGCTTTGCATCCCGGCTCAGGGTCCTGGCATCCAGGGACAGCCGGGCACCATTTCCCTTCCTGACCAGGGAGACAACATCTCCCATCTCCACTATCAGCCCGGTAAACAATCAGTACGTCTCTTCCATGACGAAATCGACGTCCTTCTGATAATATCCGAAGAGGTCAACGGAATCGGTCCAGGTCCCCTTGACGGTCACCGTCTTTTTGTCTTTGTCAAACATGACTGAAAGGTTTGCGTCGGCGAGCGGCACGCCCAGTTCAGCAGCGTCATCCAGGACATGTTTTCTGATGGTATTGATCTCGCCGATGTCGGTCTTCAGAAAATCACTGGTATGGGAACCGAGCTGATAATACCGGTAATACGGTCGTGAAAAGGTCAAGCCCACATAAATAAGAGCTACAAGCAGAGCCAGCCCGAGCAGGGTCTTTATGAAACCGTCTTCTCCCAACGTTCGTCTCATCGCACCACCCTCCCTAATCTGGAAAAGCGCACCCAGGTCTTATCACTGTCCCATGACCAGTAGATGACCATGGCCTTGCCCTTGATCTGTTTATTGTCAACAAATCCCCAGAACCTGCTGTCATAGCTCTGGTCCCTGTTATCCCCCATGACAAAAACCATATCCTTCGGTACCGTAACAGGGCCGAAGTTGTCGCGCTTGTCCATAAGACGCGGTTTGATCATCGCATCAACATGCTGCACATACGGCTCTGACTGTTTTTCGCCGTTCACAAAAACGTTCTTGTCCCTTGATTCGACCACGTCGCCGCCGACAGCGACCACGCGCTTGATGAAGTCCCTTTTCGGGTCTTCAGGGTATTTGAAAACAATGATATCCCCCCGCTTCGGTTCGCGCAAACCGGGCATATGGAACAGGTTGATGTTCGTAAAGGGTATGTCGACCGGCGTGCCGAACAGGATCTTGTTGACCAGGATATGGTCGCCAATCTGCAGCGTTTGGAGCATGGACCCCGATGGTATCTTGAATGCCTGGATCGCAAAGGTCCTGATCACGATCGCGATCAGGAACGCGATCACGATCGCTTCGATATTTTCTCTGATGACCGACTTTCTCTTCTGTCTGTTCATTTCACTTTCAGGACCGCGAGAAAGGCCTCCTGCGGAAGTTCCACCCTTCCCACCTGCTTCATCCTTTTCTTTCCCTCCTTCTGCTTTTCGAGGAGTTTCCTCTTCCGCGTGATGTCTCCGCCGTAACATTTTGCGAGAACGTCTTTCCGGACAGCCTTGACCGTCTCGCGCGCAATGATCTTGTTGCCGATGGCCGCCTGAATAGCGACCTCGTACATCTGCCGCGGTATGATCTCGCGGAGCTTTTCCGTAAGCTGCCGCCCCTTATAATAAGACTTGTCCTTGTGAACTATCAAGGAAAGGGCGTCCACGACCTCGCCGTTCAGCATGATATTGAGCTTGACCAGGTCTGATTCCTTGTATCCGAGAAAATCATAATCCATGGAGGCATAGCCCTTTGAAAAAGACTTCAGCTTGTCATAGAAATCCCAGAGGATCTCGTTCAGCGGCAGTTCGTATTCGACCTTTATCCTGTCCTTCCCGATGAAATGAAAGCTCCTCTGCACCCCCCTTTTTTCCTGGCAAAGGTCAAGGATAGGGCCGATGAAGTCCTTGGGGACAAAGATCGTCGTCAGCACAAAAGGTTCTTCGATCATCTCATACTGATCAGGCAGGGCCGCGGGATTTTCGACATGGATAACGCTGCCGTCAGAAAGGGTCACCCGGTAGACAACGGTCGGCGCGGTGCTCAGAAGCGACAGGTCGAATTCACGCTCAAGCCTCTCCTGGATGATCTCCATGTGAAGGAGACCGAGAAAACCGCAGCGGAATCCGAAGCCGAGCGCCAGCGATGTCTCCGGCTCAAAGGTAAAGGACGAATCGTTCAGCCGCAGCTTATTGAGGGCATCTCTGAGATTTTCATACTGATGGGTTATGGTCGGATAAAAACCGCAGAAGACCATGGGCTTGATATCCTTGTATCCGGGACAGGGTTCTGCGGCGGGTTTTTTCTCATCAGTGATCGTATCTCCGATTTTCGTATCAGCCACATTCTTGATGCTGGCAATGATGTAGCCGCCCTCGCCGGCGGTAAGCTCCTCTATGGGAGTCATCTTGGGGGTAAAGATGCCGACCTGCAGCACCTCGAACGATGTACCGGTCGCCATCAGCAGGATCCTGCTCCCTGACTTCACCCTGCCGTCAAATACCCTGACCAGTACAATGACGCCCTGGTAGTTGTCAAACCACGAATCAAAAATGAGCGCCTTCAGGGGCTTCCGGTCGTCTCCCGGGGGAGGCGGGACCTTCTTCACGATGGTCTCAAGGATCTCTTTTGTGCCTATCCCCTCTTTCGCGCTGGCAAGGATGGCGTCGGTGCTGTCAATGCCGACCGCATCCTCTATCTGCTCTTTCACCCTCCCAGGGTCCGCGCTCGGCAGATCGATCTTGTTGATGACCGGGATCATCTCGAGATTGTGCTCGACCGCGAGATAGGCGTTGGCGAGTGTCTGGGCCTCTACTCCCTGGCTCGCATCGACGATAAGAAGGGCGCCTTCGCACGATGCCAGGCTTCTTGACACTTCATAGGAAAAGTCCACATGGCCGGGGGTGTCTATAAGGTTCAGGATGTACTCCTTCCCGTCGTCTGCATGGTAGGTCAGCCTGACCGCATGGGCCTTTATCGTGATGCCCCGTTCGCGCTCCAGGTCCATGGAATCGAGGACCTGCGCCTGCATCTCCCTCTTGGAAAGAGCACCGGTATACTCGAGAAGCCGGTCGGCAAGCGTTGATTTGCCGTGGTCGATATGCGCTATGATGGAAAAGTTGCGGATGTTCTTCGACATATATCGATCTTATGCAGGCTGTTCCGCTGTTTCCATGAAGACAAGACTGGCAGCGCCCACAATGCCCGCATCGTCACCGAGCGACGAAGGGATGATCTTGACTCCATCGAAAAGTTCCCTGAATGCCCTGCGCGAGGCTTCCTTGATCGCTTCCTGCACATAGATGTTCCATGTGCCGATAAGGCCTCCGGTGAGAATGATCGCTTCAGGGCTCATGATGTTGATGATGTTTGCAAGACCGACGCCGAGAAACCGGCCCGCATCCCTGAGGATCTCGCGGGCAAGCGTGTCGCCTTCAAGTGCAGCCTTATAGATATCCTCCGGCGTTATCTTATAGATGCTGCCCTTGCAGCATTCCTTCAAAAGGCTCTCGGTCTCTTTTTCGAGCATGGACACCGCCTTGGCGATCATGGAACGTGCTGATGCATAGTTCTCGAGACATCCGTTGTTGCCGCAGGGGCACTTTTCACCGTCCGTAATGATGCTCATGTGACCGATCTCTGCAGAAACATTCAGAAGTTTTCCCTTGTGGATTATCCCGCCCCCTATCCCGGTGCCGAGCGTAAGGAGCACAAAGTGATCAAATCCGCGTCCGGCCCCTGCCTTCTTTTCGCCCAGGGCTGCGACATTGCCGTCGTTTTCGATCATGACAGGGACATGGAACCTGTCCCGTATCTCTCTGACAAGGTCAATGCCTTCTATCGCATGGAGGTTTGGTGAGGCAAATACCCTTCCGTTTTTTCTGTCTATAATTCCGGCGACACCGAGTCCGATCCCGGCTATGTCGCCCTGCCATATCTCTTTCATGGCGTTCATTATCGAATCCAACACCTGTTCCGCCGAGGACATCTTGAGCTTGCGCACGATCTCACCCTCTTCGGAAACAAGAGCTACCCTGAGGTTCGTACCCCCAAGATCAACGCCTATGGAATATCTTTTTGTTGTCGTCATAATTGGAAAATCCGATGGAGTCTTAAAGTGTATCACAAAATATTCCTTTGAGTAAAGGAAGTTACAAGAAACTTTCCCTTGACCTTTTTATATCGCAGTTAATAGAATATGCATGTATGAAACAGAATAAGACACTTTTTGAACTCCAGTCAGAAGTATGCAAGACCCTGGCAAGCCCAAAACGGCTCGAGATTCTCAATGCGCTGAAAGAGGGTGAAAAGACTGTCTCGGAACTGGTCGAGATCCTCGGCGTGCCCAAGGCAAATGTATCACAGCACCTCGCGGTGATGCGACATAAGGGAATTCTTAAGACCCGCAGGGAAGGCGTCAATATCTACTATTCCGTTTCCAATGCCAAGGTCATCCAGGCCTGCATTCTCATGCGCGAGGTCCTTACCGAACAGATGCAGGAAAAATCAAGGCTCATCGATATCGTTGCACAGGGCTGATTTTTTATTTGACAAATATATGCAAGTATAATAATATTTGCATATATCATACGCAAAGGGAGGAATGTGACAATGCGATCCATGATGCACAGAGTTGAGGTACTTAAGACCGTTGCACATCCCGTCAGGATACGGATACTTGAAGAGCTCCTAAAAGGCGTAAAGTGCGTAAGCGACTTTGAGGACTTTCTTGAGATCAGTCAGCCGAACGTTTCCCAGCACCTTGCCCTGCTCAGGAGGCAAGGGCTGATCGACCATTACATGGACGGAAGGCTGAGATGTTATTTTCTTAAAGACCCGATCATCCCTGACCTGCTCGAGATCCTGAAAAAAGACTACATCGAAGAGCTGCCTGCGCCGGCCTGCTGCCCTGTTACAAAGAAAGGCACGTATCCGGGCACACGGCAGAGATGATGACCATCATTTCCTGAGAGGAGACGCATTATGGGATCACACATCGTCAAGCTTTACATCAATGACCCCATGGGCAAACGTTGACGGCTGAATCTTGAGGCAGCCAGGTTGGCTGAAAAGGAATTTGGATCTTGCGATCGCCGTCATTATAGCGATCACCGGGCTGCGCATGTGATACCAGATCGTGACGGGACGATGAACAGCTCCCCTGGGGAGTATTATTAAGGAGGAGAAAATGGGCAAAACGATGACGCTGTATCTTTCGACCTCGCCGTACTCGTATGAAAACACGCTTACGACGGTACGGGTTGCAGACGCTGCACTGAACAAGGGGCATACGGTAAATCTCATTGCATCTGCCGATGGAGTTTACTGTTTTCTGAAGGGCCAAAAGGCAAAGGGTATCACCAATGCCGAGCAAGAGTTCTCGCGCCTGATTCAGAAGGGGCTCAAGGTATACCTCTGAGGGGGTTGTCTGAACTTTCGCCGTGCGGCGCAAGCTGACTATCTCGACGGTGCAGAGGTTGGTTCACTCAAGGGGTTATTCAGGACCATGGGTGAAAGTGATATTTGGCTTAATATTGGGGCATAGGAGGCGAGCATGGAAAAGATAGCTATGATACTCAGAAAACCGCCATATGGCGACATTAATGCGGCAGAGGCGGTAAGGCATGCATTGGGTGCTGTTTCGGGCGATATTGCAGTTTCGCTTATCCTTGTTGACGGCGGTGTCCATCTTGCGAGAAAAGGCCAGGATGACACAGGAACAGGTTTTACCAATCTCGAAGCGACTTTGAAAGATTGTAACGAAATGGGGGTTGAGGTCTTTGCAGACAATCTGTCTCTCATCGAATATGGCGTTAAAGAAGGGGAGCGGGTTGAGGGTGTAAAAGCAGCAAATGAATCCGAAATTGCCGCGATAATTAAGAGCTGTGATACCACAATGATATTTTAATGCACAAGAGATAGGAGGTTAATATGCTGGTGATCATAAGAAGCGCCCCTGACACACCTGAAGGGAAACGGGGAGTAAAACTTGCGCGGGCCATGTCTGCGGACATTGTCCTGTTACAGAACGGCGTTTATTTCATCGAGGGCCAGGCACTGGAAGATTTGGGCTTTGCTGGTCCGGCCTATGTGCTCGAAGATGATAAGCGCTTAAGAGGACTTACAGCCGACGGCATGAATATCAAAAGCATCAGCTATGACAGCCTTGTTGATTTCATGGCCGAAAGCGACAAAGTTATTGGTATGTTCTAAAAAAAGATACTTTTGGGGAGGACAACATGACGAAGATTGTAGTATTGGGCGGTTCATTCGGAGGACTTACCGCGGCCTTTGAAATAAAAAGGCTGCTTGGCGCACAGGCGGACGTGACCGTTATCAGCGGAGACAACAGATTCGTCTTTCTGCCCTCTCTTCCCTGGCTGATCATGGGATGGCGCAGGCCTGAGGACATTACCTTGAATGTTTCCGATATTCTCAAATCAAAAGGCATCCAATTCATCCACGAAGCTGCAATACAGGTCGATCCTGAGACATCGAAGGTAAAGACAAAAACACGAGAGGTCCCCTATGATTATCTCGTCATCTCAACCGGCCCTTTCCTGTCTTTCGATGAAGTACCCGGCCTTGGTCCTGACGGGGGATATACGGACTGTACGTTCGACCTCGATCATGCGATAAAAACAGGACAGACCTGGAGAAAGATTATCGAAAACCCGGGACCGATCGTAATCGGATCAGCACAGATGGTGAGCTGTTTTGGCCCCTCTTATGAGCTTGCCTTTGAGATGGATGCCGAACTCAGGCGCATGAAGATGCGGCACAAGGTGCCGATCATATATCTCACGTCCGAGCCGTATCTCGGTCATATGGGTGTGGGCGGCCTTGGCAATTCCAAGCGTTTTTTTGAAGACGAGTTTGCGATCAGGGATATTAAGGCCGTCATCAGCCAGTCGATTGAAGAGGTGACCCCCGACGAGGTCAAACTGAAGGACGGCACCAAGTTGCCCTTTAAGCTCGCAATGATAGCCCCGCCGTTCAAGGGAGTTCCTGCTGTTGCCCCACTTGGCAATCCGAGGGGATTTATCCCCGTCGATAAGAACTACAGACATACAAAGCACAACAATATATTCGCAATCGGCGTTGCCATGGCGATCGCCCCACCGGAGGCAACGCCTGTGCCGACAGGAGTTCCCAAAACAGGATTCATGACCGTGAAAATGGCAAAAACAGCTTCTGCCACGATCTTCGCTGATATCACGGGTACGAAGCCTCCGGCGGGCAGCGAGATTGATGTCATGTGCCTTATGGACATGGGAAATACAGCCGCGTTCATGAAGGCAGCTCCGGTCCTCCCTCCGCGGCAGGAGTCTGTCACCAAAAAAGGGATATGGGCGAAATGGCTGAAGGTCGGTTTTGAGAAATATTTCCTTTGGAAGATGAGAAACGGAATAAGCAATCTGCCATGAAGAATGAAGTCCTGGATTTTCATGCGAAGTTCTGTGAGACCTCTTCCAATCCCAAGGGGCTCGAGATACTCTGTTTGCTGAAATCAGGGGAACGGTCTGCCGGCGATATCACCAGGAAGCTTGGGGTTGCAAAGGCCAATGCGGAGATGGGAGATGCTGTAATGAAAAGGATGGAAGAGATGGAACTGCCCACTGCAGAGGAACTGCTTTTCATGCTCTGGAAAGAGGGAGTGCGGATGCTTGCCTGTCCGCTCAACGTCCCCCTTTTCGGCATGTCAAAGGCTGACTTTGTAGAGGGTGTGGAGCTTGCAAATCCTGCCACCTATTACAAAGAGGTAGTGGTTGCTGCTGATATGAACCTGACCTTTTAAAAACAGTCATTCATGCAAATATCAGCATGTGCGCATATATAGGAGGATTTGATGAAAAAGTTTTCTCTGGTTGAGTTTTCCGTTGAACACCCGAAACTTGTCGTAATCCTATCGGTGCTTATTACCATGCTCTTCATGACCCAGTTCCCAAAGATGAGGACCGACACCAACCCAAAGAACATGCTGCCCGCAACGTCTGATGTCAGGGTTTGGAACGATGAAATCGAAAAGACTTTCAGCCTCTATGAGGATATGATCGCGGTCGGCATCGTGAATGAAAAGGGCATTCTCAATGCGGACACCCTCGGGAAGATACAGAGGATAACGGATGAAATCCTGAAGATCAAAGGCGTTGCGGCAAGGGATGTGTCGAGCTTCACGACCATTGACAACGTTACTGTGGAGGACGCCACATTAAAGGTCGCACCCTTAATGACGAAAGCGCCTGAAGATGAAAAGGGGATCGAATATCTCAGGAAAATGCTCTACGAAAATCCTTTGTTTATCAATAGAATTATCTCGAAGGACGGCAAGACCACGGCTATATATGTCCCGCTCGAAAAAGGAGCGAACGGCAAGGAGATAGCAGACAGCCTCCGGGAGATCGTGAAAAAAGAAAAAGGCGACGAGCAGTACTACGTTGCCGGCGATCCTGTTGCACGGGACACCTTCGGAGCCGAGATGTTCAAGCTTATGGCCATATTCGCGCCAATCGCCGGCATGGTCATGCTTTTCGTCAGATATCTCATGTTCAGGGACCTTTTCCTCTCCATCACCCTGATGATGGATGCAATGATCAGCATTGTCTGGAGCATGGGCCTTCTTATCGGTTTGGGCTTTCCGATCCATATCATGAGCTCGATGGCTCCCGTATTCCTGATGGCAATCGCAACAGACAGCATGCATATCTTCAATGAGTTCTATTTCCGCTACCGGGAGACGAAGAACAAGAAAAAAGCGATCATCGAGACAATGAAGGCGGTAAGCCGGCCGGTGCGCAATACCGCTCTCGCGACAGCAGCGGGTTTCGCTGTGCTCCTCTTCATGAACATCATCCCGGTCAAGGTATTTGGAGGCCTCGTTGCCTTCGGCACGATTGCCCTAAGAGTTCTCAGTTTCAGCTTCATACCTGCAATGTTCACCTTTGTGAAAGACGAGAAAATAGCACGGATCGCCCATGCTGAAGACATCGGCATAGACAGGACATCTCAGTTCTTGAAGAGACTTGCAGGCATCGGCACGCACAGGCCTGGTCTGACTGTCGCCATAGGGTTTATTTTGTTCATGGTCGCAGTCATCGGGATAGCCAAGATAAAGGTGAACAACAATCTGGTTGAATGGTTTAAAAAAGGCAGCGATGTTCGCGTTTCTGATACGGTCATAAACCAGGCCCTTGGCGGCACATCGCTTGGATATGTAGTGGCGACTGCAAAAGAGGACGAATATATAAAAACTCCTGAGGCTATGAGATACATTGAAGGACTCCAGAGGCATCTCGAAAAGCTGCCTGTGGTTGGCAAGACAACCTCCGTCGTCGATTACGTGAAACGGATAAACCGGGTACTCCATGATGACGATCCGAAATACGACACAGTTCCGGAGACAAGAGAGATGATCGGGCAGTATATATTTCTCTTTTCAATGTCTGCGAAACCTTCCGATCTGGACAATGTCGTAGACTATCCGTTCAAACGGGCGAACATATGGGTGCAGCTCAAGACCTGGGATGCCAAGGCCATGCAGAATGTCATGAGCGCAATGGAAGAATACAAGAAAACAAACCCAACTCCTATGGAGATGAAGCCCGCCGGCATTGCTTACTTCAACCTTGTCTGGAACCACGAAGTGCTCTGGGACATGGTGAAAGGGTTTATTCTCGCCCTGATCGCAGTCTTTGCCATCCTCGCCTTCGACTTCCGTTCCGTCAGGTGGGCAATAGTCGGCTACACACCTCTCTTGTTCACCGTCCTTCTCTTATATGGCGTCGTAGGTTTTATCGGTAAGGACTTCGATATGCCCATATCGGTTCTCTCCTGTCTTTCCCTTGGTATGGCAGTCGACTTCGCCATTCATTTTGTGTCCAGATTCAGGCAGCGGCTTGCGGAAACCGGGAACAAAGAATCGATAACCGAAGCGCTGCACTGGACTGCGGCAAGACCAGGGAAGGGAATAGTTCGCAACGCAGTTCTTTTTGCCGCATCCTTTGCGGTCATGATCTTTGCCCCTCTTACGCCGTATATCACTGTCGGAGCGTTTATCGTGAGCATGATGCTCCTGAGCGCACTTATGACGATAATCTATCTGCCGGCGTTGATTACTCTTATGCAGGGCTGGTTGTTCAAAGATAACCAAGGGGGTCGGGCATGAGGCATCATGCGAGGACCGGCGCCCTTGTTCTCAAGTCCCCTGTGCGGTGAGGACGCAAGCAACCCATTCTTATGTTTACATTAGGAATATTTCTGACTCTGGGTTTTTACCTGGCTATGATATTTTTTTTAGGGGACTATATTGCTAACGTCTTGATATGGATAAGAGGTAAATCCGTAGATATGGCAGCTCATGATAAAATGAGTGTGAGAGCCTTCTTACAGGGCGTCTGTGATGTTCTTTCTTTCCGAAGGCTCCTCGCTGTCAATGATGTCCTTTGGATAGGGGAATGGATCTTTCATGTCTCTTTTGTATTGGTCATACTCAGGCACTTGAGATACTTCCTTGATCCTGTCCCCCCGTGCATATGGTCTGTTCAGACTCCCGGAATTATTGCGGGTTATCTTCTTCCTCTAACTGCGATGTACATATTTGTCGAGAAGTATCTTGTTGAGAAGAAGAAGTACGTTTCACATTACAACTCTCTACTCCTCGGTATTATATCCTTCATAAGCGTAAGCGGCTTGCTGATGAAGACGGTCTATCATCCCGACGTAGTTTCGATAAAGACATTCATCATAAGCGCAGTGACCTTCAGATTTGCGCCGGTCCCCGGAAGTTCTTTCTTTATATTGCACGTTATCTTCGTTCTGGCATTGCTCGTAATCCTGCCCACGCATATCTTTGCGGCCCCGTTGGTGCTCCTTGGAGCGCGACAGCGCGAAGAAAATCTCAACCGGGTGATTCATGAAAAGTAGGGGATGTTTTACGGGAAGTCTCTCGTCACAGCAACTCATCGAGTTGGACGCATGCACTCAGTGCGGCGAATGCCTTACCTTTTGTCCCATTCAGGACGTAAACAGTAAACCGTCGATATCGCCTCCCGAGAAGATCCGCGTCTTCAGGGAGTTCATCAAGGCTACTGAAGGCCTGAAAGCACGGCTTTTCGGCCCGCGCGATATTGATCGCAAGCTCCTCGAGGAATTTACCAAGGCGGTCTTTGAATGCACCACCTGTGGAGCCTGCGGGCAGCACTGTACGGTCGGCATCTTTTCCCAGCGGCTTTGGCCCCAGTTGAGAAAGGAAATGGTAAGACGCGGGATCGGCCCCATCGGCGGTCAGGCCAAGATGCCGGAAGTAATAAGAAATACCGGCAACCCTTACAACCTGCCCGCAAAAGACAGATTCGACCCATGGTTTCCCGCCGCGGTCGAAGTGGCGGAAACGGCAGATACTGCTTACTATGCCGGATGCACCGGCGCGTATTCGGCTCAGCCCATGGTAAAGGGGGACGTCCTTGTCCTGAAGGCAGCAGGCGAGCCGTTTACCATGCTGCCTCCCGAAGATGAGGTCTGCTGCGGATTCCCTCTTTTTGTCTCGGGGCAGCATGACATGCTCGAAGACCTGATAAAGAGACTCGTGGAAGCGTACAGGGCAAAAGGGGTAAAGATGCTTTTGTGCTCATGTCCCTGCTGCGTTAACATCATGTCGAGAGATTGGCCGATATTTTACGGACAAAAACTTCCGTTTAAGATACGGCACATGACGCAATTTGCTGCGGAAGCTCTCAGGAGCGGGAAGCTCAAGATCAGAAGGGAATTGCCGGAACGGCTGATTTATCATGACCCCTGCTATCTCAGCAGGGGCGTGGGTATTACCGAAGAGCCCCGGATCATTCTCAGAAGCATACCCGGCGTTCAACTCATCGAGTTTGACCGGTACGGCGTCAACTCCCGGTGCTGCGGAGCCGGGGGAGCAGCAAGGAAAGTCTATCCGGAAAATGCCAATGCGATTGGAAGATCGACAATCGATGAAGCGGTTAAGAAGAAGGCGGACAGGCTTATTTTCAGTTGTCCTGCCTGCTATGCGCAGGTTAATGAAGGGATGCTGAACCATGACAGGCAAATACGGATTGCTGATATCATGGAATTGCTTTCAAGCCTTATTGAGCAAGATGAGAACTCGGCTTCTTGAATCACGGTCCAGGGCGGGATCTTAGCATCAAGGTATAAATTTCAATAACTCTAGACAAGCGGAGGTTAAGATGAAAAAGTATTTAATTCTCTTGGTCGTACTACTTCTTCCCTTTCAGGCGTTTGCACTCACAGGGGATGAAGTGATAAAAAAGTCCCAGGCGGCGTTCCTGTATCC
>VEOY01000001.1 GCA_012026685.1 Nitrospirota bacterium
GTCTTCCCCGACATTCCCGACTTCAGGCTTACACTCAGGCCTTTTGCTGTTTTTTCAACAGGATGGAAGGATACGTTGGATACGGCAAACTCTTCCATGGTGTTGAGACTGCTGAAGGGTTTATTTACGCTGTCGGCATGACACCGGTAGCAGATCTCGGACTCGTTTTCCGCAACCTCCTTTTTCGAGCCTCTCCGGTCGTATCCAGGAGCGCCCTGAAGAACGTTGTCCTTTCCGACAGCATGCGGCGCATGGCAGTCGAGGCAACTGACATGCCTTGGCTTTGCACCGGTTTCCTCAGGCATTTTTTCGTTGCCCCTGTGATATCTGGCGGTATCGATCACGGGATGTTTGTACCTTTTGAACATGGCAGAATACACTTCTGACGAGGCACGAATAGGCCCGTCCCCCATGGGACTGTGACAGCTGAAACAGAGCTCAGGCACATCCTTCCTCAGCATCGCGCTGCCCGGCCTGCCGTGCCCTTTATGGCAGGCGCCGCATCCGAACTCATTGACGGACAGGTCCAGATGCGTAGGCGTTACTCTCGCTCCGGCAGCAAGCGAGACGAGGCCTGTAAGAACAGACATTATAACGAGCAGTTTTACCGGACTACCACCAATCTTTTTCATAGCAGAGCCTATCATTATTATTGCCTCCCGCATCAACAGGGCCCGCTATGGCAGGCAGTGCAGAGCGCCGACCAATTCGACCAGTTCGTTGTACCGTGATATTTCGAGGGAGGCCCTGTTCCAATACCCGGGATCACGAGAAAATCCGTATTATTATTGTGAGGGTCATGGCAGGATGCGCACTGCACGCCCTCAAAGTAATTCACACCGGCAGGCGTTGTCTTCAGGAACCCGTTGGAACCGTCATTATACGTATTGTTCGTGGGCTTGAGCTTGACCCTCGGGTCAGAAGGCGGATATACGATCGAATACTTTCCGCTGCCCGGAGTGCATGCGGTATTTTTCGCTGTTATGAGAGTGTTGTTCACCGGCACTGAGATCGGATGCGTGCCCGACAGGTTTATCCCTATATATCCGTAGGCAGTTGGGGGCATTGCTCCCGATCCGCTGACCCCGACCATGAATACGGATCCCGTACTGCCCGGCCCGGGAAGATTCGCGAGGGACCCGATAGCCACTGTCCCATCATGACAGCTGAGGCAGAGTTTCGAACCAAGGTCAGGCTGCTTGACCGTCGTGATCAGATTGGGCCAGGTTGCTCCTGTCGGAAGACTATAGACCTGCGTGCTCAGGGTATGGTTCCACAATGGCGTCTTGTTCGACCCGTCCTTCAGCGCGCTGTGCGGCGTGTGACAGAACACGCAGATCTCATCGACGTTGGTGGAATAAATGTTCCTTGTTATCGGCGCGGTAGGAGCCGTCGAGGAAAGGTTGTGCCTTGTATCACGAATACCCGCAGTCCAGGCTGTCCCGGCAATAGCCACAAACGAAACAATGATCAGCACCAGTATGCCGCATCGGAACAAACTTCTCATCGCACCTTCTCCTCGATCAGCTTGAAAGCCTGAATCTTGTGATTATACGTATCTGCCACATAAATCGTATTACGCTCATCTATGCTTATTCCGGTGGGCATGGAGAATGTCCCCGGAGCCACGCCCTGCCCGCCGAAGAACAACAGCAGGTCTCCCCTGTCATCGAATATTTTTATCATGTCCTGCATGGTGTCCACCAGGTAGATATGCCCGAACGTATCCACCGCAATGCCTTTGGGCTTGTCGATCTCATCATAGGCATCGCCCTGTTTACCAAAGGTGGATATAAAATTCCCGTCCTTGTCAAATATCTGTATCCTGAAGTTCATCGCGTCACTGATATAGATCCTGCCGTTTGTGCCGGCTGCAATGTGCGTGGGATAGTTGAATTCACCGTTGCCGCTGCCTCGTTGCCCGAAACCGGATCGGTATGCGCCTGATGCATCAAATACCTGGACCCTATGCTCCGTCGAATCAAGTACATAGACCCTTTGCGTTGCCTGCTCGATGACAATCCCCGTCGGTCTCTTGAAAAATCCTTTTTCCCCGAGATAGCCGGAAAACGTTCCTGACGGCTCGTAGATATTCACCGTAGCAGCTTCTGAATCTGTCACGAACATTCTGCCCCTGTTGTCCACAGCAATCGCTATCGGCATCCGCAGCTGTCCGATACCCTCGAACCCAAAGTGCAGAAGCTCCTGCGTTTTCAGGTCGATGACCGATACCCGGGGGATACCCTGATCGACAATGTAGAGTTTGTTGTTCATCGCATGGATGCCATAGGGCTTCAGCATATACGGCAGGTCGGCAAAGGCCTCGGTACTGCCCTCATGCTCAATATATTCCGCGATGTTCTCACCCTGCGGCGCAAAGGAATACAGGGACCAGAGATATGTTATCCTCGGCTTCTCCGGCGGAGGCGGCCAGACGAATTCCCCGGCATAACGGGTGTCCAGGTTCGCCCTGAACGCGGGCGCGCAGCCCATCGTCCCGGACAGCGCGGCCATCATGATGACAGCGATCGGCGCATAGGAGCTTATCCCTGACTGTTTATATCTCTCTGCCATGTTCTTCATGATCTTCATTGATATGAACTTCAGGGGACCGATATCCTGGCCCCGGACCTGAGATCTTCAAGCAGTCTGCTCTTCAATTCCTTCTCTCTCTTTTGCTGAATTTCCTTTTTCAGCTTTTCCCTGACCTCTTCAAAGGCGAGCTGCCGCGTCGGCAATTTAGTTTCAAGATAAAAGATGTAATACCCGTAGATCGTCTCGATGACGCCGGTCATTTCGCCGGGGTCGACATTGACCAAGGCCTTCTCTATCTCGGGCAGGAGCATATCCCTGTGCAGATAGCCGACATCCCCGCTCTTGTACTTATAATCGTCCTCGGAAAACTCCCATGCCAGCAGTCCGAAGTCTTCTCCCTTTTTTGCCCGTGCAAGCACTTCCTCCGCCTTTTCCTTCTTCTTGGCCCTCTCCTCTTTCGTCGCATCCGCCGGGACCTTGAAGAACATCTCCCTCAGCTTCCACCGTTCCGGGGCAAGGTACTTTTCCCTGTTCGCTTCATAATAGGCCGCAAGGTCAGCGTCGCTGATCGCCGCCTTCTTTACGACCTCGGCATCAAGGAACTGCTGCACGATATTATCGCGGGAAAGCTGCTGCTTTATGCCCTGCTCTGTCAGTCCTGCCTTCGCAAGTGCTTCATGAAATTCCTTGTCTGACTTGAACTGCGCCCTCATTCCGGCAAGCTTATGCTCCACTGTTCCTTCATCCGGCTTGATGCCCTTTTTTTCCGCAGCCTGATATTGCAGTTCCTTGTCTATGAGCTCCTGAAGGGCTTCTTCCCGCAATGCCTTCATCTTTTCCTCGGACACGGTCTTATGAAACGCTATATACGGTATTTTTTCCGCCATATATTTCTGCAGATCAGCATTGCGGATCTGCGCTCCGTTCACCGTCGCGACCACCGCATCGTCCGCAAGCGCCGCAACAGCAAAACCCAGAAGCAAAAGAAAACCGATAACAGCCTTTTTCATGATCATCCCTTCGTGCGCGTCAGTCATCAGAACAGGAACGGTCTTGTCAGCCGCATGGTGAGCCTGTGCTGCCGCTCTTCCACATTGTTCTCCCTCTCGTCAACCTTGTACTCATATTCAGCCGTAAAATAGAGCTTCCTCAGATTCCAGCTGAAGGACGGGCGTATGCCATAGCTCGTCAATTTCTCCCCGTTCGTCGTCCTGCTGTATCCCGACTCCAGCCTCAGCAGTGTCCGCCTCCAGGGCGACATCGCTATGGTGTTGCTCAGCAACAGCCTGGTAGTTTTATCCGTGTTCGATACAGACCCTGCACCTACCGCATGGTCCATCCCGCTCCCCCGCGCAAGGGAAGCGGACAGGGAGAACTGGACCTTGTTGAAGAACACGGTGGTCACCGTATTGTCCCATGTCGCGTAATCAAAGGTGTCGCTGTTCGTGCTCCTGGTATATTCCAGTCTCGAGGTGAACACGGTATTGCGTACACTCCCCTGCAGACCGATCGTGGCAGTATGCTGTGTCGTGCCGACGGTATTGCTCGCAGAGAAGTATCTGCTGTCATAAAATTGTTTGCCGTCATCCTCGAAACCGGATACTTTGTGGAAATCGTACCGGGCGAAGAACTGCAGGTTGGGCGAATAGATGTAGCGGGACTCGGCGCCGAGATTATACGCGCTGTAACTGTTGAAGAAGACGTCACCAAACACGTTCAGCGATATCCTGTCCGTGAGCATGGTCGAGGCAGAGCCGGTACCCCGCAATGCATAATCATAGGTGCTGGTCCTGTCATTGTAACGCGTTACGGCGCCCACGGAATAGGTGGTCCTGATCTTGCCGAAATCGCTCGTAGACCCGATCCTCGCCGATCCGTGATAGACCTTATAACCGAAACTGTTGTCCACGTTCGTATACAGAGCGGTCACCTGATAGTTCCAGAGCTTGTTCTTCAGGGTCAGATATCCATAGTAGTTCAGGTCCATGTTCAGTCTTTTCTGGTTCAGAAAATCCTCACGCTGGCGGTCCTCGTAGTCGACCAAAAAATGGAACGTGTCGGTCTTGCCCACATTCGTATTCACCTGAAACATGCCGGTGTATTTCGTCTCGTTGTCCTTTTCAAAGGCCTGGCCAGAATTATCGTACTTCATGTACTCCAGTTCAATGAAATAATTGCTCCGTGTAGACTTCGTATCAAAATTGCCGTTCATTCTCACGGCGGCAAGATAGGATGTGAGCGTATTGTCTTCATCGTTAAAGCGGTAGGAATACCGTTCGCCCTCGAACTGATAGACCATCGGCAGGATCCGGTCGAGAAAATTTCCCTTTATCTGGGAGGTAAGACCTTTGAGCCCGACGTTGTTGGCATTTTTATCCGCGTCATCGTCACTGTTGTTATTGTTGTTGTTATTGTTGTTATTGTTGTTGTTGTTATTGTTGTTGCCGTTCTTGTTCGCCCTGACCATGGAATTATAGACCGTCCAATCCCTCATGTTCGTAATGGTGGGTACGTTCCTCTTCCGCTGATAGGTCAGTATGACACTCTCGTGATCACCCTGGTAATTGTCGTAGTCATAATACTCTGCCCGCAGGATCACGTTCAACGGCTTCCTCTTGAAAAAATCGAGATTGAGAGAATATCTCTTTTCGTCAGGCGCGGCTGCGGAACCGCTGCTCGTATACCAGTAGAACCCGAGATCGTAGGTAAGGAAGTTAGGCCTTACGAAATAACTTTTGACATTGAGGTCATAGATCTGGCCGAATACGCTCGTTCTTTCCGAGTAATCAGCGCCATCGCCCCTTCTTTCGAACTTCCGGGTCTCGTAGTTGAACTCGATGGAACCGTAGATCACATAGCGTTTGTAATAGAGCGCCCTCTCAAGCGGGTCGAGGATCAGCGCCTCGGCAGTGCCGGAAGAAGACAGCGCACCGGAACACGGCTAAAAAGAGAACAGGTCTCCCATCCATGACATGGGCGCGCAAAGAAATATGCATGCCCAGACCGAGAAGAAAAGGACCTTCAGCTTTTTCATGCTGCCGCGCTGTTCCAGAATTCAGCCTCGATACGGATCTTTTTCGTCTGTCCAGCAGAAAATGTCGTCATTTTTTCGGAGCAAACAATCTTGCAATAATACCATATGAGCAGTTTTTTTATACATTATTTTTATTTAAAAGCAATTATTATGCCACTACAAAACTTTATTTTTTCATCAGCTCAAAAAAAAAGGCAGACCCTTTCGGATCTGCCTTGAAGTCAGATGCAACATCAATTAGCCTTTGGTCACATGGCATGCAATACACATTGCGGAACCGGCAGTTGCCTGCCTCAGGAAGTTCACTTCGTTCGCACCAGCTGCATAAGCCTGGTTGTGCACGTCATGGCATGTTGCGCACTCGATCTTGCCTGCGAACGTCGGCATCGCGGTGCCAGTGATGTTGTTGTTACCAGCATCAATAGCAGGAAAGCCGTTGTTCTGAAGGTCGGTACCCGGGACATACGTGAAGCCTACCGGATGATCGTTCGTCAGGGCATTGTTGTTGTCGAGAGCACCCCAACCGATGTTGGAGAACGAATTCGCTCCGATCGTGTTGGTAGCCGAAGCTCCCAGAGCATACGGAGCTACGTTCCCAACACCTGAGCCAGGACCATTGACAATGGACGAAGCAACACCATTGTGGCAGGTCATGCAAGCCAGAGACTGGGCGCCGAGAGCCAGAGCCGGACTGTCCATCTCGAACGTTGCGTTAGAATAATAACGATACGTCGGAGATGTCTGTGTCCTGTTCCAGAGCGGACCGCTCGTTGAAGCAACAGCCGCGTGCGGCGTGTGGCATGCGACGCAGATCTCTCCGGTTCCACCTGAAAGGTCATGCTGTGTACCGGTAAGGCCGGCACCAGCAGCGAAGGATACCGCGGCAAAAGCGAGCACTAAACAAAAACTCAAGCCAAGGATTCTTTTCATAATTTTCACCCCCTTCCCATAGTAAAATGGACTCACAATAAAATATGAGTTTCAGTTAAGAATTATGCAATATGCATACCTGTAACTACAAATTAAATTAATTTAATAATACACATTATTTCTGAGCCAATCAACCATTTTTCCCCATCCACTGTACTATAAATTCAATAATTATTGCGCGCTTGAGCTATCGTTCATGCGAAATTTCACTCAACAGGATGCCTTTTCACCCACCAAATTACTGTCCCTTCTTCGCACCTCCAAGGTATTGGAAGACCTGTATCCTCTTGTTGAACGTGTCGGTCACATATATCCTGTCCTTCTCGTCAATGAAGATCGTGGTCGGAAGCAGCAGGTTGCCGAGCTGCCGACCTGATGTAGCGGCAAACGTGAGGAGCTGGTTCGTTGCTTCGTCGAACACCTGAAAATTGCCGAAATCAATATCAAGGCCATACAGATGACCCTCTGAGTCTAGCGCCACTCCGATGATCTTCGAAAAGTTGCCGAAGCCCGACCCCACGCCCTGGCCGATCTTCTTCAGGAACTTCCCCTCAGGCGAGAAGACCTTTATGTAGCGGCCGAACATGTCGGACACATACAGCTTCCCGTCCTTTCCCACAGCAACCGACGAGGGGACATTGAAGCCGTCGTCCTCATCGGAACGGTCTCCCTTTCCGATGGTGAAGAGCAGTTTGCCGGAATAGTCGAAGGCCTTGACCGAATGCAGTTTTGTGTCGCAGACATAGACCGTCTGGGTCCGTGTGTTGAGAGCAAGGGCAACAGGCCGCAGGAACGTGCCGGGGTTCTGCCCGATCCCGAACTTCAGGCTACCGTTTTCGACGTCATAGACAAGTACGCTCTTGCTGCCGAGGTCTGCGACGAAAAGATATCCCCGGTCATTGTCAATGGCAAGTCCCATGGGAATGGTCGCCCGCTTGACCGCGGTCTCTCCTATGGTCGTGAACTTCTTGTGCTCAAAGTCGAGCTTGAAGACCTTCAGCAATTGCGTGTCGGAGACAAAGATATTGCCCTTCCTGTCAGCAACGATGCCGTGCGGCCTCTGCAGGAAGGTCGGCCCCTCTTCCCCGATGACGCGGAGGAGGGTGTTTTCCTCTTCTACATCCTTGCTGCCCCAGTAGACGGCGACGAACTTTATCCTCGGCTCGTCAGGAGGGGCCGGCCAGACAAGCTTGTCGAGCTCTTCCTGCGCGGGCTTAAAAGGCTGAGGCGCAGTCGCGCAGCCTGCTACAAGGACCATAAAAAACATGAACACTATGGCGAAGGAAAAATATTTTCTCACGATCGTCCAACCTCCGTAATTCATTTCAGAATTTCAAAAACCTGCACTCTCCGGTTCAACTGATCAGCAACATAGATGCGACTGAACTGCCTGTCTATGCAGATCCCTGCAGGGAGAGAGAATTCTCCGGGTCCGGTCGTGCCGGACGCACCGATAAAGAGCAGCAGCCTTCCCATGGGATCGAATATCTGAAAATTGTTGAACGCAGCATCAGTGACATACACATTGCCCATGAAGTCCGTCGCGACGCCCTTGGGCCGGGAGAAGGTCCCGGGCTCTGCCCCGAGCCTGCCGAATTCCCTGATGAATACCCCTTCGCCGTTGAACACCTGCACCCGGAAGTTGGCGCTGTCCACAACGTAAAGGTTTCCCATGTTGTCCATGGCAATGCCCATGGGATAGTTGAACATGCCGGGCCCCGGACCTCTGCCGCCGAAACCAAAGAGGTGCTTGCCGGAGAGGGAAAAGACTTCCACCCGGTGGGTCCTGCTCGAGACAACATATATGCGGCCCTTCGCATCGTCAATGACCATGCCCGAGGGGTTGTCCAGGACCTCCTTGCCGAACGACGTGATCAGCCTGTCGGTACTGCTAAAGACCAGGACAGCATCATGCCCGGTATCCGCGACATAGATGTTCTGCATGGCGTCAACCGCAACGCTCGAAGGCACACGAAGGGCCTGTTCCTTCTTCCCGATCACGGTCACCTGCTTGAGAGCTTCATCAAAGATAAAGACCGCATGCTTCAGCGTGTCCGCCACATACACCCTGCCGGACCTGTCAGTTGCGACACCATACGGTTTCAGAAGGTCGTCGGACGGCCTGTCCCCCGCTATGATATCAAGAGAACCGGTCTTCCAGTAATCAGCCTCCCCGAAAAGACTTTTCACGTACCTGATGCGGGGCTGTTCAGGGGGCAGAGGCCAGACATAGCTTCCGACATCAGGCCTGGTCTCCTGCTCAGGAGCACACGCGAACAGCATTGGCAGGGCAACGGCTAAAAAAAAGATGCGCCCGAGCAGAGACGCGGGGAGGCGCGCCATGTTGCGGCTGCCTTTGCTCACAGCTCTCATGATCAATATTTGTGGCAATATTGACACAAGCCCATGGTAGAAGCTGCCTTGTATCTGAAGAGCTTTCCCCAATCAGAGCTGTGGGGTTCATGACAACTGCCGCAGTAGAACTCACTGTCCTTTCGCACCGGGTCCTTGACGACCTTTTTGCCCTTTTTGACCGACCCGAGATAATGCCCTCCGCGTGCAGAGAATCCGGTCACGGCATGCGGCGTTTTCATAACTTCAGCATGACATTCGAGGCAGACGCTGATCGGTCTTTTCAGAAGAAGTTTCTGCTCTTCCGAAGCATGGGGAGAATGACAGCCGGCGCACATGCCCCCCGCGACCGGCGCATGGACGGTTTTTCTGGTGAACGGCCCCTTATCGTGACAGGTAAAACAAAGGTCAGGCATGGAGGCTTTCAGTAATTTTTCCTGCGCGGACGCATGGGGGTCATGGCATGAAGTACACAGACCGATGCTGACAGGGGAATGGACGACGGCCCCGGAAAACTTAGCTTTATCATGACAGGTGAAACACAGGTCCGGCATCGGAGTGATCAGGAGCTTTTCATTGTCCGATGCATGGGGATTGTGACAGGAAAGACATCCCATCTGAAGCGCTGGATGAACGGTCTTTTTGCTGAAGACACCCTTGTCATGACACCCGTAGCATAACGCCGGCGGTTCCGAAGCAAGGCCTTTGGCAACCTTGTTCGTTTTCTTGTGGGGAATGTCCGCTGCATCTATCCCGGAATGACATGACGGGCATCCCATCTGTACGGCCGCATGACGGTTCTTTTTTGCTGACAGGTCGCTGTGGCAGGTATCGCAGTTCACCTGCTCAGCCCGGCACTCAACAGTATTTGAGGCGATAAACCAGGCAGGCATGACAAGAAGAACGAAGATCCAACTGTTCTGTAGGGCATGATATGAATGCTTCATGCCTTGCATTATAAAGAGTATCATTTTTTGATGTCAAACTTTAACGTTATCACTTTCCGTCGGGATCTTTGGCACAACGGAATCCCACAGTGTTCGAAAGCGTCTCGGGAGCAGACGCATACCGAGCACCGACCCTTAGTCCGGCAGGCAGGGAGACCCAGGACCCTCCACGAACAACCTTTTTCCTGCCCTTTTGAGGCCCCTGAGGATCTTCTGAAGAAGATGACCGGTAATATGTTTCGTCGTACCAGTCAGAACACCATTCAGCGACATTTCCTGCCATGTCGTAAATGCCGACGGTATTCGGAGGGTAATTCCCCGCTTCCCTGAACGGGGGGGGCAGGGTATTGTCTGACCATCTCTTGCCGAATACAGGACCGCTTTCGAGCGGAGGCATGGTATCGCCCCAGGGGAAGTCAGCATGCTCAAGGGTCCCCCGGGCAGCTTTTTCCCATTCCGCTTCTGTCGGCAGTCTTTTGCCCGTCCATCTGCAGTATGCGTCAGCCGCCTGCCATGACACACTGACGACCGGATATTTTTCGAATCCCCTGACCGGCAGATATCCGCCGCCCTTGAATATGATCTCGGATGGGTACCATGAAGACCGCTCTACCCGTTCGAGGTCGTCCCGCAGCACGATCCACTGCCAGCGCACGCTGTTTTTCCCCTCGGCCGGTCTGACCGCGTTCAGAAAGACGGCAAACATCTCGTTCGTGACCTCATGGCGGTCTATGGAAAAAGAGCGAAGGGTAACCCTATGGCGAGGTTTTTCATTGTCAGGATATTCATCTCCTTTGCTGCCCATATCGTAGGCTCCGGCAGGGATGAGCACCATGTCAGACATGCCGGCGCCACCCGCCGGATCCTGCGCGGCCTGGGCCACCGGCATCATTGAACAGACAAAAAACAGCAACACTGAAAGGCCCAATCCACTGCTTTTCGTCGTCCTTGCCGGGCTGTCCTGCAACAACGCCGTCCGCCCATAAAGCTTGCTTTTAAAGGTGATCATCTTCTCCGGCAATCTGCAACCCTCACCAATTTTCACTATATTACCATACCAAGCATTTGATTTTTGAATATGACTCTTAATAAAATTAAAGACAATGAATAAGATATCCGCTTCCATCTTTGCATTGCTGCTTGTGCCGCTCATGGGATGTTCGCTCCTCGAAATGCGGCATGATCAGTCCGGAGATATGTCATCCGCTACCCCCCTCGCCGGGAGGGAGGCCCTTTCGGTCCGGCACCTGAGGGACATTCAGCCCGGGCCCGGAGACACGGCAAAGACCGATGATGCGTACATTATCGTGCATCCGTCGTATTATCTCTTTTTCCAGAAAAAGCCTTATGTCATTGAACCGTCGGATACGAAGAATATTACGCAGTCATTTGCTGAAATGGATTTCCCTGCGGAAAATACCATGCTCAACCTCATGAAGTTCTATGAATCCCGTGAGATGGCCTTTCTTTCGTCAGCGCGGAACGACCAAAAACTGGTCATCCTGGTCATTCCGGGAAAATACGAGCGATCCCGCTCTTATCTCTACAAACCGGACGATGAGAATGATGCTGATGAATATGCCCGTTATATCAACGAGGCAACATTCGGCGCAGATACCGTCCTCTATCTTGAGTCTCAAGATACGAACAGCGGCAAGATCGCCAGGAAGGACATGGCGACCCTGATCCAGTATCTTAAGCAAAAAAACGTGCAGAACATATTTATCGGCGGAGGGTATGTGGGCAGATGTCAGGAAGAGTTTTACCGATCCCTGTCAAAAGAATGGCCGGAGAGCAGTATTGCGCTGATGCCCGAACTCTCGGCTTTTTCTCCGAATGACCTTACCGACGCAACGGCCAAGATGCTTCTCATGCCGGATATGAAACTTAACGTGACAGCGGCCAATTATTTTATCAGGAACGGCGGGATAAAGAAGCTCAGCATCAAGCCGAACCTTAAGACAGCTTCGGACATCAAGGTATCACTCGTCGCGGAAAAAACCGACCCCGCAGCCGATAATTCGCATAAGTCAGCAATGGAAAATACCGGGAAGCTTAATGACCCCGCCGTTGAAAACAACGAAACGCCTTAGGTCATGACTGAGCAAGATCCCTATTTCCGACACTGGCCGCCGGGCAAATGATCATGAACATATCCTTATTGAAAAAAAGCATTATCGTTCTGCTGTTCGTATGTGCCGTCTGTTTCACTCTTCTGGCTCCGATCCGCGACAATGATCTCTTCTGGCATCTCGCAACGGGAAAATGGATCGCTGAACATAAGATGCTGCCTGAGACAGACCCGTTCTCGTACACAACGTCACTTAAGGCCCAGGAAGATTTTTTCAGGGCAAAGATGATCCTCACGCAGTACTGGCTTGCCAATCTTGTTCAGTACGGCATATTTTCCTTCTCCGGTTTTTATGGCATCGTCGCGCTCAGGGTCCTGATCGCTCTGCTGACCCTGCTCACCGTGCTCGTCCACGTGAGGAGAAAGGGTATCCCTGCATTGACAGGGCTTCTTTTATTGCTTCCTCTCGCCTTTGTCCTCGGCAATTACAAAGGGGACCGCCCCAACCAGATGTCATTTCTGTTCTTCGCGCTCTTTTTATTTCTCTGCGACACGTTAAAAAAAGGGGGGAAAAAAGGATATCTGCTGCCGGCAGTATATATTCTGTGGGCCAATGTACATGGCGGTTTTATTCTCGGCGGAGTCATTGCGATACTTTTCATTGTGTCTGAAATGCTCAGGACTACGTTCGATAAAGAGCATCTTCTTGACAGGAAACTGGTCTTCGTCATGGCACTGACGTTTATCGCAGGATTCCTGAACCCGAACGGTTACAATGCGGTTTACAGCATGTTCTTCGAGGTATCCAAACTTCATGCGGCCAGCATCGGAGAACACAAAACCGCATTTTATTTCACTCATGTAGGCACCTATTTTTATGTCTGGACCTTGGGATTGTCTCTCCTCCTGCTCATCATGTATCTGGCATCCCGGATATTCCCCGGATATTCTTTCAGAAGAGATCGTATCCCCGCTCTCTTTGATGAATTCCTGATCCTGGTGGCTCTGGCTGCATTGTCCGTTTCTGCCATTCGTTATATACCATTCCTGGTTATTGCTCTCCTACCCATGGCCGCTCCTCTTTTTTCCGGAAAATTCCAGGAGTATGTTGAGAGACTGTCAAAATATTTCATTCCGGAGATCATCCTTGCCGCAGCCTCGGTATGGATGATCGCGGTCTCATACAATGTCACCATTTTCAAGAACAAGCCGGTCAGCTCCTATTATCCTGACGACGCGGTACAGTTCATAAAACAGAGAGACATCAAGGGCCATTTCTTCAACTATTATGACTGGGGAGGATATTTGATCTGGGAGTTCTACCCGGAGAAGTTCGTATTCATCGATGGACGTGCTCTCAGCCTGAAGACGGCCCTGGCAGCCGAAGCTGTCACATTAAATGCTGTCGAAAAGGTCATGGACAAGCCTCTGTACAAGGCCATACTCGATTCCTATTCCGTGCGGCATATCCTCATTCCGGCGGTCAACTACCTTGGGGATATCAATTACATCCTGAAGCCCCTTGTCGATGACCCCGAATGGCATCTTATCTTTGTCGGAAGGAACTCCCTTATTCTTACGCGCGACCGGATAGAACCATCGTACCCCAAGTCTCTCTGCTACGCGTTGGCGATCGCCAACGCCCGGCAGGTTGCCGCATTTTCTCCGAACAACCCCCTGCCGTACCTGACCTTTGCCAAGGCAAATGTGTACCTGGGCGGATCAGCGAATGCCATCAAGGGACTTGAGGAAGCCTTGCAACTGAGGCCTGGGCTGCGGGGCGGGTCTGTTGAAAAAGCGCTGAATCTTCTGAAGGCAGGAAAAGAGATCCCTGTTAATATGCACTGACGCAGATAGCTGCGCAGGACTGATCATGGCAAGGGCCGGTCATTGATCTTCGAAGTTGATCTTCCCCTGAATAATGAACGTGGGCCGTTTTCTCGATTCATCAAAATTTCTCCACAGATATTCGCCCAGGACCCCCAGCATCAGCATCTGCACCCCTGACACAAGGAGCAGCACGACCATCAACGATGCCCATCCTTCAACCGGCACATAAAAGATGATCCGGTTCAGGATGATAAAAAGAGCGTACAGGAATCCCGTCACCGCAAAAAGTATCCCGAGCAGAGAGATCATCCGTATCGGGAAATATGAGAACGAGACGAACGTGTCGACGAAAAGCTTTATCTTTTTCCCTAATGTCCATTTCGAGACGCCCCTTGCCCTGCTCCCCTTTTCATAGCGCACAACCGTCTGGCTGAACCCGCTCCAGAGGATAAGGCCGAAGATCGAGGTGTTCTTCTCTCCCATGCCGACGACGACGTCGACGACTTTCCTGTCTATCAGAAATACATCGGTGCCTTCCTGAGGCATTGTCCGCAATGCAAACCGCCTGACCATCCTGTAGTAGATCCCCTGAAAGAACCTCGACGACGAATCCGCCCACGTCCGCACGCCGATAACAACCTCGTTCCCTTCCCGCCACTCTTCAATGAGCGTCCCTATCAGCTCGGGGGGGTCCTGAAGGTCGGCGGATATAAAGGCGCAGGCATCCCCCTTTGCGTAGGTAAGGCCTGCGAGACATGCAGCATGACTGCCGAAGTTGCGCGAAAATCTAATGACCCTGACGCGGGGGTCCAGGACGGTCATTTGTTGAAGCGCTTCATATGTTCCGTCCGTCGAACCGTCATCAATAAAGATGAACTCAAAGGTGTCCCGGCCCGCACGGACAGCGCCCGCCAGTCTTTCCAGGACAAGAGGAAGGTTCTCCTTTTCATTGAACACCGGGATAACAACAGAGATCAGCGCCATCAGGATACCAATGCAATGCTATTCATTTTTTTCCCCCTCTCCTGTCCACATCCCTATTTCCTTTTCGATGTTCCTTACAACCTTTCCGGGGACCCCGGCAACAAGGGAGTACGCGGGAATGACGGCATGCTCCGTTACCACTGTCCCGGCAGCGATAATGCTGTGGTGACCAATACGGGCGCCCATGAGGATCGTGGCATGCTCCCCGATAAATACGCAGTCGCCAACGATGGTCTCAGATGTATCCATGGCCGGATATTTCCCCTCGGTGACGCATCGTTTTGCCGTCGAATGGGTCATGATATGCACACCGCAGCTGATATTGCACTGTTTTCCTATGGTCAGGCCGCCGATGCCGTCGATTACCGTAAAAGCACCGATCCAGCATCCTTCGCCGATCTTAGGCTCATTGATGATCCATGCATGGGGGTTATATTTGTTGTCCGGGAAGCCGTGCTCCTTACCCGTCATTTCAAAAACTCCCACAGCTGATTCACGACATACATGGCCTCATCGGCCGTCAGTGTCGGATACAGGGGAAGAAGAACGGTGCTGTCGCTTATCCGTTCAGTTACGGGGAGCGACGTTTCAACATCGCTGTAGCAGCGTTCCCGATGGATGGCCATAATACCCCTGCGCGTCGCAATGCCCTTATCAAGCAGCCCTTCCATTAGGGCGTTACGGGACAAAGGAGATGAAGACAGGATTTCGATCCAATACGACTGATAGTTGTGAAAAACCGTTTCAGGAATTTTGGGGACCCGGATGCAGGATATGCCGCTTAATTCATGGTCATAATATGAGGCGATCTGACGCCGTTTCTCAAGGATCGCATCAAGCTTCCTGAGCTGCTCAATGCCGACGGCCGCCTGTATATCGGTCATGCGATAATTGTAGCCAATCTCGGGATACTCTTCAATGATCACTTTCTTCGCCTGATGCCGTTCCATGTCCGACACGGACATGCCGTGATGCCGGAACCTCCGGAGTCTCGCGGCGACATCCGCATCATCGGTCGTGACCATGCCTCCTTCGCCGGTGGTGATGATCTTCCGGGGATGAAAGCTGAAGCAGGCGATGTTCCCGTGCCCCCCGATCCTTGTCCCTTTATAGGCAGACCCTATCGCGCAGGCAGCGTCCTCGATGAGGATCAGACCGTGCTTATCCACAATCTCTTTGATCCGGTCAAGGTCTGCAGGAAGACCCATCTGGTGGACCGGCATGACGGCCTTCGTCCTCTTCGTGATCGAACCTTCGATCTTCTCAGGATCCATGTTGCAGGTCCCGGGATCGATCTCAACAAAGGCCGGTCTTGCGCCGCAATGGACAACGGCATTCGCTGTCGCAATGAAAGAGAGCGAAGGCACAATGACCTCGTCACCGGAGCCGATGCCGGACACGGCAAGCGCCGCATGGAGGGCAGTGGTGCAGGACGTTGTCGCGACCGCATGCTTCGCCCCCACATACCGGGCAAATCTCTCTTCGAACTCCCGGACCAAAGGCCCCTGCGAGACCCAGCCCGAGCGTATCGCCCTGACGGCGGCCTCTTCCTCTTCAGGCCCGAGGAACGGTCTTGCGATAGCAATGTTCACTTCTGCTCCCAGTTGAACACGACATCCTCTTTCATAAGCGCTCCGAAGTCGTATCCCCGGGTCTTGAACCATTCGATATATCTGTCGAGCCCATCATCAATGCTGACCTCAGCCCTGAATCCGAAAAGTTTCTCCGCTTTTTCAACACCGGCAAAATGTCTTCGTACATCTCCGGGTCTCGCGGTTTCCATAACCGGACTGATATGGCCTTTGCCGAGCTTCCGATAGATCTTTTCGGCAATTGACCTGATGCTTACCTCCTCACCCCTGGCAATATTGACCGTCTGCCCTATCATCATGTCGCATTCCGATGCCATCATAATGCCCCGCACCGTATCAGACACATAGGTGAAGTCCCTTGTCTGGGCACCGTCGCCGAAGATATGCGGGGGTTCGTTGTTGAGCGCCCTCAGAACGAATTTCGGGATGACCTCACCCTGCGCGCCCTCGAAATGCTCACGCGGGCCGTAAGTGTTGAAAGGGATGACCACCATGGTGGACATGCCGTAGGTGCGGTGATATGCCAGGGTGTACTTCTCCCCGGCAAGCTTGCTGGCGCCGTATACCGTCGTCGGCTCGTTCGGGTGCTGTTCGTCCATAGGGACCCTGAGCGCCGTGCCGTAGACCTCGGAGGACGAAACATAGACGAACCTTCCAACCGAGTTCTCGCGCGCGGCCATCAGGAGGTTGAGCGTACCGGTCGCGTTGACCTCATGGTTGATCTCCGGATCGCTGATCGAGACCCGGAGGCACTGGACAGCCAGATGATAGATAACATCAACGTCCCTCGTAACAGTGCGGCAGAGGACCTTGTCCCGGATGTCGCCGGTCACGATCCCGATAGCGCCCTTGTCAGAGAGGTGACGAATGTTCCCGAGCTTGCCCGAAGAGAAATTGTCGATGACGATGACCCGGTTCCCGCGGGCCAGTTCGTCCACAAGGTTGCTGCCGATGAAGCCGGCGCCACCGGTCACCAGCACTCTCTTTCCCCGGATGTCCATCGCTTATCCGCCTGCCCCTACCGGTCGAAGAATTCCCGGATAGAGTCCGCGATGTAGATAAGGTCCGCTTCGGCCAGCTCGGGATAGATGGGCAGCGACAGGATCTCATCGCAGACCTTCTCCACGAGCGGAAATTCGCCGCGCTTGTATCCGTACCCGGCCATTGCCTTTTGCAGATGGACGGGGTTCTTGTAATGGATGCCGGTGCCGATACCCTGAGCGTTCAGATGCTCGAGCAGGCGGTCACGCTCCGGCGTGCGTACCACATAGAGGTGATAGACGTGCTTCCTGTCCGCTGCCTCGGCCGGGAGCTGCAACGGCGTGTTGGCGAGGAGGCGACCATACGCAGCCGCCAGTTCCCGCCGCTTCACATTATATTCGTGGAGATACCTGAGCCGCACCCTCAGGACCGCTGCCTGTATCTCGTCGAGCCTGCCGTTGTACCCAACCACAACGTGCTCATACTTCGATGTATGCCCGTGGTTGCGATAGAGGCGTACCCGCTCCGCGATCGCGTCGTCATTGGTGGTGACCGCGCCGCCCTCGCCGTATGCACCCAGGTTCTTTGTGAAATAAAAACTGAAGCAGCCGGCGCTGCCGAGCGAGCCGCTCCTTTGGTCCTTGTAAAGCGCGCCGTGCGCCTGGCAGGCGTCCTCGATGACTGCGAGACCATGACCGTCCGCAACGCTGTTGATGGCTGCCATATCAGCACACTGGCCGTACATATGTACCGGGATGATCGCCTTTGTCTTCGCCGTGATCTTCTTTTCTACCGACAGGGGATCAACAGCATACGTCACAGGATCAATATCGGCAAATACCGGGGCAGCACCGATACAGGCAATGGCCTCTGCCGTAGCAAAGAACGTGTGCGGTGACGTAATGACCTCGTCTCCGTCCTTTACGCCGGCCGCCAGAAGCGCGAACTGGAGCGCCTCAGTGCCTGAACCGACGGCAATGGCATGCTTCACCCCGCAGAAAGAAGCAAATTCCCTTTCAAAGGCCTGACAATTGGGGCCCAGGTTGAGGTTCATGTTGTCCAGGACTTCTTCGATCGCCCTCATGATTTCACTCTTTATCGGGGCGAATCCTGCTTTAAGATCAACGAAAGGGATGTTCTTCATCTGCTTTCTTCCCCATAGGGAGGCCAAACATAGGGCCTCTCAAAAAAACCCTTAAAACAGATGAGTTCATCCATCTTCTTTATGACCTTCGCGGGATTTCCCGCAACAACAGTATCGGGAGGCACGTCATCCACCACGACAGACCCTGCACCGATCAGGCTGTTCCTCCCGATTCTCACACCAGGGAGGATCGTTGCGTGTGCGCCGATCTTCACGTAATCCTCGACAACGGCTCCGCCCTTGCACTCCTTATATCTCGGACATCCCATGGGATGGGGGTCGTCCGTGAAAACAACATTCGGCCCGACAAAAACATGCCTGCCGAGGGTCACCATCTCCATGAAGCAGCTGCTATGGACCCGGCAGAAGTCGCCTATGTTGTTGCCGAACTCAAGCACGGAGTTCGTTCCTATGCTGACATTATCGGCGATGACATTATCTTCCCGTATCGAAACGCCCTGGCCGGTCTGGAAGAAATCGCCTATGCGGCTCCCGGCGTAGATCGTGGTAAAGGGCCGCACATGGCCGCTTTTCCCGATCGAGAGACCCAGTTCTCCCTCGCGCCTCCCGCGCGGCGGCTTGCCGATGATAGAAGGAACATCGATGACGGTCCCCTCACCGATCCTGATGTTTTCAAAAAGAACATTGTTCATAGACGGACCTTTGCACCGCCTTTTTTCAGTGACCGGTCCGCTGCCTCCAGAATCCGGACAACCCGCAGTCCTGCTTCACCGTCCGTGATCGGAGTGCCTCCGTTCTTTATGCATGAAACGAAGTGTTCTATTTCCGTGCTGAGAGCCTCCCGGTTATCATGCGCAGGTGCATGCATGTCACCAATGCGGTACTGGACCAGACTCTGATGAATGGCCGTTTCACTCGGACGCGCAAGGGATATCCCTTTATCGTATATCTTAACTTTTTCGGCCGGATCGAGATCGTCGAATACTGCCATTTTTTTACTTCCGCCGATAATGATCTTCCTGATCTTGACAGGCGACATCCAGTTTACGTGAAAATGCGCTATGAGGTTTCCTTTAAAGGCAATGGTCACATACGCAACGTCCGCCAGGCCGCCGGGCGTATGGGATGCCCCTGTCGCGACAACGCTTACCGGCCTTTCTTCGAGCAGGTAGTCCATGATGGAAAGGTCATGCGGAGCAAGGTCCCAGATTACGTTCACATCGTGCTGAAATAATCCGAGATTGATCCTGACAGAATCAAAATAATATACGCTCCCTAATTCTGCCCCTTGAACGAGTTTTTTGATATGCCTGACCGCCCCGGTGTAAATAAAGGTGTGATCAACAAGCAGGACGAGTTTTTTCTGTTGCGCGCGGTCGACAAGCTTCTCGGCTTCCTTCACTGTCGCGGTAAGCGGTTTTTCGACAAGCACATGCTTGCCGGCATCGAGGGCTTCCCTGACGAGTTTATAATGGGTGAAAACAGGTGTTGCTATGGCAACGGCGGTGATCGCCGGATCCCTGATGATCCGGCGGTAATCGGTCGAGGTCGCTGCATGGGGATATTTGAATTTTATCTGCTCAAGCCGGTCCCGGTTGAGATCACAGACAGCTGCAAGCGCCGTATGCCGGTTCTCATTAAAATATCTGATGAGGTTCGGTCCCCAGTAGCCGCATCCGATGACTCCCACCGAGATCTCTTTCATGTTCTCCCTGCTTTCAGATCGATCATATCTGTCCTCAACGCGCCAAATTTGCTGAAACGTATCATTTTACTCTCAAAGCGTATTCTGAGGCAAATTTCGGACCGTTCGCGGGAAGTTCATCCGTGCAAACGCATCACCGATAACCCATAGGGGAACTCTTCACGCATCTCCGGGAAAGCAAGCGGTATCTTCGTGCGAAACGATTATACTTTCTTGTGGCAGAAGGAACAGAGTTGCATAGGCGTATCCGCAGGATATCTGAACAGCCTTCCGGTCGCGGAACTGTGCGGGTTATGGCAGGACACGCAGGACAGCTGGATCTTCTTATCCTCAAGCATCACTTTTTTCTTGGTCCTGAGAGGGTGGCCCTTGTGCGCGATAGCGTTGATAATGTGGGGTTCCGTCCTGACTTGCGGATGGCAGGTGTAACACAAACTGTTGATCTTCTTGATGAGAAGCGCTTTCCTTTTTGCGGCATGAGGCAAGTGGCAGGAAAAGCACATGCCGCCTGCTACCGGCGGATGAACGTTCTTATTCTCGAAAGCGGCCTTGTCGTGGCAATTAAAGCACATCTCAGGCACTGCGGCAAGAAGGAGCTTCTCCTGCTCAGATTGGTGCGGCTGGTGGCAGTTGGTGCACATACCGGCGGATACGGGAGCATGAACGATCTTCCCCGCAAAACCCTTTGGGTCATGGCAGCTGAAGCACAGGTCAGGCATAGGTTGAAGAAGCAGTTTTTGCTGGGCCGCCGCATGCGGCGCGTGGCATGATGTACACATGCCTCCCATTACCGGCGGGTGAACGTTCTTCTTGCCCGAGGTTATGGCCTTGTCATGGCATTGGTAACAGAGGTCCGGAGGTGCAGCGACAAGAAGCTTCGCGTTCTTGCTGCTGTGCGGATCATGACAGGAAAAACACATTCCACCCGCGACGGGCGGGTGGACATCCTTGTTTTCGAACTTTGTCTTGTCGTGACAATTAAAGCAGAGGGCCGGAGCAGCAGCAATAAGCAGTTTCGGATTATCCGACAGATGCGGATCATGGCATGCAGTGCAATCTCCGGACGCAACCGGGGGATGCTGCACTTCCCGGCTGAACCGTTCCTTGCCATGACACGAAAAACACAGGTCTGCACCGGTTGCGAAAAGGAACCTGCTGGACTTTGCAGCCTTTTCGTGAGGCTGCGTATGACAGGCAACACATCCCCCGGTCTTGATTATGGGATGCACCACCTTGCCTGCAAACTTTATCTTATGGCACTTTGAACAATCAGGATACTCTTTGGCGGAAAGAGGCCGGGGCACAAAGAGGCAAGCAAAAAGAAAAAATACCGCGGACAGGATTATGACAACAGAGCGAAGGTCTTTCCGTGTTTTTTGGCCTCTATGCATAAACAGCTTTACACTACCAAATCCGGAATTCCAAGTCAATGCCGGCACATTGGTTCCCTGATCCAGAAATATACGTGCCGGTCCCTTGAGGACTTTCGTAACGCTTATAAGAGAATTTCCTGGTCCGTGAATTTAAGAATATCTTTTCTGGTCTTTTCCTTAAGCTGTGCATCATAGAAATCAATGGGGTTGTACCTGTCCGTGAGCATCACCGCCGCTGTTTTGGCAGGAAACCGAAATTCCCTGCCAAAGTATTTCACCACCCTTTCACTTACCATGGGATGGATAGTGAATGACCTGAGACGGTCGGGCGATATGCCGGCAAATGATGCGTCATGCGCAAGAATCGCGATATTGCCGACCCCCTCATTCTCATCAGGGGAGAATAGAGGGTATATTTTCACGTGCTGAAAAGAGCTCTGGAGCGTCTTTACGACGGACGCGGTCATATAGTTTTCCCCTCCGAGACTGCCGATGAGATTAATAGCGAGTATGCCCTTTGGATTGAGGTGCTCTTTGAGGGCATGGACAGCTTCTCTGCTCAACAAATGAGCAGGGGTCGTATCGCCATTAAAGACGTCGAGGATCATGAAATCATAGGAATTCTCCGTATTCTCAAGAAAATACCGCGCGTCCTGAACGTAGACATTTCCGCTCACACCGAATTTAAAAAAGTCCCGGGCAACACGTACGACCTCCGGATTGATTTCCACAACGTCCGTTCTGATGCCATTTTTTTCATACCATAAAGGAACGATGCCGGCGCCGAGGCCAATGACAAGGCAGCTCTTCCCCTCCGGATGCGTGAGATAGGGCAGCAGTTCCAGAAAATACGCAAATTCATAAACAGATTCATTGCTGTTCAGGTCGATGCCTCCCTGTATCTGGCCGTCCAGCATAAGCTCTCTCGTGTGCTGAGTCCCAAAAGAATAATCGACCACCTTTATTGCGCCGTAAAAAGTCTCTTTGCGATAGATCTCCGTCACACGGGTGCCGCTCTGAAGGACCTTGTCCACAAGCGGCTCCTGGTATTGCCAGGCCGCCGCCATCAGCAGAACAAGCGCCGCGGCAGAGGCAACTTTTTTTCTAAAGAAGACGAGATAGACGCACGAGATCAGGACAAGGAGAAGTCCGGTTGTCAGAAATATCTTATACACATCAAAATACGCGACAAGAACGTAGCCGGTCATGATCGTGCCGATGAAGCTTCCCATAGTCGAGATCGAATAAAATATCCCCACTAAACGGCCCAGATTGCGGACTTCCTTTGCCGCAAGCCTCACAACATAGGGAGAGATACAACCCAGGAGCATGAGAGAAGGACCAAACAGCACTGCGGAACTGAGAAAAGACCCCATGCGCAGACCGTAGGACTGGAAAGTCATGAGGACCGGCTTTCGCAGCACCGGGATGAGCATGACCAAAACGCCAGACAAAAAAACAATGCCATAGAGATAATCAGGCGTATTTTTTTTATCTGAGAGAATGCCTCCCATGGCATAGCCGACAGAAAGTGCGACAAGGGTGACCGTTATCAGCCCTGTCCAGACGAACAGACTGACACCAAAGAAAGGGCCAATGACCCTCGAGCCAAGCACTTCGACCACCATGACCAGTGCGCCGCAAACCGCAGCCGTTACGCCGAGGAACAAGATAAAAGATAGAGGCTTTTCGTTATTCATGACAATTCCTTTGTCCTATTTTTTCTCATATCTCTGCAATGCCAGCTCCTGCGCGAGCTTCTTCAGGTCGTCCGTCAGCTTCGATATCTTGATCGACTGGTGCAGGCTGATAAAAAGGAGGAACAGCAGGCCGAAGAAGAAGAGCAACGCGGACGGATATATCCCTCCCAGCAGATTGCTCATATACAGCAGCAGATCATACCAGATGGAGAGGACCACGATGAGCAGCCCTGTAAGGAGCCAGACCCAGGCGTATTCCTCCCTGAGCTTTCTCCGTCTGACCATCTCGATGATATAAATGAACAGCGATACCCCTATGAACACCGAAAGGATCTTCAATTGAGCTGTCATGCTTCCTCCTGTGGATATTTCTCCCGTAGCAGGGTCACAAAGATCGAGAGGACCATTTTGAACAGGTAGTACAGCGGCACGATACCGCTGTGCATGGATATCTTCTTGGGACTCTGATGCATCCTGACCGGGACCTCCTTGAAACGCATACCGCTGCGATGAAGCATTATCAGTACATCGGCATCGGGAAAATCAACAGGATAGGCATCGCTCGCATAGAACTGCATGGCCCGCAGATTCAGCGCCTGAAAGCCGGATGTGGGGTCGGTGATCTTCTGACCCGTAAGAAAGGATGCGATGTTCCTGAACAGGACCATGCCTATCTTCCTGATCAGCGGCGGCCGATAGTCACTTTCACCGAGGAACCGTGACCCGATAACAACATCCACCGTTCCGGTCTGCACGTCCTTCAGGAGGATGGGGATAGAGACCGGGTCATGCTGACCGTCGGCGTCCATCTGTACAGCGCGGACATATCCTTCTTTCAGCGCATAGCGGTACCCTGTCTGGAGTGCCGCCCCGTATCCGAGATTAAAGGGCAGATCAAGTACGGTTGCCCCGGTATCGCGCGCCTCCTGTGCTGTCCCATCGAGAGAGCCGTCATTGACAACCACAATAGGGGCGTCCGCGACAGCCTGGATGCCCCGGATAGTATGCCGGAGCCTCCCTGCCTCGTTGTAGGCCGGTATGATTATTACGAAGTCATGCACGATGCACCTGTGTCGTATTTAAGCGGATTTCCTGCTGCATTTTCAACCGTCGGATGTCTCTCTCTGCGCATAAACAGCATACACCCGCAGCTTGTTGTGGGTGAGGACATCCCCTGCCCGTTCGCAGGGTACCGGGAAATAACTTGCCCGGATGTCCCGGAAACCATGAAGAGTGAGATAGGATACGATGTCCGTTTCTCCCCAAAACCGGACGTGCGTACTGTCAAAAGCATACCCTTTCCTGCCGGGGAGTTCGACCATGATCCGTCCTCCATCCCTAAGCACGCGCGTCACTTCTTTCATGGCTGCGTCCGGATGTTCGAGATGTTCGAGCACGTTGCTCAGCAGGACCCCATCGAAGGAGCCTTCACGAAATGGAAGGCTGTACGCGTCTGCGCAGAGGCATTGGCGTCCCCTGCCGGCACAGTACGACACGTTGTCCATATCCCGATCAACGCCCACTGCATCACGGTATATCTCCAGGAATTCCCCGATGCCGGAGCCGATATCGAGCACCCTGCCGTTGAAAAAGCGGCGGACCGGCAGGAAAAAGAGCCTTCGCAGGAGCAGCCGCGCCCAGCCCCTGTCCCGGAGGTACGCGGCATATTCAGACCTCATACGCCGCCTTCCGGTACAGATCGAGATAGCGGGGTGCAATGCTTTCGATTCCGTAACCGCTCCTGATCGTTTCAGCGGCGTTCGCTGCAAGGTTCCGCCGCAGGAGCTCATCATCGAGGAGTTCGAGGATCGCCTTGCCGAGTTCCTGCTGATCGCCGGGGGCAACCAGGAGACCGTTTTCGCGGTCCTTCACGATATCGGTCACACCGCCTATCCGCGAAGCTATCACCGGCAGGCTGCAGGCCATGGCTTCAAGCAGCGCGTTCGGCAATCCTTCCTTGCCGGAAGGAAAGACGAAAATGTCAGTTATATGCAGATAATCGAGGATATTCGGCACAAAGTTCCTGAAGACAACGCGGTCCTGAATGCCGAGCGACCGTGCCATGTTCTCGAGCCCTGCCTTCATCTCGCCCTGGCCGAGGACGATCAGAACCACGTCGCTGCGGCGCCTCAGAACTTCGGCCATGGCCCCGAGCAGCACGTCGACCCGTTTCCTCTTAACAAGCCTGCCGGAAAAGGTCAGTGCCCGGTCAGCAGAGTCAATGCCGAGCCCTTTCTTCAGACGTTCACGGGCGTCCGGGTCATGAAGCGGATGGAATTGCCCGGGCAGTATGAAATTGGGGATCTCGTGGATCACGGCCGGGTCGAAGCCATCCTTAAGGAGATCATCCCTGATCTCGGAACTGATGGCGACAAATGCGTCGACCCTCCGGAGAATGCGGATGAAGATGTCGCCGAGAAAGAGATAAGCCCCGCGGAACGAGCCTGCTTCGATCTTCATTTTCGCCCCCGCCACCTTTGCCACGATCTTCTTGCGCATGAGCTTGAGAGGCATCACACTGAAAATGAGCGGAAGGCTTGCCCCGTGGAAATGGACAAGGTCATATTCGTTCCGGTACCGGAAGAGGGCCAGCAGGAGATTCAGACAAAAGCTCAGGGAGATCAGCATATTGCCGAGCGTCTTCTCCTCGAGGTCATGCTTCCGGGAACCGAAGGCAGGCAAGCGCCTCACCTCGATGTCCTGCGCAGGCTCCCAGTCAGGCAACCCGGGGATGTTCCTGCAGATAACGAACAGGCGGACCCCGGCGGCATGAAGTTTTTCGGTCAGCGCCACTGCCTGCCTGCCGACGCCGCCGAGGTGCGGGTGGTAAAGGGGCGAAACGACGCAGACCCTCGGCAGCTTATCCATCGATGAACATCCGGTGCCAGAGTTCGAGCATAAGCAGGTTCCAGATATGGTTCTGCCAGTTCCATCTGCCCGAGACATGCTCGTCGAGGATCATTCTTACCCGTTCCTGCCGGAAATAGCCGCGATCCATTGCCCGCCCGCTCATAAGGACATCATATGCCATATCCTTCAATTCGCCCCTGAACCATGCATCGAGAGGCACGGTGAACCCCTGCTTCGGTCTTGAAAGGACCGTATCAGGAAGGATGCCCCTGAACGCCTTCTTCAGGATGTATTTCGTTGCCCTTCCCCTCAGCTTCAGGTCCACGGGGATCCGGGCCGCAAACTCCATGAACCGGTGATCGAGAAAGGGAGAGCGCGCCTCAAGAGAGTGCGCCATGGAGGCAACATCGACCTTGACGAGGAGGTCATCCGGAAGGTACATCATCGTGTCAGCGTAGAGGGCTCTGTCAAGCATATGGTCTGCGTCGGCCTCCCTGAAGTGCCGGTCAAGAAGTGCGTAGGGATCATGCCCGGCCACCGCTCCGGCGAACTCCTGGGTGTAAAGGCCTGATTTCATTTCGGGAGTAAAATGGCTCAGCCAGTGGGCATTGCGCAGAAAAGGTCCAAGAGGATATTCCTGCAGAAACCGTTTGAGCTTCCAGACATAGCTCATGGAGCTGCGCCGGTGAGGCAGCAGCATCAGGACTGAGAGCATGGCCTTTGCAGCAGGCGCAGGCACGAACCGCCCAAGCCTGTCCGCAAAAGCGTTGGCCGCATAACGCTCATAACCGGCGAAATTCTCGTCTCCGCCGTCTCCGTTCAGCACCACGGTGACATGCTCCTTTGCCAGCCGCGAAACGTGGTAGGTAGGGATGGCGGATGCATCGGCAAACGGCTCGTTATAATGCCAGACGATCTTATCGAGGATATCGCGCACGTCAGGTTCAACCATGAATTCGGTATGTTCGGTGCCGAACCGTTCAGCAATTACCCTCGCATATTTCAGCTCATTGTAATCCTTTTCGCCAAAGCCGACGGCAAAGGTCCTGACCGGTCCCGAAGCCTCACGGGCCATGAGAGCCACCACGGCGCTCGAATCAATGCCGCCGCTCAGGAACGCCCCGAGCGGGACATCGCTCACCATCCTGGCCCTGACCGCCTCTGTGAGCCTCCTGACGATCTCCTGACCGGTCTCCTCTTCGGACATCGGGTGCTTCGGCAGATAGGAAAGTTTCCAGTACCGCATCACCTCCGCACGGCCGTCCCTGAGCGTCATGACATGCGCAGGCGGCAGTTTCCGGATGCCCTCGAACGCGGTCCAGGGAGACGGGACATCCTGATACGTCAGATAGTGGTGGATCGCCACTCGGTCCGGCTTCGTCTCTGCCGAGTCATCGCAGAGGACGGCCTTGATCTCCGACCCGAAGATGAAAGCGTCCGGGGTGTGGCGGTAATACAGCGGCTTCTTTCCCGTCCGGTCACGCGCAAGAAAAAGCGTTCTGACGCGGGTGTCCCATATGGCAAAGGCGAACATGCCGTTCAGCCGCCGGACGCAGTCGATCCCGGATTCCTCATAGAGATGCAGGATCGTCTCCGTATCGCTCCGGGACCGGAAGACATGACCCCTGGCGACCAGTTCTTCCCTGAGCAGGGGAAAGTTGTAGATCTCGCCGTTGAAGACGATCAGGATCGTGCCGTCCTCGTTGCGCATCGGCTGATGGCCTGCCGTGGACAGGTCGATGATCGACAGGCGGCGGTGGCCAAGACCGATGCTGCCGCTCACCCAGATGCCTTCATCGTCCGGCCCGCGGTGGATGAGCGCGTTTGTCATACGTCGCATCAGTTCTCCGCTGACCGGCTCGCCGTTGAATGTGATCTTACCGCAGATGCCGCACATGTTTCATCGTCTCACAAAGCATCCCTGAGCCCGTCGAGCGCATTTCGCCGGACCCGCCGCCCGCTTGCAGGGCCGATGCCAGGGCGTTCATGAAGTTACTTGACCGCAAGCAGCTTGATCCCGAGCACCAATTTGAACGGCGGCAGGGACGCCAGGCTTCTGCCCAGTCCGCGCGGCAGCCTGTCCAGCAGGGCTTCGACCAGACGGACCGGCCATGCCGGAACGGCGATATAGCGGCCCTTCGCGCCGATCAAGAGCCGGCTTCGTGAAAACCCGGCTTTTCGGAAGATACACACCAGTTCCGTTACCGTGTATTCCCTGATATGGAACCCGGTCGCGACCTCATCAAAATATCCCGATATGTCATGAGGGCCGTACAGACGGTTCGGCGTGACGCAGAGATACATACCCCCGGGAACCAGGGCGTTGCAGACATCGCGCACCTGCTCACCCGCATCTTCGGGATGAAGATGTTCCAGCACCTGATTGCTGTAAGCCATGTCGACGCTTCCCGGCGGCAGGGGGACACCGCACCCGTCAGAGAGGATGAACGTACAGTTCGCCGGAAGGCGAACACCCTCGGCAGCGCGCCCTGAAACGTCAACCGCATATACTTCTTTCACCTGTTCCGCGATCTCCACCGACAGGCTGCAGTCTCCCGGACCGATCTCCAGGAACCTGGACTGCGGGCGCAAGAACCTCGCGAGCAGCATCTTCTGTTCCCGGACAGAGGTCTTTCTGCTGACTGCATCTCCCGGTCTTAATTGCTTGTCGCGAAATACGCGCTCATACCATTCATCATATGCAGCGCGGTATTCTTCCTTTCTCCGGCTTCGGTCGGCATGCCGCAGCCGTGACGCAAGTTCTTTTTCTATTTCATATGCCTGTCTGAGCTGACCGGCTGTCCTGCGTTCTCCGGCAGGGATCTTTTTCACCATGCCATGTGACTCCGCCTTCGGCTATACATGCATGACATCCCGGTATTTCTGCGCGATGGTCCCGGCAGAAAGGTCATTGAGCTTTGCCGAGGCATGAGCGGCAAACAGCCGCCCCTCTTCCGGATGGGTCAGGAGCCGGTACATTGCCTCTGTAAGAGCACTCTCATCGCCCGGCAAGACGAGCAATCCGCTCGCACCATGTTCGACAATGTCCTCGATCCCGTCGTATGCCCTTGTTGCTATGACCGGGACGCCGCACGCCATGGCTTCGACGATGACCATGCCGAACCCCTCGTACAGAGAGGGGACGACGACCATCGTCGCATGCCTCATATATTTCCAGGGGTTCTCCACATACCCGGCGAAAAATACATCATCCGAAATGCCGAGTTCTCCGGCCAATATTCTGAGGGCATCTTCTTCTTTGCCTTCACCCAGAATGACGAGGCGCGCGTCGTGTTTAGCCTTCAGCCCTGCAAACGACCGCATAAGGCAGTCGAACCCTTTTTCCTTCGACAGCCTGCCTGCCGACAATATCACGGGAACGTCCCCGGCAAACAGTGCCCCGGGCACTGCTTCCCCGGAAAGAGCCTGTATCTTCTGCACATCGACCGGATTCGGCACCACGTGTACCAGCGAAGCGTCAATCCGGAAAAGGCTTGCCAGATCATCACGCACGCCCTTTGAAACGGCAATGATCGCGTCAGCCCCGCCATAGGTGAGCAGCGCCAGCCTTTTCAGGACCTTCTCCCGGTAGCTTTCAGCGTATCTTTCCATATGGCTGACCAGGAGGGTGTGGACCGTCAGCACGACCCTGGTGTGTACTCCGGAGAACCGCCTGCCCATGATGCACGCGACATTCAGGTAGTCCATGAAACTCACGATCGTTCCGGGACGCTCCTGCCGTATGATCCTTGCCAGGAGAAATACAAGCCTGATTAATTTGAACAGGGAACGTACCGCGTTGCCGCCTTCCTGAAGATCAAGATATGTCACCCCGATATTCGGCCGCTGGACCTGCACCGTTTCTCTCCTGAGCAGGACCAGCAGTACCCGCATGTCCCCGGCTGTCGCAAATGCTTCGATGAGCGTTGCCGCGACTTTTTCGGCGCCTCCTCCTTTCAGGGAAGGGGCAACGAGCATGATCTTCTTCTTTTCTACCGGCATTGGACAAGACAGGCGACGGAGTCAGGGAACAGTCGGGCACAGAGCCGGGGGGAAAGCCTGAACACATACGCCGCAGCTGAAAAGACCATTCTTTCCTTCAGGCCCGTTTTCCGGTGGTATCCTTCGGAGAGATAGAACTCAAAGACGTTGGTAAAGTCGCACCGCACCATAGCGCCGATGCTTTCCAGCTGTCTTCTGAGAGTACCGAAGCTGTAGAAGTTCAGATGCCCGACCTTCCGGAAGATGTCGCGTCTGAGTCCTCCCATCTTGATAAGATTCAGCAGATTGTAATACAGGTTGTTCTCCATCGGCACTTTAAAGATGACGTACTTCGCTATCCGCTTCAACTCCCTGAGCGCTGCCGGGACATCCGACACATGCTCCAGGACATCGACCATCAGGACAAGATCGAACTCCTTGTCCCTGAACAGAGTCTTCTCAATGCTGCCCTCAACCACGGATTCAAGGTCGGGATTATTTTCCTGCTGCCTGCGCAGCATTTCAACGGACAGATCGACCGCATGCTTTTCCACGGTTATGTTGCTCGCCCTGATGTGGTCGGATATCTCCTTCAGATACAGTCCTGCGCCGCCTCCGACATCCAGTATCCTGACTCCCGCATGCCCGGACCTCTGCAGGAACAGGTCCACGAGCGGGACCAGTTTCGTTATTTTCCACGGTACGTCCTCTGCGTCCAGCGTCGGATTATTCGCGATATAGGCGCCCGAAGCATACATATTCTCTTGTCGGTCACCGGGCCGTTTTGCGCACTTTTTCGTCAGGACCGGCCTTCTCTTCATCAGCTCCGTGCCGACCTCCGCATATTTTTTTGCCTGTTCCCATACGCGTATCCCGTTCAACGAGCCGGTCGGGAATACGTACAAATAGGGAGGAGGCACCACTTTGCCTGCCCTGATGTTTTCCTCAGAGTTCATGCCCCTGTATTCCCGGGCCCTCGACAGGGGATCAGGCTCCCGGGTCAGATCCAGATGACGGGCAATGATCTTTCTTGACGGGTTGGATATCCGGTATCCCGCCTTGCCAAGTTCGTATGCGATCCTGCTGTCGCAGCCGGGCACGCCCAGACGAAAGCCGGCAGACATGTTCTTCAGCGACACCGGAGTCCTGAAAATCCACGCATCCTGCGTCCCCTGCCCGTACACCGGAGGGATCATCTTCAGGCTGCCGTCTTTTTGAATATCATGACGGGTCAGCGCAAATATTCTCCCCGTCAAATCGACACCCCTCAGATGCCGCAGACTTTCATCAAAATATATGTCCGCGTTTGCCAGTACCCAGGTCCCGCCGTTGTCGTGCTGATTTGCATATTGAAAGGCCCTCTCGTACGTCAGCCGTTCACGGATGACCGTCAGGACGATCTTGTCCGGGTTTCCAAAACGCGAGAGGTCAGGCATATCCTCGGTCAGGAGATGGATCCTGCCGATATGCCGGTTCTCGAGATTCTGCCGGAGGCAGGCGTCCAGCTCTTTCTGACGGTCCTCATGGCCGCAGGTAAAATACTGGACGATCAGCTGGACGCCGGCGGATATTTCAGGGGGGATCAATGGCATGCGACAGGCATAATTCAGACAGTTCAGGTATGCACGTCTTCGGCATCGGTCACGGCTTTATCCAGTATCTCGCTTCGGCATCGATGTGGTTCAGATATGCAGCGATCCTTCTCTGCTCCATGAATTCGTCGACAGCTTTTCTGCAGCCGTCATACGCACCATAGTCATCAATGATGACAAACCCGCCGCTTACCACCTTGTCATACAGGTAGTCCAGACATATCTTTGTAGATGCATACCAGTCTCCGTCGAGCCTCAGGATCGCTGTTTCCCCGATGGATGCGGCATCACCCGGCAGGGTATCCTGAAACCACCCCTGATGATAGTGCAGGTAATCAGGAGCGTAACCGATCTTCCTTTCCAGAAGATCCCTGTTCCCCTCCAGCGTCCCCGGGCCGCCGAAGGCATCATAGAAGCCTTTCAGGGGTCTCAGACTGCCGTCACCTGTTCCGGATGCCCACTTGGCGGCTTCCCTGACAGCCCTCTCGCCGTCCACTGATCTGTCAGGTTCGCAGATATCCTGAAACGAGTCAAACAGATGAATGTGCCTCCGCCCGGCACTGAATTCCATGTTGGCAAGGGCCATGGTCGCGACCGCTCCGCCTTTCCAGACGCCGCATTCGACAAAGCATCCCGGTATATCATGCTTCTCACAAAAAACGGCCTGATCGTACAACGACATCAGTCTTTCCGGTGAAAGCATGGTATAAGGCCGCACCCGCTGAACCACCTCGCTGATCTTTTCATCCGCGAGGGAAGAACAGACGGCAGGGCCGGCGCTCTTCTTTATCAGGCTGTATCCGAGCCGGTCAACTATACTGACAATGAACTGTCTTACCATGTCCGCCTCATCCCTCCTTCGTCAACGAACCGAACAGCGAATGAAAAGCTCCCGCCTGGATCCCGGGGTGACAGTGGTCCAGCCCGGTCTGTCTGCAGCAGGCGGACATGTCCGCTGCCTCCGCTCTGCTCAGTTTCAGGATGTTCGCCATGCCGTGTGCCAGGTCCGCGGAATTTTTCAGCTCCGCGCGATATCCTGTCTTCCCCGTATGTACCAGGTCCCGGGCCACGCCCATGTCGAAGGAAACAACAGGGGTCCCGCACATTATGGCCTCGTTGATCATCATCGGGCCTGAGTCTTCGATGGAAGGGCAGACGAACAGATCAGCGGCCTGGTACGCTGCGGCAAGTGACCGGTCATCGCCGAGAAAACCGAGATGCCTGCAGGCAAGGCGTCTGCCAAGCGATTCCCTCACATCCCGTTCATGACCCGCTGTTATCAGCATGATCTCCTCCCCCTTCACGTCCGGCCTGTCCAGGAGAATATTCAGCGCTTCGACAAGGTACGACAACCCCTTCCGCCGGGACTTCAGGGACTGCGCTCCGAAGAATATGATCTTCCTGTCGAGGGGCAGACCGAACGACGTTCTCGGCAGCTCCCGGGCTGCGGGCCTGAACGTGTCGGGATCCACCCCAAGCAATATCTTTTCAATTTTCTTGCCGCTGAAAAGGGACGCTCTCCCTGCCTGTTCGGCGAGCCGGGCCGTTGCAGGGACAAGGGTGATATTCATGCTCCGGATGAATTCTCTTTTTCTGCTCCAGATGCTGTGGGACAGGTCGTCCGCGGCCGGGGAATATAATGCGGGGCAGCTGCCGCATTGCGCTGTATACCCCGTGCAGTCCCATGCATAGTGGCATCCCCCCGTGAGGGGAGCCATATCAAGCAGGTGCCATACCACGGGAGCGCGGTAATGGTCGCTGATATGATACAGATGCTCTGCGCTCAGAAAGTTCGATATCCAGTGAGCCACGATAATGTCCGGCCTGAAGGGAACCCGGCGAAACAGGGGCCCGATATCCCTGACAGCAGCATGCTCGGCATCCCGAAAGACGTAGTCAGGGTTGGACCTTGCGGTACTGCCGTCGGGACCGGCCGCGAACTTCACCTTATTCTTCAACAGGTGAAATATATTCTGCGGGTGGCAGGATATGACATCGCTCCCGCGGCACAGCTGTGCATGCACCATCAGCCGGGAGTTCAGCCCTGCTGCCGTCAGATGCCGGTGCAGACGGGATGCCGCCATATACGCACCGCCGATATCATATGTCTGCAGATGCAGTATGTTCATCTTTGATGCTGAAGCACGGTCCTCTTCACCATGAGGGAACGGCTAGGATATCCATCGTTTCAGTGTTCGCATGATGCGGTCCCGCGTATCCCCTTTCCCTGCCAGAAAGCGTGCGATATCTCTTGTGGCGATGCCGGATTCGGCCACCTCGGGATACTTCCGCACCGTAAACTCCGGATCCACGCCATGCATGAAGGATGCATCCCTGCAGTGCGTCCCGGACGCGTCGAATCCTATGTTTTCAATCAACGACTTCACGGGATGAAGGGTAAGCCCTCCCATCGCGAACACGCTGAGATACCAGCGTATTGCCCAGGAATCGATATCCCCTCTGCGCTGTGATTTCAGCATGTCGAAATAATCATACGAGCCGTTGAGGTCGAAGCGATATCTGAGCCGCCGATCGCCCCTGATCTTCTCATAGGCAGACATGTGCGGATCGAAGTATCTCCAGGCCCTCTTCCATGTCCCCCATCCCCAGCATGTCGTAAACGGCAGAAATACGGCATCCGTACCTGAACTCAGTTCGACCGGGAACATGTACCCCGATATCTGCATTACTTTCCCGCTGTCTTCGTATCTTTGCAGCGCCTCATTCATGTATGCCAGAAAATGGGGGGATGCTATGAGGTCGTCTTCAACGACGATAACGCGTCCATGCTTTTCGCACAGTTCCGTTACGCCGGCGATGACAGACCCGGCGAGACCCAGATTGTGCTGCCGTTCAACGAGCCTGACACTCCTGAACCCTTCCGTCTGCCTCGCCATTTCCCTCACGCGGCGGACCGCCCCCGCTGCATCGGGGTTTCCCGGGCCGGCGGAAAAGACGGTCAGATCGCTTTCTTTTGCGCCGTCATTTTTTCGCAAGGCCTCCACGGTCCGCTGCATATGTTCCGGCCGGTTGTAGACGAACAGGGCTATCGGCGCCGATGATCCGCCGCTGACCGAAGACGTGTCCGCCGGCATACCTATCGCTTTATTGCATCCAGGATCAGCGACGTGTACCGGAGCCTTCCGCCACTGTTCCTCGGATCGTGTTTCCCTGATCTCCGGATCAGGCCGTCCACATCGCTCCAGGGTTCTGTGTGAAATATCCCTGCTTCGTCCCAGTATTCGAGAAGCCTTACCTCAAACCCCTGAGAACTGAAGAGATCGCACAGGGTACGGTAAGTGTAAAGCACCTTGTGGTCTTCGCATCCCGGTCCGGTCCCCCCGGGTCTGACCACTTCGAGGTATTGGGCATCGGGGAAATAGCCGTCAGGGACCGCAATGCGGATATGGCCTCCCGTCTTCAGAAAATGCCTGCAGTTCTGAGCGGCAAGCTCTGCATCCTCATGCGTCAGGTGCTCCCAGACATGTTCCGCCACCATGGCATCGACGGACCCTTCGGAAAAGAATCTTGCCCAGGTTGACCGGTCGGTCAGGTCGATATGCTCCCTGTCGGTGCCCACCCATCCATCGGCGCGGACATCAGCAGCGCCGACCGCAACCTTCAGGAGTGAGCGTTTCGCCGCCCGTCTTATCCTCAGGGTGGTGAGTTGATGACCGATCATGAGGCGAAGGGACAGAACCAGTCTGTTCACCAATTGCATTGATTCATCCGCCATGGTCAGGTCCTCTCACCGCGCAATCTCAGGATTGCCCACTGATATACTATTGCCAGCGCGTCGATATAGAGCCTGCACAGATTTCTGATGATATACTGCCGGTCACTGGACAGTAATATGAAGATAGTCCACATCAGCCGGTTATAGGTGGACCGCTTTGAAACGAAGAGATTATTGAGAAGCTGCAGCAGGCCGATGCGGTAATCTATGCTTCTCGTGCCCGTCGTCTCCCGGTTCAGATATACCGCTGCCCTCTCCGCAATCGCCAGATGGAACCCCTTCTTGAAAGCCCGGTGGGTGAATTCATAATCAGAGCCATAATGCGGCAACAGCAGGGGATGAAAGCCGCCCACCGCGCAAAACACCCTGAACGTCATGAAGAGACCTCGTGTCGACAGGACATTGATATCATCAGGCGCTGATGCCGATGCAAACGAGAAGGACTTCCAGTCGATATTCATACCTTTGTCCAGCAGCTCATGCGTGGTCTGGTCATGGCACCGCGCCAATATGAGACTCTGCGGGAATATCCGTGCCTCCTCCTGAACCGTGCACAGGAAATCTTTCCCGAACGTAATGTCATCGTTCGCGATGAGGACGATATCGTCTTCACTGACATCCGCCCTCCCGAGCAGATGCTTCCTCGCCTTCTGAAGGCTGCCGGCCCACCACAGATTGCCGTCCCCGCGCAGGACCGTGATGTCCCGTATCTCCCGGGCAGCATACTCGGCCGTACCGTCGGTGCAGCCGTCATCAACCAGGATGAGATGGTAATCGCCGCAGGTCTGCTCCTTCAGGCAGGACAGGAACTTCCTGGTCTCATCGACGCGGTTGTGAACCGGGAGAAGGATATAGATCATCGGGCCCTGCGGAGCACGAAGAGGAAGTTGTCACCGGTCCCGAGCGCGTCGAACAGGCGGGTGATCATATGATTTATCCGGGTCTCATGGAAGAGACCGAGCATGCGCAGCCCGAACTGCTGCCCCGGCGACCGCCCCGCTTTTGGGGACCAAAACGGAGAGGGCTCTCCCATGTCCGGATAGGTGAGCAGATGCATCCACTGATAATGCAGCCATTCGGAACTGGTTATGGTTGCAGCTTTTTCCACTACCAGTCCAACCTGTTCGGCCGCTATCTTCATAGAGCTTCGTGAAAAATGATGCAGGTGATAGGGGGCATGCCAGTTGATCCACCTTTTCTTGAACAGTTTCGCCCCCCATCCGTTCGCATTGGGAGTACTCAGGACCGCGATCCCTCCTCTTTTCAAAATGCGGGCAATTCCCCGCAACGTGGCGACCGGGTCTGCAACGTGCTCAATGGCCTGATCCATGGTCACGCAATCAAAATAGCCCTCCTCATACATGTCGGGGTCAAACAGTCCGATATGGACCGTATAGCCGTATTCGGCAACGACCCGTTGTATGTTCTCATCCGCCTCAACGCCGTAGACATCACATCCTCGGGCCTTATGGTAGCCCAAGGTCTCTCCGAAACCACAACCTACATCAAGCACTCGCACATTTCTTGGAACCCAGCGAAAGGCTGACCTGAAAGAGCCGTCAAGCCATGCCTTAAACCCCCTGACTTCCCTGTGCGGGCTGTAATCATCCAGCTTGAAAGAGGATCGGGGATAATAATTCTTATACATGTCCGTTAATTGCTCCCCGGTAAGCGCTATCTCAAGAAATTTATGTCCGCATGATCGGCAATTCAAAAGCTGAAAGCTGCCGGGATATCCATAGCGGTCATCGTGCAATTCATACAGTTCCGAACATTTTTCCCCACACAGAATGCAGCTCCGCTCTTGAGGATTTTCGATCATAATTTTTTGATTCTTTCAATGACCGGCGTGAACTGTTTCGAAAACAGGTAATTCTCCTCGTAACATGTATACGCATTGCCACGCATCAGATCATAGTTGTTGAAGATCATTTCCATGGCTTCGCTGATCTTCTCGACGCGGTCCACACATCTGCCGCAGCCGTATTTCTCTATAACCTTCGTCATGCCTGGATAATCGTTGGTAATAACGGGCAGCCCGCTCTTCAGATAATGCGATAATTTTCCTGAGGCAGAACTGACAAGCGTAAAGTTTTTTCCGATATCCCTGTAAAGAGCGATACCGATATCGGCGGAAGCCAGTAAAGACGGCAGGTCATCATATGCCACCGGCTCTCTGGATATCTTGACCTTCTTACCCTCATATTTCCGCAGTTTTTCAATGAATCTCGGATTATGATAACCATGGCTGTGGAGAACGAGCACTCTGTTGTCCGGCCACGTCATGGCTGTTTTCGCGAGCTCTTCGCACATAGCCCATTCAGTGATGAACCCGGCATATAGCAGAATCCTGTCCTGTGCTGATAAGTTGAACTTCTTTCTCAACCAGTCTGTTTTTTCCTCAAATCTCGGTCCATCTGCGCACACAGGCACAGTGAGAATATCTGATATGCTTATTTCATTGTCCCTGGCAAGAGACTCTGCCCTTTCTTCATCCAGCGTAATCGTAAAAGCAGCATTTTTATTGAATTTTTTTTCGCAAGACTTCACCACCTTTTCCATGATAGTTCTGCTTTCAGCAACAAGATGAAGTTCGAGATTGTAGTAAACAACCGGAACGGACATTTTCTGACCAATAGTGGCAGCTGCCGCTAAACCTCCGGGTTCAGCTCCGATAAAACATTTATACCGGTTCCTCCCGATACTATCTTCAGCCTTGCGAACGCACTGCGCAATGCCATCGAGAAAGACTTTTTCAGTCTCCGCCAACCTTTTTCCCTGGAAAAAACGGTCCAGGAGGCGACCCTTAAGCTGCATCAGCAAAAACACCCCGTGTCCCAGCGCTTGAACAATCGACGGTGAACGTCGGGTTTTCAGGAACCTTACCAACCAACCACCCCCTCCTGTTTCCACGGGACTGTCATTTTCTTCAAACCGGTAAATGCGGATGTTCGGGTTTCTGAAATCGAGACCACCGATGAAGGTATGGTGGGTGAAATAATCCACGCTGAATCCGGCGGCTTCCAATGCAATCCCCGTATTGATAAGGCTTGGAGAATTTCCCAGCCCGTAGCCATAGATAAAGATACCTATCCTCTGCGTCTCTCGCTGGATCACGTGATGTATATTCAGGGTTATGGGAAGTCCGATCTTACACTGATGGTCTGATAGTCAAATTGCCTTTAAGACAAAAGTCGCGTTCCAGTCGCTGATCCGCAGGCTCTCCTTCTGCTTCATGAACGGCTCACTTGCCGCGAGCGAGAAACCGCTCCGTGATGCATAGTCCGCTATCTCCTGCGGGAAGAAATATCTCATGGGATGGGTTTCCCGGACCCTCTTCATGATCCTTTCACCCTCGATACAGAGGATA
>VEOY01000157.1 GCA_012026685.1 Nitrospirota bacterium
ATATCTCACTCTCTTACTCTATCCCAACTGCCCACCTGGTGGTTAATCACGCCATCGGCGTGACTCTGCCGGCTGAGCTACCTGGGAATATCTCACTCTCTTACTCTATCCCAACTGCCCACCTGGTGGTTAATCACGCCATCGGCGTGACTCTGCCGGCTGAGCTACCTGGGAATACGTATCTGCAGTGAAAATTCAGCTGTGAGACAGATAGATTTTATATCAAAAAAGTCCCTTGCTTGTCAATGAGTTACGTCCCCGCCTCACATCTGACGCGCACAGTCCGGAAGGAATGACCCCGTCCATTGTATAATGGACTATGGCACGAAAACTCCTGGCAGTGTTCATCCTTGCATGCCTTGTCCTCCCCTCTGCAATCATTCTGTCAGCAGATCCCGCCCGGCAGGTGCTTTCCATCAGGATAAACGGCGTGATCAATCCGGTCTCATCGGAATTCATCACCCGGAGCATTGCGCAGGCACGGTCCATGCGCGCCGAGGCGCTGGTCATCGAACTGGACACCCCCGGAGGACTCGACGCCTCCATGAGAGACATCGTCAAAGAGATAACCCGCAGCAGCGTGCCGGTCATAGTCTATGTCGCACCCCCGGGAGCGCGGGCTGCTTCTGCCGGCGTATTCATAACCATTGCGGCCCACATCGCGGCCATGGCGCCGGGCACGAACATCGGCGCAGCTCACCCTGTGTCCGTCGGCGGAAAAATGGACAAGGAGATGGCCGACAAGGTGACAAACGATGCCGCAGCGTATATACGATCACTTGCTGACAGGTCCGGCAGAAACGCGGCATGGGCTGAGGATGCGGTGAGGAAAAGCGTATCCGCCACGGAAAAAGAGGCATTGGACCTGAAGGTGATCGACCTCGTAAGCAAAGACCTTGATGAATTGCTGAAGGCGATCGATGGCAGGACCGTAAAGACCGCTGACGGCGAAAAGGTCCTCCGGACGGCAAATGCCCCTGTTGTCACGCATGAGATGGGAATCCGCTACAGGATCCTGAGCTTCATAACAGACCCGAGCGTCGCCTATATGCTCATGCTGCTTGGATTTTACGGACTTTTCTTCGAGCTGACGAATCCGGGCGCCATATTCCCCGGTGTGGCAGGCGGCATATTCCTGATCCTCGCGTTCTATTCGTTCCAGACCCTGCCGGTGAATTACGCGGGGCTTGCGCTGATCATCTTTGCGATCGTGCTCTTTGTCCTTGAGATAAAGATCGTATCCCATGGGCTGCTGACCATCGGGGGCATCATCTCGATGGTCTTCGGCTCGCTCATGCTGTTTGAATCCCCCGAGCCGATTTACCGGATATCCCTGGCGATCATCGTGCCTGCGGCGCTGATCACGGCGCTTTTCTTCACGCTGACCTTCAGGCTCGCGTACAAAGCGCTGAAGAGAAAGCCGGTGACCGGCAGCGAAGGGATGGTGGGCCTTGAGGGAAAGGCGGCCGGGGATATCTCGAAAGCCGGCGGCATGGTATCATTACATGGCGAACTCTGGTCGGCCTTTTCCGGCGAAGAAATAGAGAAGGGAGCAGACATTGTCGTTGTGGAAGTGTCCGGACTGAAGCTCAAGGTTAAGAAAAAGATCTCATGATGCATTGATAGCGAGCGGCAAAGTAAAAAGCCCCGAAGGCAAGGCAAACGAGGTCCGAGGAATGAGGCGTACCGGCAGGTACGTCGCAGTGACGAGGGCTGAACATCAGCGCAGCACGCGGACTTTTTAGAGTTCCGCTGAAAAAAAAGGAGGAGTAGTCATGCCATTCTTAACGCCGTTCCTTTCAGGGATCATCCTCATTCTCTTCTTTGCGGTCTACATCCTGACCAGCGCCATCAAGGTGCTGAAGGAATATGAACGGGGCGTTGTCTTCAGGCTCGGGAGGATCATCCCGGTCAAGGGACCGGGCCTCGTCATCATCTGGCCGATCATAGACAAGCTGGTGAGGGTCAGCCTCAGGACCATCACCATGGATGTGCCGCCGCAGGACATCATCACGCGCGACAATATCACGGTGAAGGTGAACGCGGTCGTCTATTTCAGGGTCATTGATCCGGTCAAGGCGATCACGGACGTCGAAGATTTCTATTACGCGACCTCCCAGATCTCCCAGACCACGCTCAGAAGCGTGCTCGGCCAGAGCCAGCTTGACGACCTTCTGGCAAAACGGGATGAACTGAACGCGGAACTCCAGAAGGTGATCGACTTCCAGACCGAACCCTGGGGTATAAAGGTCTCTACGGTTGAAGTGAAGAACGTCGACCTTCCCGTTGAAATGCAGCGCGCCATTGCCCGGCAGGCAGAGGCGGAACGCGAACGGAGGGCCAAGATCATCCATGCAGAGGGAGAGTTCCAGGCCTCTCAGAAACTTTCCGAGGCCGCGTCGGTGATATCGTCACAGCCTATCGCGCTTCAGCTCAGGTTCCTTCAGACACTGACCGAGATAGCAACGGAAAAGAACTCGACCATACTTTTCCCGGTGCCGGTCGATACGATCAGGTATTTTATTGACGCAGTAAAGGGAAAGGAAACATCATAGGACCGCATGACCCCAAAAGGGCCAGAGAGCACATTTGGATCAAGCTGTCTTTTCTGGCCTTTTTCCTTATCGTTGTCTGGATCCTTTACCGTGCGGGGACATTCCAGTTCTTCATGGACCGGGAGAGGGTCCGGGCATTCCTTGACTCCCTCGGCCCGCTGTCCTTTATCGGCTTCATAGTTCTTCAGACGCTTCAGGTCGTTGCCGCGCCCATTCCGGGAGAAGTGACAGGGGTCATGGGAGGTTTTCTCTACGGCCCTGTCCTTGGCATTTTCCTCTCGACCATCGGACTCACCCTCGGCTCATGGGTGAACTTTTCGCTCTCAAAGACATTCGGCAGGCCCTTTGTGGACAGGTTCGTCTCAAAGAAGACCCTGGACAAGTATGATTACCTCCTGCATCACAAGGGGGCCTTTCTTGTATTCGTCCTTTTCCTGATACCCGGCTTCCCGAAGGACCTCCTCTGCTATATTCTCGGACTGGGCCATCTGACGACGCGCGAGTTCCTGATCATCAGCACGGTCGGAAGGTTTGGAGGGACCGTGCTCCTGACCCTCGGCGGCACCTATCTGCGCCACCATCAGTATTACCGCTTCTCGTTCCTGCTCGGGCTTACCGTCGTGGTCATATTCCTGTCCATGGTCTACCGGGACAAGATGGAGCGCCTCTTCAGGATCTGGCATGTCAGTTCGAGGAAAAAGGAGCGGGACAGGAAGAGGGAAAAAGAAGGGAACAGGCAGCGGTAAAGGCAGAGAAAAAATTATCTCTACCTTTGCCTTTACCTTTATCTACCCCTACATGCCATTATCTACCACCTGAGGAGTGCTGAGGCCCAGGTGAGTCCGCCGCCAAAGGCCTCAAGCAGAATATGGTCGCCGTCCTTTACCCTGCCCGCGTGAACAGCCTCGTCGAGAGCGATCGGTATGGATGCGGCCGATGTATTGCCGTACTTCTCGATGTTGACGAAGACCTTCTCCTCAGGGAGGTTCAGCCTCTTCGCCGTTGCCTGGATGATCCTGAGATTTGCCTGGTGGGGGATGAGCAGGGAAAGCTGTGAAGGATCAAGCCCGTTGTCATGAATGGTCCGTGCTGCAAGCTCTTCGAGCGTCCGGACAGCTACCTTGAACGTCTCGTTGCCCTTCATCTTGATATACTGCAGCCTTTTGAGGAGCATGTCTTTTGAACAGGGCGTCCGTGTCCCCCCGCCCGGCAGCATGATCAGCTCGCTGAGCCCCCCGTCCGCCTGTATATGCGTGGAGATGATGCCGCGTTTTTCCTTCGTCCCCTCGATGATGACCGCGCCGGCCCCGTCGCCGAAGAGCACGCAGGGCGTCCTGTCCTCCCAGTCCGTCACGCGAGAGAGCACTTCCGCGCCCACGAGGAGGATCCTTTTGTGCGCTTCCGTCCTTATCAGCGAACTCGCCAGATGCAGTCCGTAGACAAACCCCGAGCACGCAGCATTGATATCAAAGGCACCGGAATGTTTTATGCCCAGCCTGTCCTGGAGAAAACATGCGGTCGAAGGAAAAGCCATATCAGGGGTGCAGGTCGCGACAATGACGAGGTCGATATCCTTCGGTTTGAGATGGGCCTGCTTCAGTGCTCTCTGCGCTGCTTCGAAGGCAAGGTCGGAACTCGCCTGCGATGCGGCAGCGATCCTCCGTTCCCTGATCCCGGTCCGTTCGGTGATCCATTCGTCCGTGGTATCTATGGTCTTTTCAAGGTCGCGGTTCGTGACGACCCTATCAGGCACATACGAACCGGTCGCGATTATCCTTGCCCTGAGCATCTACGCCACCCGGGTGGTAAGATCTGACTGGATCGCTTCGGATATCGCCTCATACACCCTCTTCCGTGCAAAATTATCGGCAACTCTGAGCGCGTTCCTGATGGCCTTTGCGGACGATCTCCCATGACTGATAATGCTCGTGCCATTGATGCCGAGCAGCGGTGCGCCGCCGTATTCGTCATAGTCCGTCCTTTTCTTGAAGTTCCTGATCGCCGGCTTGAGCATCAGGTACCCGATCCTTCCTGCTGTGACGTTCGAGATCTCCCGCTTGAGCATCTTCAGGATAACCTCGGCAAGACCTTCGCTGATCTTGAGCGCTATGTTGCCGGTGAACCCGTCGCACACAACAACATCCGCCGTGCCGGTAAAGATGTCCTTGCCTTCGATATTGCCGATGAAATTGATGCTGGACTGCCGGATGAGCTTGAACGCCTCTTTCGTGAGCTCGTTGCCCTTTACGTCCTCCTCACCGATGCTCAGGAGGCCGACCTTCGGCTTCTCTCTTCCCAGGACCAGCTTGCAGTAGATATTGCCCATGAGAGCGAACTGCTGGAGGTTCTCCGGTTTGCAGTCGACGTTCGCGCCGACATCGAGGAGGATGAAGGTGTCCTTGAGCGTCGGCATGAGTGTAGCTATGGCAGGCCGGTCAACGCCCTTTGACATGCCGAGAAGGAGAAGCGACGTCCCCATCACAACACCGGAATGCCCGGCGCTCACAAAGGCGTCCGCCTTGCCGGCCTTTACGAGATTAACGCCGACCCGTATGGAGGAATCGCGTTTCTTGCGGATGGCTACGGTGGGGGATTCGTGCATCTCCACTACCTGGGAGGCATGGACTATGGAGATGCGGTCTGTCCTGTGTTTTTTTCCCTTGAGCTCCTTCCTGATGGCGGTCTCATCGCCTACAAGAATGATCTCTATATCGTCTGATTCCTGAACCGTCTCGACCGCCCCTTCGATGTTGACCTGCGGAGCATGGTCCCCCCCCATGGCATCAAGAACTACTTTCATGCGGGATTATTTTTCTACGATTTCAAGGACTTTATTGCCGTTATATGATCCGCAGCTGGGGCATGCCCGGTGGGGAAGCTTCAGCTCCTTGCACTCAGGGCACTGGCCGAGATTCGGTGACTGGCCTTTCCAGTTGGCTCTCCGTTTGTCTCTTCTTGCACGGGAATGTCTGTGTGTTGGGTTTGCCAAGATACTACTCCTTTCCTCTCTCTAGTAATTTCTTCAAGACCTCAAGTCTCGGGTCTGTTTCACGTCCATCGCAGCTGCAGGGGCCGGTGTTCAGGTCTTTCCCGCACTTCGGACATATCCCCTTGCAGCCCTCGTCACAGAGCGGTTTCATCTGCAAATTCAGCAGGACCTGCTCCCTGAGCAGTTCCTGCAGGTCCAGTTCACCGCCCCGGTAGAACCCCATGTCCATCTCGTCGTCATGCAGTTCGTGCCGTTCAGTGCCTGCCTCTTCCGCAGGATGGTACACAACATTCACCGGCAGGGCCTTTACCTGTCTGAAATTCTTCAGACATCTGCTGCAGGTGTTTTCCAGTTCCACGGACATGTCCCCGGAAACCATCACCTCGACAGCCACCTTGGTGATCGACAGCCTCGCCCGCGCGGGAGAGACCTGGGAGACTCCCTCGATGCCGAGGTCCTCTTCAAGGTCTACCTCAAGGCCTTCTTCGGGGATATCTGGAATCTGTATCTTCATCGTTAAAGACCCTAAAACGAAATGTAATTATAGTGATTCAGGCGCATATAAGTCAAGAAAAGCGGCACGTCCCGCAACCCCCAAAACCGCGGATCCAGGGCACATCAATGCCCAATCCGGCGGGTTGCACTTTCACTTCCATATATTATTTAATATCGGATATGTCAGAACTCACCCCGCTCATGAAGCAATACACGGCAGTCAAAGAGGAATATCCTGACGCGATCGTCCTCTTCAGGCTCGGTGACTTCTACGAGATGTTCGGCGAAGACGCGGAAAAGGCCTCGCGGATCCTCCAGATAGCGCTTACCTCCCGGGACAAGTCAAAGGACAACCCCCTGCCCATGTGCGGCGTGCCGTACTTTGCGTCTGAGACGTATATCGCCAAGCTCATCAAGGCCGGACTGAAGGTCGCGCTATGCGAACAGGTGGAAGACCCGAAGGAGGCAAAAGGCATTGTTGCGAGAGAGGTCGTCAGGGTCATAACACCGGGCACGCATACCCCGGAAAGCCCGAAAGAGAACATCTACATCATGTGCATCTACCCCGCGGGCAGGAAACACGGGATCGCGGCTGCGGACATCTCGACCAACCAGTTCATCGTCTTCGAGACGGACGAGAACATCGAGGACGAAGTGAGCAGGTTCGAGCCGAGGGAGATCGTCCTGCCGTCGAGCCTCAGGGACAATCTGCACTATGCCGAGATACTGTCCGGCCATTATCTGACGTTCCAGGAAGACTGGGCATTTGATTATCCCGACGCCTACCGCACGCTCACCGGCCACTTCAGGGTGAGCTCGCTTGACGGATTCGGCTGCGAAGGAGTGACTGCCGGCATTTCCGCGGCAGGGGCACTCCTTGACTATCTGAAGGCAGCGCTGAAAGAGGCGCCGGGGTTCAGGAAGATCACGGCCTTCCGGCAGACCGCGAACATGTTCCTCGACGCCGCGACCCAGCGCAATCTCGAATTGACCCATACCATGAAGGACAATATCCGTGAAGGC